>CALVSD010000011.1 GCA_944358805.1 uncultured Bacilli bacterium
GAACAATTGTCAAGTCAAGTGTCAACAAAATAATTGTTCTAAGTAATTAAAGGATTTTTTCGTGCTTTTGTCCTGCAATTTTAGAATAAATACTGACTTTTCGTTAGAAATTTGGTACAATTATAATAATAGGGAGAGTGTGATATGAAAGAAATATTAACAAAAGAAGAATTAAAAAAGATAGATGCATATTTTAGAGCATGTAATTATTTATCGGTTGGCCAACTTTATTTAATGAATAATCCACTTTTAAAAAGACCATTAAAAATGAGCGATGTAAAGCCAAATGTAGTAGGGCATTGGGGAACAGCGCCAGGACAAAATTTTGTGTATACTCACTTAAATAGAATAATAAAAAAATATGATTTAAATATGATTTATATATCAGGACCAGGTCATGGAGGACAAGCAGTAGTATCTAATGTTTATTTAGAAGGAACTTATAGTGAAGTTTATCCAAATATTACAGAAGATGAAGAAGGACTAAAAAAATTATTTAAACAGTTTAGTTTTCCAGGAGGAATATCTTCTCATGCGGCTCCGGAAACACCAGGTTCTATTAATGAAGGAGGAGAACTAGGATATAGTTTAGCTCATGCCTTTGGAGCTGTTTTAGATAATCCGGATTTAATTGCGGCTTGTGTTATCGGAGACGGAGAAGCAGAAACAGGTCCTCTTGCTACAAGTTGGCATTATAATAAATTTTTAAATCCTAAAACTGATGGAGTAGTATTACCAATATTACATTTAAATGGGTATAAAATAGCTAATCCAACTATATTTGCAAGAATTAGTGATGATGAATTAGATAATTTCTTTAAAGGTTGTGGTTATACTCCTTATTATGTTGAAGGAGATGCTCCAATGTATATGCATAGAAGAATGGCTCTTGTATTAGAACAAGTAGTATCTAAAATAAAGAAAATAAAGAAAAATGCATTAAGTGGAGATACATCTAGACCAATGTGGCCTATAATTATTTTAAAGACTCCAAAAGGATGGACTGGACCAAAAGAAGTAGATGGAAAAGAAATAGAAAATACTTTTAGAGCTCATCAAGTTCCAATAATAGTAAATAAAGATAATCCTAAAAATTTAAAATTACTTGAAAGATGGCTAAAAAGTTATCGACCTGAAGAATTATTTGATGAAAATGGAACTTTAAAACAAGAGTTAAAAGAGCTTGCTCCCGTTGGTAATCGTCGAATGGGTTCTAATCCAAACGCAAATGGTGGTAAGTTGTTAAAAGATTTAAGAACACCAGATTTTAGAGATTATGAAGTTAAAGTAACAGTTCCAGGGTCTACTATGGCTCAAGATATGATTGAAGCAGGAAAATATTTAAGAGATGTAATTAAATTAAATAAAGAAAATCATAATTTTAGAATATTTGGACCTGATGAAACGATGTCAAATAGACTTAGTGCAGTATTTGAAAAGACTAATAGAAAGTGGAATGCTAATTACAAAAATAATGATGAATTTTTAAAACAAGATGGTATGGTAATAGATTCAATGTTATCAGAGCATATGTGTCAAGGATGGTTAGAAGGATATTTGCTTACAGGAAGACATGGATTATTTAATAGTTATGAAGCGTTCATTAGAATAGTAGATTCAATGGTAAGTCAACATGCTAAATGGTTAAAAGTAACTAGTGAGCTTCCGTGGAGAAGGAATATTGCTTCCCTTAATTATTTATTATCATCACATATATGGCAACAAGATCATAATGGATATACTCATCAAGATCCGGGATTCTTAAATCATATGGTAACTAAAAAAGCTGATGTTGTCAGAATGTATTTACCACCGGATGCTAACTGTTTACTTTCTTGTGTAGACCATTGTATCAAAACTAAGAATTATATAAATGTAATTGTAGCGTCTAAGCATCCAAGACCACAATGGTTAACTATGGAACAAGCTATAAAACACTGTACAAGTGGAGTTAGTATATGGTCATGGGCCAGCAATGATGATTCTTCGGAACCTGATTTAGTAATGGCTTGTTGTGGAGATACTCCAACATTAGAAACATTAGCAGCTGTTTCAATTTTAAGGAATCATTTTAAAGATTTAAAAATAAGGGTAGTAAATGTAGTAGACTTAATGCGACTTCAATCAGATACCGAACATCCTCATGGATTATCTGATTACGATTATGATGCAATATTCACTAAGGATAAACCAATAATATTTGCATTCCATGGATACCCTAATTTAATTCACCAATTAACTTACAGAAGAACTAACAAAAACTTACATGTTCATGGCTATAAAGAAGAAGGAACAATTACAACACCATTTGACATGAGAGTGCAAAATGAACTTGACAGATTCCATTTAGTAATGTCAGCATTAAAACATACTGAAAAACTTCAAAAAGTATCAGCTAATTTACTTCAAATATGTAAAGATAAGTTAGTAGAACATAAAGAATATATAAAGGAATATGGTGATGATTTACCAGAAATTAAATCATGGACTTGGGAAAAATCAATGCTTAAAAATAAAAAATAATGTATATAATCTATAATAATAAGAAGATAAAATGTATATTGACAAAATTAGACACTTTTTTAAGATACAAAAGATGTAAAATAGATTATGGAGTGATAATTCCTAATACTAATAGGTTTAGTACTATTTTATCTTCTCAAAACATAGACATTATAATATTAAATAATAAACAAGAAATAGTAGCATTTAAATATAATATGTTTCCTAATACTATTTTTGAAGATAAAGACGGAGATGCTGTTGTATTATTACCTCCAGGTACTTTTAGTGATTTAAAAATTGGAAATCATCTATATATTAAATAATTATTAAAGTTTTATAAAATTTGATATTATTAATAAAATTTGGTATAATCTTATAAAAGATATAAAAACTTAACGGAGGAAGTATGGCAGAAGTAATAGACTTTAGTAAGCATAGAGAGTATAGTAAAGCACAAAAAGATGAGGTTAGAAAATTAAAAAATTATGTTGATAGGATATATAAAGATTACTATAATCTAACTGATAATGATAAAGTATTAAAAAAACAATTCGATAAAATATATTTAAAAATTATGAATAATAATTGGATAAATGAAAAGGATTTAGATAAGTTTTTAAAAGATATTCAGTATTTTTTAGACAATTTAGTTATGTTTGATGAAAATTTATATGATATGTATCCAATTATTATATATACCGTATTAGTAGATACTTTAAAACTAAAATATTTAGATTTAGATATAGAAGTTAAAGATGCTATTATGAGAAGTATCTATAATTCTGGAATTGGTTATTCTTTTTATAAGAAAGTAGGACAAATAATATTAAATGAAGAAGTTATTTCGAGAATAGAAAAATTAATTAAAAAGGACATAAATAATTTTCAAGTATTAGAAGCTTTATTAGTTGATCAGGATTATTTAGCTGATAAAAATAGGGATATAAGTGATGCTGTTATGCTTTTAGATGCTTATAATAAAGACGATGAAATAGAAGACGAAAGATTAATATCCCAAGAAGAATTTACACTTGATGAGATATATGATGCATGCTTAGAACAAGTTAATTTGTTGTTAGAGTTTAGTGATGCATTTTTTACAGAAAAAGATAAAAACAGATTAAATAAAATTTATTTATTAAAAACAGCAGACAGTTTTTTGCAAACTGAATTTATAAATTTTGTTAAAATAATAAATAATAGTAATAATATTAATTTAATTGACAAAGTTAGAAAAATAATTGAATTAATAGATATTTTTATAGTGTCAGATGATAAAGTAATAAAAGTGGACTTTAGAAGAAAGTAATATGTAATAATGATTTAATATAATAGAGAAGAAAAAATATAATAATAAAGCGCAGTATTTGTTAAATAATGTTTAAAATATATTTAAGTTTTTTGTTTATACATTAAAATATAGAATTAAAGGAGTAAGAAATGAAAAAAGGAAGAAGTACATATACTTTTCAATTAAGTTGTGATCCAAATTTAGTAAATAATTTAGTTCAAAGTTATATTCAAGGTAATCAATATGAATTGCAACAAAAAAATGGAGAACAATTTTATAGAGCAGGAGATGCAATGATACAAGGATATAGATATTTTAATTATTCAATATCAAGGCAAACACTTACTATTTATGCGTGGTTTAAAGGAGCATTTGGTGAAGTTCCAATAGAACAAAATAGTCTTAATATAACGGCTATGACTTATAGAAATTCTTTAAATACATTATTTAAAGAAATTGATAAATTAAATAATAAAGGTGCAAATATAAACAATAATCAAATGAATTTTGATCCTAATACTGGACAACCCCTAAATCGAAATAATTATCAACAACCAGTTCAAAATGTAAATCAATTCACACAAATATTTCAAAATGAGACAACAAAGAAACAAGAAAAAATGTGTGAAGTTGGTTTTTGGTTGTCATTATTTGGGTTGATATGTTCTTTTATGGGAGTAGCTTATGGAGTAATTATATATATTTTAAATTTCTATTTTGCTTCACAAGGTTTAAAAACTCGTAAAAGAGGAAAAGCAACAGCAACAATATTATTATCAATAGTGTCTATTTTAATTATCATTTTTCAACTAGTTAGTGCTTAATTTTGTGGAGGTGAATAAATGAGTAAATTTACTACTGGAGCATTAGCGATAAATGCTATAATTAATTTAAGAAAACGAAAAAAATTTTAAGCCATATAGATAATGATAAATCTGAAATAGCATTAAAAGCAAAAAAAGAATATAAACGTTTTAATCTTATAACTTTGGGAATTATATTTTTTGTTATGATTCCTTTCATTGGTTATACTATGAGATCTTTTATGAATTCGATTGACAATCCTAAGTATCCTAATGGAGCAACAAAACAAATTGTTGGGCGAATAAGTTTATATGAAGATACTTTTTGGTATGTAGATAGTAGTCAAAAACATGAATTTAATTTTAGTGATTATAATATTGATAATTCTTACGAAAGAGGAGAAAGTATTTATATTTATTTAGATGATAATAATAACATAGTATCAGTTTCTCACAAGACAGAAGATTATAGTTTGATTGTTAATGTTGTATTGATGTTTATAATACCTATAATTTTGTTATTACTTCATGCATTTGTTGGAAGAAAAACATATGCAAAAAATTGGAGTTTATATTGTCAATGGTATGACCAAGAAATTGAACCTTATCGCTTTAACCCTAAATTTAATGAAATAATTGCAACTAAACAATATTATGATGTAAGTGTTAATGTAAAAAATTTAAGTGAGTCAAAACAAAAATTATATAAGAGGTATAGAAATAAAAATATCATTTATTCTTTATTATTAGTTTTGTGTATTGTTTTAACTATTTACTTTTGTATAAAATTTGATTTAAATACACATAGTTGGTTAGTAATAGGAATAATAATTATTTATGTTTTAATTTTCTATATTTTAATTGATAATTGTGATGTTGAAATGCATAGAATTAAAAGTGGATATTATGAAAAAAGCTTTGGATTCTTTTGCCAAAAATGTGGAAGTGAAGTTAAAATTAACTATACTGAACTTGAAAAATATAATTCGTTACCTAGAAATGAAAGTGGTATAAGAGTTATGAATTGTTATAATTGTGGAAATCCAGTTCCCTTTTACAATTTTGATAATGCTTTAGAAGATTATAAAAAGTATTTAAAACAATTAAAATAAATATTTAAAATTAAGAAAAGAGGTAATTTAAATGAAAAAAAAAGTTTTTAAATTTATTATGTGTTTGTTTTGTTTTAGGACTCGCCACAGGTTGCGGAACATCTTCTGATGATTCTAAAAAATATGATATTAACATAAGCGCAGATGAAAATATTGAGGTTAAAACTTATGTTGACTATGATAAAGATTATTTGATTGTATATTTAACAAATAATAATGATTACAATATTGGAAGTTTAGATGTAGATGCTAAATTCTATGATGAAAATGGCAATAATGTTGGTGATGATTCAAATACATTTTTAGATTTTGTAAGCGACGGAAATTATGTATACACTGTAGATTTACCACATGATAGTGATTATAATAATTACGTGCCTGATAAGATTGATTTATCTATTAAAGTAGACAAAGAATATCAAGATGTAGTTGGTAGTGGAACATTATACAATGATAAAGTTGCTACTAGTTATACTAAATCAGGTGATGAAATAGAAGTTACTATAAAAAATAATTCAGGTGTTGAATTAAATACTGTAGATATTGCAGTAATGTTCATAAAAAATGGAAAGCCAATTTATGTAGACGATATTAGTGGATATTTGGAAGTTGGTGAATCTGAAACTGTATCAATTGACATTCCTGAAGATTGGGAAGCATCTGAAAATGCAGATAAAGATGTATTAATCGATTTTGATTCTGTTGAGTTTGTAGTTAATAGAGCATCTGCTGAATAATATGAGTAAATTAAAAAGTAATAATGTTCTGTTTAAAATCATTGGTATTGCAGTTGTTATATTTTTATTAGTTTTGTTTGGTAAGTTAGTTATATATGATTGTATTATAGGGACTAAAATATATGATGAAAATGATGTCGTAATTAGATATCATAGATATATAAATATTTTTACTGCAAAAAATAATTCTGATGAAACTATATATATGCACTATCAACATGGAAAATCAAGAAGAGATGCTAATCTAGATAAGTATAAATATGATATTAAATATTATAAGAAATCTGATGACTTTGAAATAAAATCAGGCGATAAATACGTTAAGTTTATGGGATTTATGGATGATGCATATTTATTTACGATTGCTAATGGCAGAGAGTTATACGATTCGGTTTCATATAATAAACACGAGTGGTTTTAGACTATAATAAAAAAGAAAAAATCAAAAATTTGAAAGAAATTACATAACTAACAGATTTTGTATTTTTTAACTATTTTTGACAAAATAGTAACACATTACCAAGTTGCCAAAGCCAACTTGAATAAAGTGTGCCGAGGGAATCCCTTTGGAAACTCTAAAGCAACATATTGCAAAAAGGTAATGTATTTATCTTTTTTTATATATGGAGGTTATATTTTATGAATAAAGAATTTGATAAATTAATAAGTGAAATAAAAGGATGTAAAATATGTCAAAATAAATTTGGTTTTGAACCACATCCAGTAATATTGGGTAATATTAATTCTAAAATAGTACAAATTAGTCAAGCTCCATCTGCAACTGTACACAATACATTGAAGCCTTTTACTGATATGAGTGGTAAAAGATTAAAGTATGAGTGGTATCAAATAGATGACGACACTTTTTATAATCCTGATAATTTTTATATAGTAGCATTGTCACATTGTTATCCAGGAAAAGATAAGAATGGAAATGATATAACGCCTCCTAAAATATGTTATGAAAGATGGATAAAAAAAGAGTTAGAATATATAAATAATGAAATATATGTTTTAATTGGAGCTAAAGCAGCTAAAGTATTTTTCCCTAAAGATAATTTTAATGAATTAATTTTTAAAAATAATTATATAAATGGTAAACTTACTTTAGTATTGCCACATCCATCTCCTTTAAATATAAAATGGTTTAAAGACCACCCAGAATTTATGGATAATAGAATAATAGAAATTAGAAAGATTATAGACAAAGTATTAAATAATAAATAAACTTTTATAACAATTTTTGTAGAAATACATAAATTATTATAGAGGTGATTAATTTGAATTATGATAGAAAGTTAACAGGAGTAGTTATAGACCCAGGTCATGGCGGAAGTGATTCAGGGGCAGTAGGCAATGATATGCTAGAGAAAGATTATACTTTACTAATATCTAAGTATATGTATGATAGATTTAAAGAGTTAGGTATTCCAGTAACTTTAACAAGAGATAGTGATGTTACTTTAAATCCTACTAATAGAGTAAATAAGATATTAAATGCTTATGGAAATAATTTTGATGTAATAGTAATATCTAATCACTTAAATGCAGGAGGTGGCGATAGTCATTGTGTAACGAATGTATAACAATTAAAGCCAAATTATAAATTTATAAAATACTAGGTAAAATAATTTCTAGTATTTTTTTGATTTTTATAAGTTTGAAATGGAGTTTAGTTGACATATAATTAAAAATAATATATAATGTTATTAACAAGTGTTATATTTTGCATATTTTAACAAAATAATAACATAATATATTTAGGAGGGATATGTATGAATTATAATGATATTTTAATTAAGTATATTGATGAATATCCATGTGATGAACCTATTTTTATTGAGGACATCAAAGATTATTTTAAAAATTATATTAAAAATAATTTTGATGATGTATTTAAAAATATTTATGTATATATTAATAGACTTGTAAAGGATAATAAACTTGTTCAATTTATTAAAGGAGTTTATTATAAGCCTTTAAAAGGTACATTTGGAAATAAACTTTTAAATATTAATAAAGTTATTGATAAGAAGTATATATATGATGGAACTAGACAAAAAGGATATTTAACAGGTGCTTATTTATTTAATAAAATAGGTTTAACTACGCAAATACCAAAAGAAATTTTAATTGTTACTAATGAGTGTCCTAATGCAAATGATTATAATAATAAGAATTTAGGTGTTACTATTAGAAGACCTAAAATTGAAATTAATGATGATAATTATAAATATCTTCAACTTTTTGATGTGTTAATTAATAAGGATAATATAAAAATTGAAGTTGATAATGAAAGAGAAATTATTTATAAATTTATTAAAGATAATGAGTTAGAACTTGAAAAGATATTTGAATACGCTAATAAAATAAATAATTTAAAACCAATAAAAAGATTATATGAATTAGGAGGTGAAAATATTGAATAAAGAAATATTAGAAGAATTAATATTAAATATTAATAGTAGAACTGGTATTAGAAATGATATTTTGGAGAAAGATTATTATGTTTGTCTTGTTTTAAAAGAATTAGCTTATAAACAAAAAGAATTACAAGCTTATTTTAAAGGTGGAACAGCTGTTTATAAAATATTAGATCATATGAATAGATTTTCTGAAGATATTGATTTAACTGTTAAAGTGAACAAAAATGAATCAAATAATAGTAACAAAACAAGATTAAAAAAGTCTGCACTTGGATATAGTATTGATGGTTTAATATTAGTAGATGATGAAACAATTGATAAAAAAGGAAGTATTACATCATTTTATAAATATGATTCATTGTTTAGTTTAAATGAACTTTTTAAATCAGAAAGAATACAGATAGAAGCGACTTCGTTTACTGTATCTGAACCAGTTTCTACTTATACTATTGAACCTCTTGTTTATAAGTATGCAACAGAAGAAGAAAGAAGTATTTTGAAAGAAAATTATAATATATCTGAATTTGAAATAAAAATTATTAAACTTGAAAGAATCTTTATTGATAAAATATTTGCTGCAGAATTTTATTATGAAAGAGAAATGTATGAAGATGTTTCTAAACATTTATATGATATTTCTATTATGATAAAAAATGATGATATAAAAGAACTATTAAAAAATAAATCTGAATTAACTAAATTAATAGGTTATAAGAGAAAAGAGGAAAAATCTAGAATAGGTGGAATTCCTGAAGATAAAGATATAATTGATTTTGATTATATGAAGTTAGAGTTTAATGACGGCTTAGTTAGTGCTTTTAATAAAATGCAAAGAATATATGTAATGGATAATGAAAGTGTAATAACTATTGATGATGCTAAGGAAACTATTAAAATATTATTTGATGTATTTAAAAATTTGTAGTGAAGGTGGTATAGTAAATGGAAAAAAATATTGAAGAATTAACATTATTGCTTATGTATTTAACTTCTTGGGAAGAAGATGGATATGTGGCTGATGAAAATGGTATGCCAAAAGAAACGAAGATTAAAACTTGTTGGAAAGGATATTCGTTTGATATTATTAACAAGTTAATGGATGAAAAATATTTATACTTTAGTAAATATAAAAATAAATCAGTATCTTTAACACCAGAAGGCGAAAAATTAGCTAAAAAATTAATCGATAAATATATAAAATAGTGGAGATGATAATTATGATGACTGCTCCAAAATTAGATTTTTTAATAGATGTGTTTGATATTAAAAACTACAATCCACAAAGTTATGATGTTTTACTCAAAGAAAAATTAGGTATATTATATGATTTACTTGATAGAATAAAACCATTATCAGATGATGAATATAAAGTGTTATATTTTAGTGCTCCAAAGGGAAGTATAGAAGAATATATTAATTATAATGATGAAAATGAATATTGTGATGCTGAAGAATATCAAGAATTTGTTGATAGATTTAATGAAGATTATCCAGATGAAATTTATTGGTATAAAATGATTTCGACTAGATATAAAAATTATCGAATGATATCTATTAATTCTAAAAATATAATATATGCTGATATGGATAGTGATAATTGTATTCCACCGAATTATCAGTTACAAGAATTATTAGATTTTCTTATAAACAAAGTAAAAGAATGTATTAAGAAACTTGAAAGTGGAACTTATAATGATTATATAAAAGAAAATTATTCTTATAAAAATAGATTTGGAGTAATAAAAAGAAAAGATTATTGGAATTTATATCCAGATAATAAAAAGAATTTATTAAATAAAATATCACAAGAAGAAATGGATTATTTTATAAAAAATGCGAGCAAAAAACAAGATAATAGAATAAAAAATATGACTTCAGGTAAATATTTTGAATGTGTCGGTTTAGTCTATAAAAATATAGGATATGAAATAGGTGATCTAACAAATAAAGAGTTATATTTAAAATATGCTGATGGAAGAGATGAAGGATTAAGTAAGGTTGATGAAAATAACAGTGCTCAGTTCGATAAATGGTACAACGATGATACAAAGTTTGGTGGACATCCGTGGGAAATTATAAGAGGCCATTCATTTGCAAGAGTTAATTTACGAGTTGGACATGATGAATTTGGATATTATTTGTCGCTTGATGGTAGTAAAATTTTAAGGAAAATTGAAATAGCTAAAATATTTAATGTCTTTAATAAGAATGGTATTCCTATACAAATATATAATGTAGATGTGATAAAGAATTCGCTCAGTGGGGATGATTATATAGGGATTGTTCCGAATGAAATAGCGCCAATTGCATGTGGGGGTTATTTTAAAGAATATAAACCATTAGAATTTATGCATATTGAAGACGATAAAATATTAAAATATATTAAATGGGAATCGTTAGAAAATATAGAAATAAAATAGGAGTAAAATGTGAGTGATTATACTGACTTTGAAAAGAAAGTTGAAGAAAATTGTAAAAGAAATGAAAAATTTATTAAAGGGTTTGAAAAGTGGTTAATTGAAAAAGATTTAGTAGCGAAAACAATAAGAAAACATTTAAGTAATGTTGATTTATATATTAATGATTATTTAAATTATTATGAGGTCATTAAGGCTGAAGATGGTATAGATGATATTTATTCTTTTATAGATGGATGGTTTATTCGAAAATGTTTATGGGCTTCAAAAAATTCAATAAAGGAAATGGTTGCTAGTTTAAAGAAGTTTTATCAATATATGAGTGAAAATAATTATGTTAATGTAGATGATTACAAATTTATGTGTATTTTTATTAAAGATAGTATGGATGATTTTTTTGAAACATTAGATGATTTTGATAATGGAACATATTATGATATATTTTAATGGTAAATAGCAAATTGTGATAGAATATGGAAATTAATGACTATTTAGATGTATGTTAGGAGTGGTAATAAATGAGAACAAGTAAAATGTATGAAAGAATAAAATGGTATAAAAAAGAATTTGTTCATAATCAATATGCAAGGATTGTAGAACCATTTAAAGATTATGAAAAAATAACAGCTGTTAAAATGTTGGATGCAATATATAAAGTATATGAGGATTATAATAATATTATTGATATTTGTACTGTAAGAGAATTAAAGTATATAGAGATGATACTTGATGGGAATTCATCTATGAAGGAATTATTAGATGATAAATATGATTGGGAAAGAAAAACGTTACATGGCAAGTTTTTAGTAGAAACTGATTATCCGGATAGAGTATTTATTCCTGATGAAATAATAGATAAGGTAAGAGTGGCTATTAAAAATGTTAATTGGACAACTGTTAAAAAATTAAATGATTTAAATGAAATTTTAGTTAGTTATTGTAAAATACAAGCTTCTTCTTTATTAAATACTGTATGTTTGTTTGGTTCTATGATGAGTGGTATTAGTGAAAATGATATATATAATCATGTATTACATAATAAGGTTTTTAATTATTATGTAATGATTTATCCTAAAAATATAGAAGGGTTGGGAGATAATATATATGTAGCGTTGTATCAAGATTATTATGGTATTGAAGAACAGATAGATGAAGAGAGAATGAAACAAGGATTAGCAGGTGATTTGCCGATAGATTCTAAAATATATAAAACTTTATTTTATAATGATTTTGATATTAATAATAAAAAAATAAAAAGATTTTTGGACGAAATAAAAAAATTACCGTTTTTTTGGACTTCAGCACTCGATATAATTAGAGAATTTGCAGTGTTGAATATTGATAGAAAACCATTAAAGAATGCAATTTCAAATGTGCCAGCACTTAAAAATTGTGATTTAACAAATTTTTTCAAAATATTAGATGAAGCTATGGATGAGATGCCTAGTGGAGTATTAAATGGATTTACTCCAAATGAGGCTAAAAAGATTAAAATTGAAGAAAATAAAAATAGATATGAGAAAGAGAAAAAATATATAAAGCAAAAAAATGCTTGTTTGTCTAGAGAAGATGCTAAGTTATTTTATAAAATATATTTTGGATTACTTGAGTTTACGAACAATAAATATAAAATAAGATCTAATTATAAAATATATAATAAAAAAGGTATAAATCCATATGATATTACGGATATTATTGATGTATTTTGGGAGAATAAAGATGTGATTGTTTTGGAATTTTGTTTAGCAAATCCTTATAAATTTAATAGTGAAGAGTTGAAATTAACTTGTGAGTTTAAAAAAGGTATTAGAGATATGTTTATTGTAGCAAAATTTTATGAAGAATATACTGCTGTTATGAACAAAGAAAGAACATATATGATAAAAGGAATAAATGATAATTTAGATAATGTTATTTCATATAAAAATTTACCTGAAACTGTAATAATGACAATACTTCCTTTTAAAGATGTACTTATTTATGATGGAGTAATTATGAATTTTGGAATAAAGATGGGGAATGATTTTGAAAAAATAGTTAATAGTGAACTTTCAAGATCTATTAAGTTTTATCATTTATAATATAAGTGGAGTTATGGTATGGATAAAGAATTAATATTTAATGTTGGAATAAAAGGGTTAGAGAGTAAAATTTGTCGTAGAGTAGGAATAAAAAGCAGTGATACATTGGCTGATTTAGTATATTTTATTTTGACATCATTTGAGTTATATTCCAATAAATTTTTTACTATTTCTTATGATAGTGATAAATATGATAGTGCAAATGTAATATTTGATAATAATCAATATAAGTCTGCTATGGGGATTATGTTAAAAGATATTGATTTTGATGTTAATAAAGAGTTGATTTTGGAATATAATTATCAAAGTAAAATAGAATTTGTTATTAATTTTATTGATAGTATAAATATTTCTTTGGATGATGATTATCCTAAGATAATTGATGGAGCTGGAAAAGGGGCAATTGATTATGTTAGTGGTTGTGAATTAAAGCAAATAGTAGATGAAACTGATGTTTTAGGACATTCAAATTATTCAACAACTATTATTATTGATGATGAAGAGGAAGAAGAATTTTTTGATTATCGTGATTTTGATTTGAATGATAATAATTTTATGTCTAAAATTAATGTTAATTCTGTAAAAGATGAATATGAAGAAATTAATTTAATTGATATTATAAGAATTATAAAAGATAGAATGGTTATATATTATAAAACTGATATTAATAGTATAGTTAAACCTTTTGATTATATAAAAAAATATATTCCAGATAATTATGATGAATTGTCAGATGAAGAAATAAAGGAATTAAATATACCAGATTATAAAGATTTAAATATTTATATGCTTCCTTATTATGATGATTTAAATCATAAAGATATAATGACTTTATATGTAAAAAGGAATATTTATGATAAAGAAATTAGACAAGCATTGTTTTATGCACTTAGAAATTATGATTATATGGATAAATTTTACGATAATTTAAGAAGATATGGACTGTTTAAAGATTATTTGGAATATTCAAATTATTATTATGAACAAATAATAAAAGATTGGAAAATAAAAAATAATATAGATAAAAATTAGGATTGTTGTTTTATGAAAGTATTATTTAATGTAACTTTATGTGAATTGGAAGATAAAATAAATAGACAAATATTGGTTGATGAAGATATCTTGTTAACAGATTTATGTGAGTATGTAATAGTTTCTATGGATGGTAAAAAAATTCCTATTTATGAACTTGAATATGGTAAAAATATATATTGGCCGTATGATATAGAAGAAAGTAGATATGATAAAACTTTATTAGAATTAACTTTAAAAAGTTTAAACTTAAAGAAAGGTAAATCTTTTTGTATTAGATATAATTTTGATAATTTTTATTATTTTGATTTAAGTGTAGATAATTTTATAGAAGAAGATAATGGTAATAAAAATGTGGATTTTAAAGTTTTATCGGGAAAAGGATATGGAATAATAGATGATAAAATGTGTGATTATTTAGTAGCATTATTTGCTGAAAAAAGAAAAGACTATGACTCTTATTATTTAAAGAGTGAAAAAGAATATTTACAAAAAAGATTTGATGTTAATGAAGTAAATGATAGAATTGATGATTATAAAAAGAGTAAAGAAGATATGCTATTACCTAAAAAATATATATTTAATGTTTCGTTAGAGGGATTTAATAAAGAAATTAAAAGAAAAATTTCAGTAAATAGTAATATAACAATAAACAGGTTTTGCGAAAAAGTAGTTTTATCTATGAATGGTGATTTATCACATCCATTTGATGTTAAAATAGGAAAAGAATATTTAGGAGAATATTATAGTGACCTTGAATTATTTTATTTGAATTTAAAAGAAAAAAATAAATTGAAAGTTATTTATGACTGGGGAGATAATTGGCAATTTAATTTGACTCTTAGTAAAATAACCCACGGTACTAGTGAGAATGAATTTGAAGTTTTATCAGGAAAAGGATATGGAATAATAGATGATTGTGGCGGAGTTTGGACTTTAGGAGATATTTTTAGTGGTGAAAATACTGATTGGGGAGATTATGATATAAATGAATTTAATTTAGAAAAGTGTAATGAAGATGTTCAAAAAATAGGATAGGTGTAGTGTATGAAAATAGATTTCGAAGATGAATTTTTTGATTATATTTTAAGTAGAGGGTATGATTATTATACTTCAGGTAAGGTTGGTAAAGTTAAAAATAATAAGGGTTATGTAACAGCGGTAGTACATGGAAATGAAGATTATAATGTGAAAGTTGAAATGGATAGTGGTATATTTATTAATGGTGAATGTAGTTGTCCTTATAATGCTAATGGAGAATATTGTAAACATATTGCTGCTGTTTTATATTGTTTGAATGATGAAAAAGTATTTGATAGTAATAAAAGTTATGATTTAGAAGATATAATTAATAAAATAAATGATAAAAAGATAAGAAAATTTCTTTATAATAGTTTGGTTAATGATGATGATTTATTAAATAAGTTTAGAGTTGAATTTAGTGATTTTTTTCCTAAGTTATCTAAAAAAAGTTATGAAAATAAAATATATAATGCTATTCGTGCTTGTGGGGATAGAAAATATGGCTTTATTGATTATAGTAGTTCATATAAATATGAGCATGTTATGTTAGAATTTATTAGTGAAGCTAAAAAATTAGTCGATAATGAGGATTATAATACAGCATTTACAATAGTAACTATTTTATTAGATTCAATTCCTAGAACTGAGATAGATGATTCGAATGGTTCAACGGGAATGGTTGCTGATTCTTGTATAGAGATAATATTTGATATTTTGGATATAATAGGTAATGATGATAAGTTAATTAAAGATATATTAGACTATGTTATAAGTGATGTTAAAAATTTATATTTATATAATTATGGTATAGATTTAAAGAGTATATTGGAATATTTTATTAATGAACATTTATATTTAGATGAAATAAAGAATTCTTTGGAAACTGCACTTGATAATTCTAAAGATAAAGAATATTTTTATTGCAGAAAAGATTATGTAAATTATTTAATTCAAATATATATATTAAATGATAAGGAAGAAAATATAATTAAATTGTTAGAGAAATATTCTTATGATGAAAATATATGTATGATGTATGTTGATGAATTAATTAAAGAAAATAAATTAGATGATGCTATAAAAATATTGAAAAGTAATTTATGTGAAGATGATTATAAAAGTAAAAAATATGCTTTTAAATTAGCTCAAATATATTATGATAATAAAATGAATGAAGAATATAAAAATATTTTATATGATATATTTTATAAGTATTCTAGTTATGATTTTGATATTTATCTTAAAATTAAGGAATTGTATTCTAATACTGATTGGAATGAAGAAAAAATTAAAATTATAGAAAAAATTAAGAAAGATAAATATGTTGATAGAATTTTAAATCAAATTTATATAGAAGAGAAAATGTATGATGAATTGTTTTTGAATATATGTAATTATGATATGGGTTATATAAAAGAATATGAAAAATATTTATTACCAAAATATAATAATGAATTATTAAATATTTATAAAAATTCGTGTCTTAATTCAGCGTCTAAATCAAGTAATAGAAAATCATATAGAGATGTTGCTATTCAGATTAATCATATAATTAATATGGATAATTCTAGTGATGTTGTAATGTCAATATTAAGTGAAATAAATGAAAAATATTTTAGAAATAGGACTGCAATGGTAGATGAATTTGAAAATGTTATAAAGAATTTAGGTCAATATTTTGAATAAAAATGATATAGATTTATGTGGTCGTGAAAGTCATTTGGTAACACATGTTTAACAATAATTATTAAATCAATTTAAGTGGTGATTTTTATGTTAAATGAGAATGAAATATTAATTTTAGATAAAAAGGGTAAAGATGTTACTTCAAAAGTTACGGCAATTTCTGCTTTTCAAGTTACAATACAGTATAGTGATTATAGAATATATACTTATGATAAATCTAATTTAAAAATTATAACATCTCCAATAGTTTTAAATGATTGTTTAATTATGATATCATCAAAGAAATTAACAAATATTAGTAAAGTTTTAAAATTTGATCATTATATAAAAGTGTTTTTTAATAATGGTTCAAATAAAGTCTATAAACAATCAGAAGTAACTATAGAAGAAAACCTATTAAATCAGGAGTTATTTAGAAATGTATTTAGGGATTTTTCAAAAATAAAAGTCACCCTTGTTTAAATTTTAGATGGATTTATAATAACACTCCATTTTTCTATACCTTTTTCTCTTAAAACATAATCTTTTTCTATTCTTTCAAATTCTCTTTTAGATACTTCTATACCTTTTTCATATGTAGTTGTATTTAAATAGGCCTTTATGTTATTTCCTTTCCAAGTTATTCTATTTAATATCATCTATCAAGAAATATTATTAATTTTTTTATATTTCCTTGATTTAACTTGTATTTTATATAATTTTCTATGCATTCTACCTTAAACTTTGCAGCAGAGTAAGAAGTAGTACAAGTAACAAATACTTCATTTGTTTTAAGGTCTAGTATTCCAAATGGTTTAACTGAATAATCATAAATAGTATCATGATCCAATGCATTTCTTTTAATGTACGATTTACCATTTTCGCTCAACATACCAATTTTTTTAGTATTTTTATCATCTATTGAAATAGTTGTAACAGTTTCATTAGAGTATTCTATAGCTTTTAATGTTTCATTTACATTCTCAAATATCTTATCTGTTTCAGGTATTTTTTCTATAACTAATTTTTTGATTACTCTTCTTAATTTGTAACCCAAATCATTCAAAATTCTTCTTAATGTGTTTTCTTTTACACAACTTTCTTCTGTATATTCATCATAATTGTTAATAAGTTCTAATCTTAATGTTTTTGGAGATAAATCTACATATAATGTTTCTGTTTTAAAATGAGAGTCAGTATTTTCATATTTACCGACTATTTCACTAATTCTTGGGATAAGTTTAACATCTTTTTCTTCAGATTTTTTTCGACCTCTCATTTCAATTTTTAACTGTATGCCATATAAAAATTTATCATAACAACTTCTAACTTTTCTATAGCAACTACCTATAAATAAAGCAACTACTTTAAATCCTTTGCCACCCAAATCAGCAATTAAAGAACCAATAGCTAAATCCTTTTCGATACCATTTTTCATTTTTTTGATATTTTCGATACGATTTTTGTGATATATATTTATAATTTGTGATATACTCATATTAACAACTTCCTTATTTTTGGTTTATTTAATATGATTTTATCATATATTTTTTGAAGTTGTTATATTAATGTTAATTAAGTTACTCTCAATTCAAAAGGGTGACTTTTATTTTTGAAATTTCCCTTAAAAGAAGAAGAAATAAAGAGTAATCAGGCTTTAGAGTCAATTAGTCCATTTTTAATTCAAGTATTTATGAATTCTAATCATAAGTCTGCAACTAATTTTGCGATAAGAGATAAGTTAAACGGTAGAAATTGTACGATAAATAATTTATGTAAATATCATAAAATTCTATTAAATGGACTTGCTACTTCAATTGAAGAAGAAAGTAAGTATAGAACTGATAATAATACTTTTGTAGGTTCGTTTTCTATATCTCCATTAACTGGGGAAATTTCTTCAATAAAAAATGTATCTTATCTCCCAATAGATTATAAAGATATAAAAGTAGCTCTTGATAAAATATTAAAATTATATAATAAAAAAGATATATTAGAATTAAGTGATATATTTGTAAATCCAATTATTATTCATGGTTTATTAGCGGCTTTACAATGTTTTAGAGATGGAAATACAAGATTATCTAGAGTTTTAGAACATGTTTCTATATGGGATTTAGCTAATAAGTATTTAGAAAATTCTTATGTGGAATTACCGGTAATATATAGTTCTGATGCAATAATACGTCTTAATAAAAGAGGAGTGTATAGGAATTTAATTAAAAAATTTGCGGTTAATCCTTCAACTGCTATTTTCAATGAACGGATAACATTTAATATGCTTCTTTTTGAAAAACAAATTTATTATAATCAAGATAGATTAGGAGAAACAATGTCTGTCTTAAAAAAAGTAAAGAAATAGTATACTTAAACGAGTATACATTTTCTTTTTTTATACATAAATTATTATAGAGGTGATTAACTTGAATTATGATAGAAAGTTAACAGGAGTTGTTATAGATCCGGGACATGGTGGAAGTGATTCGGGAGCAGTAGGTAATGATATGTTAGAGAAGGATTATACTTTATTAATATCTAAGTATATGTATGATAGATTTAAAGAGTTAGGTATTCCAGTAACTTTAACAAGAGATAGTGATGTTAGTTTGGATCCTACTAATAGGGTAAATAAGATATTAAATGCTTATGGAAATAATTCTGATGTAATAGTAATATCTAATCACTTGAATGCAGGAGGTGGCGAAGGTCAAAGTGTAACAAATAAATGTATAACAATTAAAGCTTAAATATAGAAAGAAATGAGGAAATGTTATTAATATTAGTTACACTAAACAAGGTGATTATTTATTACCTAATTTAATATTAAAAAATAAAGAACAATATAATATAAGAAAATATGGATTATTGAGATTAGAGTATATTAAAAATAATAAGAAAAGTTTATATATTAAATTACTTATGAATGATGAATTAAATAAATATTTACATGATATAGATGAATTAGTAGAAAATAAGGTAAACGAATTAATAAATTTATTTGCTGAAAAAGAAAATATAAATGAAGAAATGAAATATAATCAACAATTATTGTGGATAAAAAGTATGAATAATATAAAAAATAGAGCTGAAGAAATTATATTAAAGGAGTATATCTATGTCTGATATAACAGAAAAAGAATGGAACCAGAAATATCTACATTTTTATAATAATTTCAGTAAGTATATGATTAACTATATTATTCCTGATGTAGTAGCTTTTTATATAGCCAATAGTTATAGTAGAAAATGTTTATGCGATTCACCACTTTATAATCATATTAATTCTGCAAAAGATGTATTTAATATAAACTGTGATACAAAAAAATTAATACCTAAAATAGAAGAAATATTAAGAATAAAATATAATCTAAAAATAGTAAATAATAATCCATTAAGATTAAAAAGATATTATTAAAAAGAATAAACACTATCTGAAAAATGATAGTGTTTTTTTGCTTGTGGGATTAATTTTGTTGTCTAGCCAGCACTGAATTTCTACTCCCGCACGAAATTCTTTTGTGGGAAAATTCCCAAACCCTTGAAAACTTTCAAAAAATAATGTATACTTTTAATAAGTAAATAAATTTATTTACTTATTAAATAAAGAGGTGGTTTATTTGAAAGATGAAAGTTTTGGAAGTTATTTTCAAAATATTCGAAAGTCAAAGGATATTACGCAGGATCAAGTTGCTCAATATGTACATAGAAAAAAAATGACAATAAGTTTAATTGAAAATAACAAGAATGAGCCACCAAGTGGTGAACTTTTAAAAAAAATGATTGAAAGTTTATCTTTAACTGATGAAAAAGAAATAAGTAAATTATATTTATTAGCATCAAAAAAAAGAAAGACATTACCAGTTGATATTGAAGAATACTTTTTTTCTAACGATGAAATATACAATTCAATTGTTAGAGCAATGAAACAAAACAAAAATAATAAAGATTGGGAAAATATTTTTAAATAGAGAAAGAGGTAAAAAATATGAGTAGTGTAACAAAAATAGTAAGTGAAAAAGCTTCTTTAATATGGAGTATAGCAGATAAATTGGTAGGTGTTTATAAGCCACATGAATATGGAGATGTTATACTTCCATTAACAGTACTAAAAAGATTTGATTCTGTTTTATCTGATAAAAAAGATAAAGTATTAGAAATGGCAAAAAAATATCCAGAAACATTTGCCAAAAGAGATTTTATTTTGAAAGAAACAGCCGATCAAAAATTTTATAATACATCTAAATATGATTTTAAAAGATTATTGGATGATCCAGACAATATAGAAGAAAATTTTTACAATTATATAAATGGTTATTCAGATGAGGTAAAAGATATTATTAAAAACTTTGATCTAAATAAACAAATTGAAAAAATGGCATCTAATGGTATTTTATATCAAGTTATTGATACATTTAATTCTGAAAAGGCTAACCTACATCCTAATTATGTTTCTAATATAGAAATGGGATATATTTTTGAGGAAATTATAAGAAAATTTAATGAACTTTCGAATGAAGAAGCAGGACAGCATTATACTCCAAGAGAAGTTATTGAATTAATGGTTAATTTAATTTTTGAAGATGAAGAAGAATTAGCAGATTCATCTAAGATTAAAACAGTATACGATGGAGCATGTGGCACCGGAGGAATGCTTACAGCTGCTATGGAATATGCAAAGAAGTTAAATTCATCATCTAGAATGTTATGTTATGGGCAAGAGTTAAATGCACAGACTTATGCTATATGTAAAGCAGATATGTTAATAAAAGGAGAAGACTCTAATAATATTAGACATGGTAATACATTATCTGGAGATTTATTTCCTGGAGAAACATTTGATTATATAATTATGAATCCGCCTTTTGGAATTGAATGGAAAAATGAAAAAAATGCTGTATTAAAAGAAGCGGAAAAAGGTAGTGACGGAAGATTTCCTGCTGGAACTCCAGCAATATCAGATAGTCAGTTATTATTTTTACAAAATGCTGTTTCTAAAATGAAACCAGAAGGATCAAAAGTTGCAATAATTCATAATGGGTCGGCATTATTTAAAGGAGATGCGGGTTCAGGAGAATCTGAAATTAGAAGGTATGTTATTGAAAATGATTTACTAGATTGCATTATTTAATTACCTAATGATATGTTTTATAACACAGGTATTGCTACTTATATTTGGATTTTGTCAAACAAAAAGCCTGGACATAGGACCGGAAAAGTTCAATTAATTAATGCATCAGCATTTTATAACAAAATGAGAAAAAATTTAGGTAGTAAAAAAAATAAATTATCTAAAGAACATATAGATAATATAACTAAAATATATGGTGATTTTGTTGAAAATGAATATTCTAAAATTTTCGAAAATGAATATTTTGGATATAGAAAAGTAACAGTATTACAACCTGAGTTAAATGAAGACGGTATACCAAGGAAAAATAAAAAAGGTGAATATATTCAAAACAAAGAGTTAACTGATACGGAAAATATACCTTTACAAGAAACAATAGAAGATTACATGAATAGAGAAGTAATACCATTTGCAAAATATGCATATATTGATGAATCAAAAACAAAAATAGGATATGAAATCTCATTTACTAAATATTTTTATAAATATCAAGAGCCACGTAAAACTGAAGAAATTATGAAAGAAATATTAGAACTCGATAGAAAATTAGATGGGGTTTTAAAGGAGTTACAAGAAGATGAGTAGAGTATTAGTAGATAGTGGCATTAAATGGATAGGATTTTTGCCTAATACTTGGTCTATTACGACTGTTAATAAATTGTTTTATAGAAGAAAAGAGGTTAATGATTCAAAAGATCCAACAATTTTATCATTAGCAAGAGATGGAGTTAAAATAAGGGACATTTCTACTAACGAAGGACAGTTAGCTGAAAGCTATGATAATTATCATAAAGTATATAAAAATGATTTATTGATTAATCCTATGGACTTGATTAGTGGGGCTAATTGTAGTTTATCGGAAGTTGAAGGTGTAATTAGTTCTGCATATATAAATTTAGCTAAAAAGGAAAATATATATCCTAAATATTATGATTATTTTTTTAAATACCAGTATTGGATAAATGCGATGTTTATACATGGAAAAGGAGTGTCATTTGATAATAGATGGACTATAAATTGGGAGACAATGTCTAGTTATAAATTACCACTACCGGAATTTTACGAACAAAAGAGAATAGCTGATTATCTTGATAAAAAATGTTTAAAAATAGATGAAATAATAAAAGATAACAATAAAGAAATAGAGTTGTTAGAAGAATATAAAAAAACATTAATCACAGAAACTATTACCACTGGGTTAAACAAAAATGTAAAATTTAAAGAAAGTGGAGTTTCTTGGATGGGTAAAATACCTGAACATTATCAAATTATTGCTTTAAAAAGATTAGGCACAGCAAGAAATGGTTTATCTTATAATCCAGGAGATATAAAAGATGATGGTATTTTAGTATTGAGGTCTTCAAACATTCAAAATAATAAGTTATGCTTAAATGATACAGTTTATGTTAATAAAAAAATCAATAATAATTTATTGCTAAAGGAGAATGATTTATTAGTATGTTCTAGAAATGGAAGTAAATCGTTAATAGGAAAAAATGTACTAATTAATAAAAATTTGGTTGGACAAACGTTTGGTGCTTTTATGTGTGTATTTAGAAGCCTTTATAATGAATACATTAGATATGTTTTAAATTCTCATATATTTTCTTATTATTTAGCAAATTTTTTAACCTCAACAATTAATCAATTAACCACTACTAATTTATATAGTATAAAAATACCATTTACTTATAATATGCAAGAGCAAAAACAAATTGTTAACTATCTAGATAAACAATGCTCTAGATTAGATGAAGTAATAGAATATAGAAAACAAATAATAGAAAAATTAGAAGAATATAAAAAGTCACTCATTTATGAATGTGTAACCGGTAAAAGAGAGGTGTAATATGGAAACACAAGAAAAGAACTTTGAAGAATCAATAGAGAAAAATTTAGTTACAAAAGGTGGATATCATATTAGTAATGGTTTAGGATATGATAGGTTAAAAGGTTATAATCCTAAAGTATTAATTGATTTTATTGCATCTACTCAAAATAAAAAATGGATGAGATTAGTGTCAATTCATGGTGAATATACTAAAGAATATTTCTTAAAAAAAGTTGAAGAACAAATAAAAGAATATGGATTACTTGCTACGTTAAGAGATAAAATTAAATTAGATGGTATGGAATTTAGATTAGTATTTTTTAAACCTGAAACAACAATGAATCCTGACTTAGAAGAATTATATAATGGAAACATATTAGAATGTGTAAGACAATTACATTATTCTATGGATAATGAAAATAGTGTTGATATTACATTGTTTATAAATGGATTTCCTATTGTAATAATGGAATTAAAAAATCAATATACAGGACAAGATATAAATAATTCAATACAACAATTTAAATTTGATAGAGATCCTGAGGAACCTATATTTAGATTTAATCAAAGAAGTTTAGTATATTTTGGAGTAGATTTATTTGAGTGTGTAATGACTACTAAACTTGCAAAAGGAAGTACTTATTTCTTACCATTTAACCAAGGTTCTAATGGTGCTGGAAATGTAGGTGGAGCAGGAAATCCAAATAATAAAGATGGATTTGGAACATCTTATTTGTGGGAAAAAGTATTATGTAAAGATTCACTTCTTGAAATATTACAAAAATATATGCATTTAGATTATGATCCATCTAAATCATGGAAAACAGGAAAAATGATTTTTCCAAGATATCATCAATTGGACGTGGTTACTAAATTAGTTGAAGATGTAAAAGAAAATGGTAGTGGTAAAAATTATTTAATTCAACATAGTGCTGGCTCAGGAAAATCTAATTCTATTGCATGGCTTTCGTATAGATTATCATCATTACATGATAATAATGATAACAAAATATTTGATTCGGTAATTGTTGTTACTGATAGGAAAGTATTAGATAGTCAATTACAAAATACAATCTATCAATTTGATCATGTTCCAGGTACAGTTGTAAAAATTGATAAAGGTAAAACTTCAAAAGATTTATTAGAAGCGATTAATGATGGTAAAAAAATAATAATTACTACATTACAAAAATTTCCTAGAATATATACAGAAATTAATAGTGTAAAAAAAAGATTTGCAGTTATAGTTGATGAAGCACATTCATCTCAAACAGGAACAAGTGCTTCCAAATTAAAAGAGGGATTAGGCAATACTGAAGAGATATTAGAAGAATATGCAAGAAGTGAATTAGCAGAGGAAAATAATAGAATAGAAAATGATGATCTTCTTATGAATGAGTTAGCATCTCATGGAGATCATGCCAATATGTCATTTTTTGCATTTACTGCTACACCAAAAGATAAAACATTACAAATATTTGGAACTAAGCAATTAGATGGAAGTTACAGACCGTATCATGTTTACTCAATGCAACAAGCTATTGAAGAAGGATTTATCTTAGATGTATTAAAAAATTATATGACATACGACATGTATTATAGAATTGTAAAAAGTGCAGCAGATGATCCTGAAGTTAAAACTTCAAAAGGGATGAAGGCGATAGCTAGATATGAGTCATTACATCCTCACAATTTGAGCCAAAAAGCAGCAATTATGATTGAACATTTTTTAAATACTACAAGATATAAAATAGGTGGAAAAGCCAAGGCAATGGTTGTTACATCATCTAGATTACATGCAGTAAGATATTTAAAAGAATTTAAAAAGTATATTGAAAGTCATAATATAACAGATATAGATGTTTTAGTAGCTTTTTCAGGTGAATTAAATGATAATGGAGAAATTGTAAGCGAAGAGAAATTAAATGTTGATTATAAGGGTAATAATGAGCACATAAAGGAAAATCAACTACCTAAAAGGTTTAATGAGTCTTACAATGTATTAATTGTTGCTGAAAAATACCAAACAGGCTTTGATGAGCCATTGTTACATACAATGTTTGTTGATAAGCCATTATATGGTGTAAAAGCAGTACAGACTCTTTCAAGATTAAATAGAACATGTCCTGGTAAAACAGATACTTTTGTTCTTGATTTTGTGAATACTGCAGACGAAATTAGAGATTCATTCCAACCATATTATCAAGCAACTAATTTAACTGAAGGGGTAGACCCTAATAATGTTTATGCTATATACAAAAGAGTAGAAGCATATAGATTATTTTCTGAAACAGAAGCACATGAATTTGCAAAAGTCTATTATAGTGGTAAAGAAGATATGTCTAAATTAAATTTCTATTTATATCCTGCAAGAAAAAAATTTATGGATATGAAAAAAGAGGATCAAAGAGAATTTAAATCAGTACTTCAAGCATTTATAAGAAGTTATGGATTTGTAGTTCAAGTAGCAAGAATGATGGACAAAGATATTCAAAGCAAATATATATTCTGTAAGTACTTAAATAAAACTTTGCCAAAAGATCATGAAACAATAATAGACTTAGATGATAAAATAGAATTAGAATATTATAGGCTAGAAAAGAAATTTGAAGGTTCTATTGAACTGACATCTGAAGAAGGCGAATTAAATCCACCAAAAGGAACAATTGGTAAAAAAGAAGAAGAAAAAGAACCTCTAAGTGTTCTTGTTGATAAGATAAATCAAAGGTATAAAACAAATTTTACAAATATGGATAAAGTAATGGAACAGATTACACAAGATTTCCTAGATGATGAAGAGATGGTAAGTCTTGCTAAAAATAATGATCCTGAATCTTTTAGAAAAGTTTATAATGATGAATTTCAAAGAAAAGCTTTTAGAAGATATCAACAGAACACAGACATGTTTGAAAAGATGATGTCAGAACCAGGATATATGGAAGACTTTATGACTAGTATGTTTAAGTTTATTTACGATAAGTTGAAGAATAAAGAATAATAAAGTCATATTTATATGGGAGTACAGTTTGTACTCCTTTTTTATATTTCGTACAATTCAACTTTATTTTTATTTGTTGTAAGATATAGATACCTAGGGAAAATAGTATGTAAAAGTGCACTTTTATAAAGATATATTTTATTTATAATTCTATATAAGGATACTATGGAAAAATATATAAAACCGATTATACCATTATCAGTACTTAGTGATAATAGAATATCATCTTTAGAAAAGTTATTATTAATACACATAATTTCTTTGTGTAATAATAAGGGATATTGT
>CALVSD010000012.1 GCA_944358805.1 uncultured Bacilli bacterium
GGCATTTTGGGCATGTCCTGTTTCGTCGTGGAATAAATTTTAATAAGTTAATAAGTTTTGTAATTTTTAATATTAAAATTGTAAAATTTATAAAATTAATAAAAAAAATTGTAAAAAACCGAAACTCAAATTAATCAAAATATTTACAAAAATAATAAATAGATGTATAATAAAAATGATTATTTGTAAGTATGTCGGATATAATTTTAACTTTTTATAGATTTACAAAAAGATTAATAAAATTAAAATTATATAAGTAAATAATTTATTTTAAATATTATTTTTATTTATTGCTATTCTATTAAAAATCTAATTACGTTTAAAATAAAACATATGAATTAGTATTAGATGAAGTTTAAGTAAATGATAATAGATTGTGAATATATAGAATGATTAATTGCATATTTAAAAAGATAATTATTAATAAAAAAGTAGAAATAGTGTTTAAAATCAAATATATATTTTTTTGAATGTGCGTTATTAAAATGATTGAATAAGTTTAAAATGTAAAAAAATAATGAAATGAGGGATAATTTATGAAAGTTGTAGGAACTATGTTTTTTAATGATAATAAATTGTTAATAGACAAGCCTAGAAAGAGACCTACATACCAAATGATAGGTGGTAGAGTGGAAGAAGGTGAAACGCCTTTAGAAGCAGCAATTCGTGAATGTCATGAAGAACTAGGGAAAAATGCATCTTTTGATGAAAGTCAATTTGAATTAGTAATGGAATTTGATGAAATTGCTACAAGTGATGGTGTTACTCCAATTCATTTCTATGTATTTAAATATAATGGAATATTACAAGGAAAGTTAGAAATATCAGAAGAAATTGAAAACTTTTTGTGGTATGAGTCTTCTATGGGAAAAGATATTTTGTCAAATACTTTAAAAAATGAAGTTGTTCCATATTGTTTAAGTAAAGGATTGATTAAATAATGTTCAATTTATATAAAAAATTAATAATGTAAAAAAATTATATAAACTAAAGGTGATTTAGTATGAAAAAAACTGTATTAATACGTGTAGGGTCATCACAAAATATCTTTTATTTTAAAACGGAAAATAATATACGAATTAGTAAAATAAAATATTTAGATTGTAATTTTAATGATTTGGACGAAACTATGCTTGAAAATGTAGTTGAATTTATAGGATTTTCAAGAGTAGAAATAGCTAGTTTCATTTTATCAAAAGAGAACTTGTTTGACAAAATACCATCGATTGTCATCGGTAATTTGAAGCCAAGTTATAATTTTAATTTTGAAGAAATAACTAAAGATAATAAAGTCGCTCTGTTTATTTTAAAAAATGACAACATATATTTAATATTTTACGAAAATAACAAAATTATGTATCAAAAATATATAAACTCGGCTTTTGACTTGAGTAATTTAGAGGCAGATCTTTTAATTTTTAAAAATTTGTCAAATGTTCAAATAGCATCTATTAAAAAGATATTAAGTAAACATGAATAAAAGTTTCTATATAATAAAAACTATATTTTAAACAAGTTTTATACTTGTTTTTTTCTATCTTTAATAAAAACTATTTTAAATAAGAATTTTATAATGTATAATAATAATAGGTGATATATATATGGAAAAAAGAGAACTAGTAAATAATTATCAAAATAGTATGGAAGAACTAGAAAATTTATGGAGGTTTCTTTGAAATAGATGGCAAAAAAGAAATTTTAGATAAAAATAATAAATTAATGGAAGAAAGTAGCTTTTGGAATGATACTGATAACGCTAATAAAATAATAAAAGAAACTAATTTAATAAAAAGAGAAGTTGAAAATATAGAATCTTTAAATAAAAAAATAAAAAACAATTTGAATATGTTAGAATTGTTAACTGAAAATGATAAGGATTTGTATGAATTAGTAGAATTAGAATATGATGATATACAAAAAGAATTGGAAGTATTAAAATTAGAGACTTATTTATCAGGAGAATATGACCATAATAATTGTATATTAGAAATACATGCTGGAGCAGGAGGTACTGAGAGTTGTGATTGGGCTAATATGCTTCTTAGAATGTATACTAGATATTGTAAAGATAAGGGATATAGTGTTGAAGAAATAGATAAACAACTTGGTGAAGAAGTTGGAATAAAAAGTGTTATGATAAAAATTATTGGCAAAGATGCTTATGGATATTTAAAAGGCGAAAAAGGAGTTCATAGATTAGTAAGAATTAGTCCTTTTGACAGTAATAAGAGAAGACATACTTCTTTTGCTTCTGTAGAAGTTGTTCCTGAAATTGATAAACAAATAGAGGTAGAAATAAATGATAATGAATTAAAAATAGATGTTTATCGTAGTAGTGGAGCAGGAGGACAAAGTGTAAATACAACAGATAGCGCTGTCCGTGCAACCCATTTACCAACAGCAATTGTAGTTACTTGTCAAAATGAAAGAAGTCAAATCCAAAATAAAGAAAAAGCAATTGAAATTTTAAAAAACAAATTATATTTATTGGAAATAGAAAAACAGAATAAAGAGTTAGGCTTGTTAAAAGAAGGACAAATGAGTATTGGATTTGGTTCGGGAAAGAGAAGCTATGTTATGTGTCCATATACTTTAGTCAAAGATAATGATACCGGGTGTGAGACTAGCGATGTAGAAGGAGTATTAAATGGAAATATAGAAAAATTTATAATAGAAGGAATAAGGAGGCAAGTATGATACTTTTTAAAAAGTTAAAGGAAAAAAGAGTAAATGAGATATTAAAAAATGTTAATAGTAGACATTTGTTTAAAAGATATATGTTGTTGGCAATTGGTTGTTTTATTGTAGCGTTTGCATTTAACTTATTCTTTTTACAATATGGAATTGTATGTTTTGGAATAAGTGGTTTGTCAATTGTTGTAAATGAATTTGGAATAGATCCATCTTTGTTTATACTAATAGGGAATGTAATATTGCTTATTATTAGTTTTTTTGCTTTAGGAATTGATAAAACAAAAAATTCAGTAATTGGCTCTCTTATATTTCCTTTGTTTGTTAAGTTTACTTCGCCATTAACAGCATATATACCATTAGGTGACGTTGAAATGATAGTTATTGCTGTCTTTGGCGCAGTTCTTACAGGAATAGGATATGGAATTATATTTAAGACCGGTTTTACAACTGGAGGAACAGATATTATAAATCAAATTATAGCTAAGTATAGTAAAGTAAGTCTTGGTACATCTATGTTAATGGTTGATGGGTTAGTGGTATTATCTGCTAAAATAGTTTTTTCTTGGGAAATAGTATTATATGGAACTATAGTATTATATATAATTAGTATACTTACTGATAAAGTTATTTTAGGTATTTCTCAAAGCAAAGCTTTTTACATTGTAACTGATAAAGTTGAAGAAGTAAGAGACTTTTTATTGTCTGTTATGAATGGTGGTGTTACAATTATAAATGCTAAAGGTGGATATAGTAATGAAAAACAACAACTATTATTAGGGGTTGTACCTACTAGGTCGTATTTTATAGTAAAAGAGGGATTAAAAGAAATTGATAATGATATATTTTTCTTAGTGTGTGATGCATACGAGGTAAGTAATAAGGAGTAATAATATGGAAAAGTTAAAAAAAGAAAATGATTTTGAAGTAACTGAACTGCTTTCAAATATAAATACAAAGCATTTAGTTAAAAAATATATAACTTTTATATTAGGATTATTTTTGACAGCGTTTGCTTTTACTATATTTTATTCTCCTAATAATATTGTATGTGGTGGTACAACTGGATTATCAATTATTTTTAGAGAATTGTTAAACATAAATCCGTCTTTATTTATTGCTATTTCATCTTTAATATTACTAATATTTAGTTTAATATTTTTGGGCTGGGAAACTACTGCTAGAACAGTTGTAGGAACAGTTTTGTATCCAGTATTTATAATGATTACAGAATTTTTAGCACAATATATAAAATTTGAATCTTCTAGTTTGTTTTTGACAATACTATTCGGAGGAATAGTTTATGGATTGGGTTTAGGTCTAATGTTAAAAACAGGATTTTCCAATGGTGGTACAATGATATTAAACCAAATTTTAAATAAATATGCTAAAATGTCTATTGGACATGCTAATTTAGTAGTAAATGCTGCTATATTGGTATTAGGATTATTTGTATTTGGAATAGATAAAACTATATATGCTCTTTCTACAATTTATATTTATTCACTGATTACTGATAGAGTAATTTTAGGGGTATCAAAATCTAAAACATTTTATATAGTAACTGACAACGAATTTGAAGTTAAGGAATTTATTATAAAAAAATTAGGACATAGTGCGACTATAATAGACGCAAGAGGTGGATACTCAAATAAGAAAAATAAAATAGTAATGGCTACTATACCTACAAAAGAGTATTTTATAGTAAAAGAATTTGTTCAAGAATTAGATAAGAATTCATTTTTCTTAATAACGGATACATATGAAGTTAGTGGAGGAAGATAATTCTTCTTTTTTTGTAAATTTATGGGATTTAAAAATTTGTATATGAAAAAATAAAATTGTATGTTATAATTATTAGTGTTAAAAAGGTGGAATGGAGTATGGAATTAATTAGAATTGCCGATGTGCAAAAAACATATAAAAATGGTGTGGTTGCATTATACGATTTTGATTTAAGTATAAAAAAAGGTGAATTTGTCTTTGTAATTGGTGCTTCAGGATCTGGTAAAAGTACTTTAATAAAGATGCTTTATCGCGAAGAAAAACCAGATAAGGGAGAAATAATTATAGGAGGTATTAATGTAGCTAAATTAAAAAATAGAAAAGTATATGTATTAAGAAGAAAGTTAGGAGTAGTGTTTCAAGATTTTAAATTATTACCTAAACTTACAGTATATGAAAATGTTGCATTTGCTTTAGAAGTTTTTGCATGGGATAAAAAAGAAATATATAAAAGAGTAATGCAAGTTTTAGATTTAGTAGGACTTAAACATAAAGTAAGGCAGTATCCAGATCAGCTTTCTGGAGGAGAACAACAAAGGGTTGTTATAGCAAGAGCAATAGTTAACAAACCTAAATTGTTAATATGTGATGAACCAACAGGAAATTTGGATCCAGATACAAGTATGGAAATTATGAAAGTGTTAGAAGAAATAAATAATATGGGAACTACTATTATTATGGCTACTCATGATAGAGATATAGTAAACAGAATGAAAAAAAGAGTAATTGTGATTGAAGAAGGAAAACTTGTAAAAGATTATGAGAAAGGACAGTATTATAATGAAAGGGCTTAGGACGTTAAAAAGATATTTTAGAGATGCAGCTAAGAGCGTTATAAGAAATTTCCCATTATCACTTGCATCAATTTCTTGTATTACTATTACTCTTATAGTGGTAGCAGTTTCAATAATTATTTCATACAATGTTGAAAATTTTGCTGAATCAATTAGAAAAGATGTTACTATAGTAGTGTTTTTAGATAATGATACTACTGAAAGTCAAGTAGATGAAATAGAAAAAAAATTAAAAAAGATGGACAATATAGATAAAATAGAATTTAAAACTAAACAAGAAGCAGCTGAAGAAGCAAAAGAAGGAAATGAAATATTTGAAACAGTTGTTGATGGATGGACAGATGATACAAATCCATTATTAGATAGTTTTATGTTGAAAGTTAAAAATGTTGAAGAAATTAAAGAAACAGTTGAAGACATAAAAAAAATAGATAAAGTAAATACTATAAATTATGGTGAAGATATTGTTGACCAATTAGTAACAGTATTTAAAGTTGTTGAAAAAGTATGTATCGGGGCGGTAGTTGCTCTTGTAGTAGTAACAGCATTTTTAATTGCTAATACAATAAAACTTGCTATATTCTCAAGAAAAACAGAAATTGAGATAATGCGTTTAGTAGGAGCTTCTAATATTTCTATTAAGGTGCCATTTATTATAGAAGGATTATTTTTAGGAGCTATAGGTTCAATTATTCCTATAATTGCTACTATTTATGGTTATATAGCTTTATATGATTATTTTGGAGGAAAATTATTCTCTTCATCATTAGCTAAATTAATAGCGCCAAATCCATTTGTATATTTAACATCATTGCTATTATTAGGAATAGGAATGTTAGTAGGTATGTTTGGAAGTTGGCGTGCTGTAAAAAAATACTTAAAAATATAAGAATCTCATTAATCTTGAGATTCTTTTTCTATACCATAAATACCTTTAGTAGTATCATAAAATATATAACTTTCAAATGGATAATAAGTTAAATATGTGAGTACAACATACGTAATAATTATTAAAATAATGGACAACTGATTTAACAATGGTGTATCTTTAAATGTTAATATTTTATAGGAAATATATTGACAAATGATATATGTTATTAACATGATAGTCAAAGTTAGTGGTAGGAATTCTCCAAATAAATAATGTACTGGCAAATAAATTATTAAGAATATAGGAATAGCCAGAAAGGCTGATGTAAATAATTGTAATGAGAAATTGTTAAAAGAAATATTTTTTTTAGTTAATATAACATGGTCAATTATTCCATATAAAAGTGTTGCAGTAAATAAAATTTTCATATGTTCCCAAATGCTTTCGTTAACAGGAAAGAAAATAGAAGTTAAAACACAAGGAAAAAAGTCAAATACAAAATGGCATAAAAAAGATAACATAAATATTCCAATAACTGCATAAATTCGAGTTTTTTTCATAGAAATCACCTATTTTATTATATGTATTATTTATTAAACTATAACTTGTTATAAATTTTTATATATAGTATAATAAAAAAGTAGTAAAGAAGTGATTAAATGAAACAATTATATTTTTTTCTAACTTTTATAGTACTAATAATAATTATAACAATCATTGGAATGATTTTAATATCTCCTAAAAACGAGGTGAAGGAAGTAAAAGACACAATTACATTACAAAATGAAATAGAAAGTTCTTTTTCTTGTTACGGATACACTTTAGAAAAACCTAAAATAATTTTAAATCCGTATGGAAATAGTCCTTTAACAGCACTTATTATGTTTGAGACGGATAAAAGAGAAAAATTTACTATTACTATAAAAGGAAAAAACAATGACGATATAACATATGATGAAACAAGTGAAACTAAAGAGCATTATATACCGATTTATGGATTGTATTCTAATTATGAAAATAATGTGATTCTATCAACAGATACTGCGGACAAAAAAGTTAAGATAAAAACTGAATTAGTGGAGAAAACTGATATATCCACAGAAGGTGTGGAAACAGATAATGGAATTAATTTAGTAAGTACTAATAATGAAATTGTGGGAATAGATAAATATGGAGAAATAAGATATTATTTAAAAGGTGGCTATTCTAAAGATATAATAATAGATAAAAATAATCACTTGTTTTTAAGTACAAATAGGATTAATAATGATAATAGCAACACAGGAATAATTAATATAGATTTGTTAGGGAAAATATATTATGAGTATAATTTAGAAGACGGATATAAAGGTTTAATATACAATGTTGATGAGACTAAAATGCTGATTTTAAGTGAAAATATAATATTAATTGATATACAAACTGGAAAAGTGTTAAAAGAATATGATTTATATAAAACTACAGACAATTATGTAAATTTATTATTTGATGAAAATACAAATCAAGTAATTTTAAATGGAGAAAATGTAACTTTATATTATGATTATGAAAAATGTAATTTAGATAAAATAATAGGAAATAAAGAATATGTTTCTGATGAATTATCCACATATTTTGTGGATACACCAAACATAGATGTTGAAGAAAATATAAAAATTAAATCTAATAATCAAATATATGATATAGAAAGTATTTATCTCGATAAAGATGTATACTTTAATATAACTAAAGGAATATATTTATCAAAATATAAAGAAACAGAAACAAGTAATAAAAATATTAATATATTATTTTCTAAAGAATACAAGGATAAAATAAATGTATATAAAGAATATGACAGATTAGTTATAGAATATGACTTTAATGAAGATGATGAAGTGTATTTTGTTTTAGATAAATTTTTAGGTAAAAAAGTATATGAAATAGATACTAGTAAAAATATTAAATATATTAATTCGTATGGACTTAGTGGTAAATATACAATGTATTTAAAGATTAATGACAGGCTTTTAAAATTGAACGAATTCGTAAAATTTTAAAAGTTTTTATTTTTCTTCGAAAAAAAGAAGTAATTTACTATATTATTTATCAATAATACATATAGAGGGGTTAGTTGAAGGAGGAGATTTAATGACATAAGATTAAAAAATATAATTATAAAATTAGGTTAGGGGGGTATCATGAAAAAATTAATGTTTATAATTATAATGTTATTAATTATGCCAATTAGTATAAAAGGGGAAATAAATGATTCTAAATTAAAACAAGAATATATTGGGGATATATATGCAGTTTTTGAAATGTCTAATGGCGAATATTATTTGTATTTACAAGATTTATTTATAATGAATGGTAAAACAGCTTATTGTATTGAACCTAATGTCCATATAACAACTTCTATTTATAATTCTACTAGCGATTTTGATGAATTGAATTTACCTAATGAAATAAAAGAAAGAATAAAGTTAATTGCTTATTATGGATATGATTACTTTAATAAAAGTGATATAAAATATTTTTTAGCGGCCCAAGAATTAATCTGGGAAACTGTATTAAATGGTAAAGGAGAAGTATACTGGACAAGTATAGACCAAGTACACGGGCCTAGAATTGAAGTAGAAGAACAAAAAAATAATATTTTAGATAAAGTAAATAAAAATAACTTATTACCTTCTTTTAATAATGAAACCTTTGATTTTGTGAAAGGACAAGAAATTATAATTGAAGATAATAATTTAGTTTTAAATGATTATGAAATAGTGGATACAAATAAGTCATATATTTCTAATAATAAATTGTATATATTGGATAAAATTAATTCTATAAATTTAAAAAGAAAAAGTTATACAGATGAAGTATTTATGTTTTATTATGCAGGAAGTTCCCAAAAGTTTCTTACATCGGGTTATTTAGATGATAAAATATCTAATGTAAATATTAATATTCACTCTGGAGAAATAGAAATAAATAAAGTGGGGGAATCTTTTGAATTTAATGAAGGAGTAATTTATAAAAAAATACCTTTAGAAGACGTAGAATTTCAATTAATAGCAGATGATCAAATTACAGTAGAGGGAAAACTAATTTATGAAAAAGGGGATGTAATAGGAACTTTTAAGACTAACAAAGAAGGAAAGATAAAAATTACTGATTTATATTTTGGTAAATATATACTAAAAGAAATATCATCATCAATGGGTAATATCGTTACAAATGAAGAAAATAAAATTGAATTAATATATGATAAAGACAATCTGGGTCTGTCGTGTAAGAAAGTGAGTATAGAGAATAGACTTCCAAAAGGTAATATTGAAATATTAAAAATTGATTCACAAGATGGTAAGTTTTTATCTAATACAAAATTTCAATTATATACTATTGATAATGAGTTTGTGTTAGAAGCAACTACTAATGAGGATGGAATAATATTATTAGAAAATATACCTTTAGGTAAATATTATATAATTGAAATAGAATCAAAAGCAGGATATATATTGGACAGTGATAAAATTTATTTTGAAATAAAAGAAGATAAGTCTGTAATAGAACTTACAATTGAAAATGATAAACAGGTGGAAGTTCCTAATACATCGTTAAATAAAAATTTTTCTAAATATTATGGAATGATGGGAATGTTTATTACTGGATTAGGAATAGTTATATATGATAAAAAGAATAGGTCTTCTTTTAATAGGAATTAGTATAATGTGGATACTTAATACAATTATTAACGACAAAAAAGAAGACATAATAGAAAAAAATAATATAGATATGTTTTTTGAAAAAGAAGAAGGTGATAATACTAATAAGGATACTAATATAAATGAATATTTAATGATATTAGAAATACCTAAAATAAAATTAAAGAAAGGTCTGTATAACATAAAATCATTTCAAAATAACGTTAATCAAAATTTAGAAATAATTGATTCGTCTAAAATGCCAGATATAGAAAAAGGTAATTTAGTAATTGCTGGTCATTCAGGAACTAGTGATGTATCATATTTTAGATATTTATATAAATTAGTAATTAATGACTATTGTTATATTTACTATAATGGAAGGAAATATACATATAAAATAGTAAATATTTATAATGAGAAAAAAGATGGTAAAATAAATATACATAAAGATAGTGATGTCAGAACTATTACTTTAATTACGTGTACTCTTAATAACGATAATATGCAAACAATATACATTGGTAATCTAGTAAATATAGAAAGTTATTAGAAATGCTTGTCTTTTAAAATATATTTGTTATAATGAAACTAGGAGGATTCTATGAAAAAAGTAACGAAAGCGGTTATACCAGTTGCGGGAATGGGAACAAGATTTTTGCCTATTACTAAAGCTGTGGCAAAAGAAATGCTTCCAATTGTAGATAAGCCTACATTATCATATATAATTGATGAAGCGGTAGCGTCAGGTATTACAGATATATTATTAATAACTAGTCCGTATAAAAAGATAATTGAAGATTATTTTGATGTTAACTATGAACTAGAAAAAAGAATGGAAGAAAGGGGAAAGACAGAAGAGTTAGAAATATTAGGGCATATAAAAGGAAATGTTAATATTTACTTTATTAGGCAAGGGGAACCATTAGGAAGTGGGCATGCCATAAGACTTGCTAAGACATTTGTAGGTGATGATCCTTTTGCAGTACTATATGGTGATGATTTGATGAAATCAGATGTCCCAGCGTTAAAACAATTAATTGATATATATGAAAAAAATGATGCTAATGTAATTGGATGTATGGAAGTTGATAAAAATTTAGTAAGTCGATATGGAATTGTTTCTTTTTCAGACGAAAGTACTAATAAAATAAAGAGAATTGTTGAAAAACCAAAACAAGAAGAAGCACCTTCAAATATAGCAGGATTAGGTAGATATATTGTTAAACCAGAGATCTTTGAGATTTTAGAAAAACTTAGCAAAAGCGATAATGGTGAATATCAATTTACAGATGCGATGAAAGAACTTATGAAGGAACAAGACTTTTACGCATGCATAATGGATGCTACTTATTATGATACTGGTAGTAAATTAGGTTACCTTAAGGCTACGTTTGATTATGCATTAGAAAGAGAAGACTTAAAAGAACCATTAAAAGAATATTTAAAAGAAAGAATAGAGAAGTAGTCTAGTTTTTAGTCTACTTTTTTTAAGAGGAATTATTATGGAATATTTAAAAAAATTAATTAAAGCAATGAAAGACATTATTGTTGTTATGATTATCCAATATTCTTTAATATTTGGAATTGGAATATTATATATGATATTAAATGGTGAAGATTTAATGTCGTTTTATATAAATGAAGGATATATAGTATTAACATTTATTTATGCTATATTAATTATGGTATTATTAAATAAATATCGTGAAAAAGAACCATCATTACCATTAAAAGATTATTATGGCGCGGTATTATTTGGAATATCATTAGCTTGTTTTCTTAATATGATAATATTTAAATTTGGAGAAGGTAATGAAGTAATTGAAGTAAATAAAATATTATTATTTATTTCTAGTGGTATTTTAGGACCAATTTTAGAAGAACTTTTATTTAGAAAGAAATTATTAACAGAATTACTTGAATTTAATAATAAATATGTAGCGTTACTTTTATCTTCATTTATATTTTCGTTTTTACATAATGGAGTAGTAACAATGATATATGCCTTTATTTTAGGAATAGTATTTGGATTATTCTATATAAAATATAAGAATATAAAACTAACTATTTTAATGCATATAGCTGCTAATATTATAGTAATTTATTTAACAGGATATAATACTTTAATATTTATTTTATCTATTATAGGACTTCTAATAAGTTACTTAATTATGAATAAAAAAGTAGCAAAAAATACCTAGTTATAATAATTGTTTTTCCTTTACTTTTATAGTGATTTATTATAAAATATTTTTAAGGAAGTGGTTTATAATGGACATAACAAAAAATAGGGTGATGTACAAAAAAGCGTAATTAATTGATTGATACCGATTTATTGCAATCCTTTGAAAAATTTTATAAATAAAGGGATTGTAAGATTTTCGATCTTATACGTTTTAGCTAAAAATAGATGAAATTTTAATAAAAATGATAAAAATATGAAATTTTTAAGGGTTTTTAGTAGGACAATTAATAAGGTGATTCCCCCGTTGCAGACACATTTAGTTTTTTTTAATAATATATAGGTTAAGGAGAAAAAAATGAAAAAAGAAGAAATTATTAATATAAATAAAATTGGTTGGAATAAATTAATTAAGTCAAAAAAACAGTTTGCAAATACTTCATTGCCAGATTATGGACCATTTCTTAAAAAAAACGAAAATCAAATTAATTTATTCAAAAATATTAAAAATGCAAAAGTTTTGGATTTAGGTTGTGGCTCAGGGAAGTCGTTAGAATATTTATATAGAAGTGGTGCAAAAGAAATTTGGGGAATTGATATTTCTGAAGAGCAAATATTAAATGTAAGAAAAAAATTTCCAAAATTTAGCGACAATTTTTATATTTCACCAATGGAAATTTATATTGGAATTGAAAATTATTTTGACTATGTTATATCTATATTTAGCATTGGTTATGTTTCAGATTTATCAAAAACTTTTGAAAATGCATATAAATATCTTAATTCAAGTGGAGAATTTATTATAAGTTGGACACATCCATTTTATTTTTGTTTAGATATTAAGGATAATGATGTAATATTGAAAAAATCATATTTTAAAGAAGAACAAGAAATAATAACTAAGGGGCCAGATAAAGTAGAATTGACTCAAAAAAATGTAATGATATCAACTATGATTAATACCGCGTTAAAAAATAATTTTTATTTAGATACAATATTAGAAGAAGAAACAATATTGAAAGATGATGTTAATGGATATAAATCTAATTTTTGGAAAAAAGAAAAGACTCAAAACTGTCCAAGCACAATAATATTTAAATTTAAAAAATTAAGATAGTAATTTATAATATAAAAAAAGGAAAGTGATATTATGGACAAGAATAACATATTACCAGCAGATACTTATATCGTTGTAAATAAAAGCATAATGAATAATGAAGACAGAAAAATTTTAAATATGTTATATCAACCAATAATAGGACCTTTACCAATTATATTATATTTTACTTTATGGGCAGATTTGGATAAAATGGAATTTATGAGTGGTGAATGTAGTCATCAACATTTGGCCACTAATATGCATTTAACTTTAGAAGAAATTATTAGTATTAGAGAAAAATTAGAAGCTGTAGGTCTTCTTAGAACTAGGGTAAAAAAAGGTAATATTAATAATTATATTTATGAATTATATTCTCCATTATCTGTTCATGAAATATTTAATCACCCAATATTAAATGTTGTGTTATATAATAATGTAGGAAAAAAAGAGTATGATAAATTAGTGGAATATTTTAAAATACCTAAACTAAATACAAGTGGGTATGAAGAGATTACAGCATCTTTTTCGGAAGTGTTTAGTTCTGTTCCTTTAACGTCATATGATGTTATTAATGATGATATAAGAAAGTGTAATAAACTTAAATTAAATATTAATACTAACTTTGATTTTAATTTTTTGATTGCATCTATGCCTAAGAGTGTTGATGTAGATAGATGTTTTACCAAAGATGTTAAAGAATTAATTTTAAATTTATCATTTTTATATGAAATAGATGCGATGCATATGCAAAATATAATAAAAGGGTGTCTTAACGAAAGAGGAACTATAAGTAAAGAAGAATTGAGAAAAAGTTGCAGAAACTATTATCAATTTGATCATGGAGGAATTCTTCCTAGTATAGTAGCCAACACTCAACCGGAATATTTAAGAAATCCTGTGGGAGATACTTCTAAAAGAGCAAGAATGATATATAGTTTTGAAACGATATCTCCATATGATATATTAAAGAAAAAGAATAATGGAGCAGAACCTCTAAAAAGAGATTTAAAACTAGCGGAAGATTTAATTGTAGAACATGGTTTGAAACCTGGAGTAGTAAATGTTCTTTTAGATTATACGTTAAAAACAAATAATAAAAAATTAAATAGAAATTTTGTGGAAACTATTGCCGGTCAATGGAAAAGACTTAAAATAGAAACAGTAGATGAGGCAATGAAACTTGCTGAAAAAGAGCATAAAAAGTATAATAAAAAAGTAGTTAAAGTAACTAGTACTAGTACAGTAAAAGAAGAAAAATTACCAGAATGGTTTGATAAGAAAATAGAGAAAAAAGAAGCACAAATAGAAGAAAAAAATGCTATTGAAGAATTATTAAAGGAGTATCAATAATATGGATAGTATGAAGGATTTAATAAAGAATACATATAGAACTAATATTGATAGGTTAGAATATGATTTTAATCAGGCAATGGAAAATGAAAAATTTAAAAAAGTAGTAGGTACTTTAAAGACATCGAAAAAAGAGATAATGAAACATACTTCCAAAATTGAAGATACAGTCCGTGAACTTAATAATTGTGCTAATTGTAAGAATATATTTGAATGTAAAAATATGGTTGAAGGATATGTATATTATCCAATTGTTGAAAACGATAATGTTGTATTTTGTTATATGCCATGTAAATACAAAAAAGAATTAGATAAAAAGACTCAATATCAAAAAAATATAGAATTATATGATATGCCAAAAGATATAAAAAATGCTTCAATGAAAGATATTTATACTGATGATCCTGATAGATTTGAAGTAATTAAATGGTTAAAAAAATATATTGATAATTATAAAAAAGGAGAAAAAGGAAAAGGATTATATTTAACTGGTAATTTTGGATGCGGTAAAACATATTTAATATCGGCAATGTTAAATGAACTTGCTAAGTTAGATAAAAAAGTAGCAATAATATATTTTCCAGAATTTTTAAGAAGTTTAAAAGAATCATTTAATGATGATGAAGAATATAAAACAAAGTTTAATTATATTAAGAAAGTAGAGTTATTACTTATAGATGATATTGGAGCGGAAACAACAACTCCTTGGGGACGTGATGAGATATTAGGAACAATTTTACAATATCGAATGCAACAAGGATTAGCAACATTTTTTACTTCAAACTTTACGATAGAAGAATTAGAAGAACATTTTAGTTTATCAAATAATTCGTTAGAAAAAGTAAAAGCCAGAAGAATAATAGAAAGAATAAAGCAACTTACCGAAGTATTAGTAATGGTAAGTGAGAATAAAAGAAAGTGAGGGTACTAATGAAAAATAATAATATTGAAAGAGAGTTTGTCGATGAAAGAGGAGATAAATCGACACTTATAATTGAAGAACAAAATTCATATAATACAAATTTAAAGAGTGGTCATTATAAATTATCAGAAACAATGCGACCAAAAAACAATTCACTAGTTAAAAGGCACCATGAAAATATATTAAATGCGGATATAGGAATTAGAAGTAGTGGATTTGCTGGGGTGGCTGCTTTATCTGGAATAATAGTTATTGCAGGATTAGTAATTGCGTATATTGCTTTAAAATTTTAATATAGGGAGGTGTAACCATGGAATATGTGGCATTACAAGTTAAGACAAGTTATTCAATATTAGAAAGCTTAAATCATATACCTAAACTTGTAAAGAAGGCCAAAGAACTAGGTTACACCTCTTTAGCTATTACAGATACTAATAATATGTTTGGGGTAATGGAATTTTATCTTGAATGTAAGAAAAATGATATAAAACCAATAATAGGTATAGAATTAAAAATAAATGATAGTAAAATATTATTATATGCTAAAAACAAAGATGGTTATAAGAACTTAATTAAATTATCTACTCTTATATCTGATAGAGAATTAGTAATAGATGATTTAGTTAAATATAAAGATAGCCTTATTTTAATTATGCCTATATCTACTTATGATGATACTATTTATAACATATATGAAGATAAATTTATAGGGTACTCTACCAAAGAAGAAAAAGAAAGAATTAATAAACCTAAAGTATTTATAAATGATGTATCTTATTTAGAAAAAGAAGATTATAAATATTTAGATTATTTATATATGATAAAAGATGGTAAAGTAATTGGGGAATATGAATTAAATACCCATGTTGGTAAATATTTAATGGATCAAAAACAAGTAGAGAGCATTTGTGATATAGAAGATATAAAGAATACTATTAATATAGCAAATAATTGTAATTTAAATATTGAATATACACCCGATTTGTTGCCTATATATGATAAAGGTATTGATGCATATGAATATTTGAGAAACTTATGTTATAAAGGCCTTAATAAAAGATTAGAGGGTAATGTAACAAATGAATATAAAAATAGACTAGATTATGAATTAGATATTATAAATAAAATGGGATTTTGTAACTATTTTTTAATTGTATGGGATTATGTTAAATATGCTAAATTTCATGATATTTTAGTAGGACCAGGAAGAGGAAGTGCAGCAGGTAGTTTAGTAAGTTATACGTTGGGCATTACAGATATTGATCCGATTAAATATAATCTACTATTTGAAAGATTTTTAAATCCTGAAAGAGTAACAATGCCCGATATTGATATTGACTTTGATTCTGAAAAAAGAAATGAAGTAATAGAATATGTAATAGATAAATATGGTGAAAAAAAAGTTGCTGGAATTATTACTTTTAACACTCTTGGAGCTAAACAAGTAATAAGAGATGTTGCAAGAGTACTAAAAGTTGATAACAATTCCGTGGATGGACTTGCTAAATTAATTAAGTTTGATAAATTAGAAGATAATTATATAAATGATAAAAAATTTAAGATGACAGTAGATTCAGTAGATGTATTTAAAAAAATATATAAGATTGCTCTTAAATTAGAAGGATTGCCTAGGCATGTATCTATTCACGCGGCGGGTATCGTTATGAGTAGATATGATATTGATGATACAATACCACTTTACAAAAATCAATTAGGAATGTATGTCACAGGATATTCTATGAATTACTTAGAACCGTTAGGTCTATTAAAAATGGATTTTTTAGGACTTAGTAATTTAACATTAATTGATTCTGTAATAAAAGAAATAAGAGAAAAAGAAAAATTAAATATAACATTTAGTAGAATTCCTCTTGATGATAAGAAGACATATGAAATATTTAAAACCGCTAATACTGATGGAATATTTCAATTTGAGTCTCCTGGAATGCGGTCTTTCTTAAAAAAATTGCAACCTAATAATATCGAAGATTTAATTGCGGCAATTGCATTATATAGACCTGGACCAATGGATAATATTGATACTTATATTAAAAGAAAAGAAGGAAAAGAACAAATAGATTATATTCATAAAGACTTAGAAAATATATTAAAACCTACATATGGAATAATAATTTATCAAGAACAAATAATGCAAATAGCCCAAGTGCTAGCAGGTTATACTCTAGGAGAAGCAGATATTTTAAGAAGAGCAATGTCTAAGAAAAAAGAAGAAATATTATTAAAAGAAGAATCTAAATTTATAGAAAGAAGTATTAATAAAGGTTATTCTAAAGATATTGCTAAAAAAGTTTATGATTTAATTCTTAAGTTCGCTAATTATGGATTTAACAGAGCACATTCAGTAGCATATACAATAATTGCTTATAAAATGGCGTTCATTAAGACATATTTCTTTAAATATTTTATGTCCAATTTACTTACGAATGTAATAGGAAGTGATTACAAAACTAAAACTTATATTAGTGAATGCCGAGCAAATAATTTAAAAATACTACTTCCTAGTATTAATAAAAGTACTAATAAGTATATTGCAGTAACTGATGGTATAATGTGTCCTTTATCAATAATAAGAAACGTTGGTACTACTATAACTAATCAGATAATAAAAGAAAGAGAAAAAGGAACATTTACAGATTTTATAGATTTTGTTACAAGAACTTATACATTAGGAATTAATAGAAAAACAATAACTTCTTTAATTGAAGCGGGATGTTTTAATGAATTTAATTATAATAAAAATACACTTATTAATAATTTAGATGAAATATTAAATTATGCAGAACTATCTAAAGATATTGGACTTATTGAAATAGAAAAACCAGAACTTGTAATATATGAAGAGTACCCTAAAGAATATTTAGCAAGTTTAGAACTTAATACATTCGGTTTTTACTTAAATGAAGATCCAATCAGTAAATATAAAAATGTTGATGATATCAATTCATTAAATATACCTAATTTATTTGATAAAAGAATAACTATAATATTAAAAGTAAATAGAATAAAAGAAATAGTAACTAAAAAAAATGATGTTATGGCATTTATATATGCAAGTGATGAATATGGAATGGCTGATTTAACGATGTTTCCTAAAGTATACGAAAAATATAACGATATAAAAGTAAATGATATAGTTAAATTTAATGGCGTAGTAGAAAGAAGATATGACAAGTATCAAGTCATAGTAAATAATTTAGAAGTATTGGAGAGATGAGTATGAAGAAAGATGGAAAATTAGTTAGGGATAAAATTCCTGAAATAATAGAAAATAGTGGTAAAGAGCCTATAATAAGAGTGTTAGATGATACTGAATATAAAGAAGAATTATTAAAAAAGTTATATGAAGAATATAATGAAGTAATAGAAGCTAAAACAAAAGAAGAAACATTAGAGGAATGTTCTGATGTATTAGAAGTATTAATTGCTTTATTAGAGTATAATGGTTATACATTAGAATATTTACTTAAATGTAGAGATGAAAAAAAAGAAAAGCGTGGTGCTTTTCAAAAAAGATTATACTTAGTAAAAGTTAAGTAATTATTAAAAAATATTAAATGGATATCTATCGGGAAGATTAATTTCAAATGATAGATGTTCTTTTTTTGTAGGATGTATAAATTCTAATTTTTTAGCAAATAAAGCAATACTTACATTTTTTATAGGATTTTTATTATAACGTTGGTCTCCAACTAAAGGGTATCCACGAGATGAAAATTGAACTCTTATTTGATGAGATCTTCCTGTAATTAAATTAATTTTAACTAAACTTAAATTATCTTTGTAATTAATTAATTCATAATCTAATATAGCAAGTTTTCCTTTTGTTTTATCTACTACATAAGAAGTATTAGTTTTATTATCTTTATATAAATAATCTTCTAAATGCCCTTTATTATTAACTTTTCCATGAACAACGGCATAATAAGTTTTATTAATTTTATTAGTTCTAACTTCTTCTGATAATCTAGAAGCTGCTTTAGAAGTTTTAGCAAATACCATAATTCCACCGACAGGTCTATCTAATCTATGAATAAGTCCTAAATATACATTACCTGGTTTATTATATTTAACTTTTAAATAATTTTTTATTAATGTAAGTAAATCTATATCTTTACTACTATCTTCTTGAACAGGAATATTTACAGGTTTATTAACTACTATAATATGATTGTCATCATATATAATATTATTTTCTTGTAACTTTTCCATAAATACCACAAGGTAAGATAAGATTATTTTTAGTAACAGGTAGTCCTATTTCTCCTGTTTCAACATTAGTATTATTAAAAGTTAAACTAAGTAAATTATTAAGAGAAATTGGAGATACTCCTGTTGTATAAGAATTAATTAATAAAAATGAATAATTAGGATCAAGTACATCTTTTGCTTTGTCTAATAGTTCTTTTAAATTATCTTCTAGTCTCCATACTTCTTTATTAGGTCCTCTTCCATAACTAGGAGGATCCATAATAATACCATGATAAGTTCTACCTCTTCTTTTTTCTCTTTCTAAAAATTTTATTACATCATCTACTATAAATCTTATTTTATTATTATCTAAATTAGATAGATGCATATTTTCTTTAGCCCATTCAATCATACCTTTAGAAGCATCAACATGTACAACTTCATCCGCGCCTGCAGCAGAAGCAGCTATTGTAGCACATCCAGTATATGCAAATAAATTAAGAATTCGCATCTCTTCTTTATCATTACTTTTAAATTCTTTTATTTTTTCAGTAACATAATCCCAGTTAGTAGCTTGTTCAGGAAATATACCTGTATGTTTAAAATTAGTAGGACTTACTTTAAAAGTTAAATTATTATAGTTTATAGTCCAAAATTCTGGTAAATTTTTATTGTATTCCCAATAACCGCCACCTTTATTACTTCTATGATAGAATGCATCATATTTGTTCCACATATCAAAATTATCTTTATTCCATATAATTTGAGGATCTGGTCTTCTTAGAACAATATTTCCCCATCTTTCTAATTTCTCTCCATCGCCAGTTAATATACATTCATAATCTTTCCATTTGTCACTAATATTAATCATCGTTTCACCTCTAGATGTAATTATAACATTTATAAATAAATAAGTAAAACAATAATATTTATAATAGTAAAAAATAGTTTACAATTAAATTTTGTTATTATATAATATAGTTTAAAAGGAGGCAAGTTATGACTGAAAAAGAAAGGCTAGAAGTTGTAAAAATAGTAAAGCAGGATATAGCAGAATTGAGAAAAATAGTAATATATGAAGCAGAGTATGCGGCTCTTTTATCGGACGAAAAAGTTAAAAGTTTTTTACAACTGCAAGAAGAAATAGAAAAATATAATTTGGGAAATGGGCAAAAATTTGCAAAAGATGTAAATAGAATGATTTATTATGAGTTTTTTAATAGATTTTCTGGCATAAAGAAAGAACAGTGTAAACATGATATATGGATTTATGTTGGATCTTATGCTTATAACAATAGTGATCCATATTTGTGTAAATCCAATTATAATTATTTATGTGATGATGAAAATCATAAAGCATTTTCTTATAATGAATATGAGTGTTTAGAATGTGGAATGAAAATAAAAATAGAAGATTGGGAAGAGTTTGAAAGAACTCATTTTGTATTAAAAGATAGAAATCAATTAGACGTTAATTGTTATAGAACTAGATATTATCAATTATTATATACTAATCCAGTAACCATATCACAACAAATGATTATAGATGAATTTAATAAAAAAAGAAATGAATTTTCAAGAAAAAAAACAAAGTAGTGAAAGATGCTTTGCTTTTTTTATTATATAAATAATTTTATTGTTTTTTTATTATTTAGGGAAAGATATATTTAACATTCTGTCTTTATATTGTAGCTTTAATTTCTTTTAATAATTAGTTTTTCTTTTAATTGTATTGTTAACTAAAAAAATTAAATAATATTATCTAGTTATAATTGAATCACTATTAGTAAGAGGAATATACAATAAAGCACCTATTAAGAAAACAACATTTGCTACAAGTAAAATAAATTGTTCTTTAATAGTTTCTTCGTCTTCATTATTATTAATAAACTCTATTAAAGCATTGTAAGCATTTATAACAAAATATATATCTATAAATATTATAAAATATCTATTAAATTTAAATAATTTGTTTAATTCTTCTTTTGTTAAATTGTTTAAATTATATAATGATTTCTTTTTTTCTGTAATAATATATAGAGATATTAAAGATGAAATAACTAAAAAAATGAAAAATACAATATCTCTATTTATTTCATTTAATTTATTTTCATCCATAATATCCCTCTTATTAAAACATATTAAAACAATTATAAAATTTTACAATAATATTATTTTTTTAATACTTTATCTACTATTCCATATTCAAATGCTTCATTGCTATCCATAAAGTTATCTCTTTCTGTATCTTTTTCTATTTGCTTTAAAGATTTGCCTGTATTTTTTGCTAGAATAGTATTCAATTTATCTTTTAGTTTTAATATTCTTTCAGCCGCTATTTTAATTTCTGTTGCTTGACCTTGAGCTCCTCCTAGTGGTTGATGGATCATAACTTCAGAATTAGGAAGACAAAATCTTTTTCCTTTCTTACCACTTGATAATAGAAATGCCGCCATAGATGCTGCCATTCCAATACATATTGTTGAAACATCACTTTTAATAAAATTCATTGTATCATATATAGCCATACCTGATGTTATACTACCACCAGGAGAATTAATATACAAATTAATTGTATCGTTATTAATGCTATCTAAATACAATAATTGGGCTACAATACTATTTGCTAAATTATCACCAATTTCACCACTTAAAATAATTATTCTATCTTTAAGTAATCTAGAATATATATCATAAGCTCTTTCTCCCATATTACTTTTTTCAATTACAGTAGGAATTAAATTCATTTATCATCACCTATAAATATAATAGTAAAAAATAAGTAATTTTATTCAAAATAATTTCGACAAAATAATAAACATTAAGCTTGTCCTTAAATACATCCATAAAAAATTCCTTGTTTTTTAGTATGCGATTTGATATAATTAGAGTGGTGGTAATATGACTTTGGAATATAAATTAGGAAGCATAGTTATGATGAAAAAAGAGCACCCTTGTGGAAGTAACGAATGGGAAATTACAAGAGTAGGTGCTGATATAAAAATAAAATGTTTAAACTGTGGTCGAAGTATCATGTTAAGTAGAATAGATTTTAACAAAAAGATTAAAAAGGTGATTAATTTATGAGAAGAAAAAAAGGTATAAAATTACATCCCGCATGGGTATTTTTAATACTTACAATTATTGTTATGATAATTAGTAGTTTAGGAAATTTACTTAATTTAGAAGCCCATTATAGTACCGTAAATAGTGTTACTGGCGACTTAAATACACAAGTAGTAACGATTAATAATTTGTTTAATAGAACAGGACTTCAATATTTAATTAGCAATATGTTAAGTAACTTTATCAATTTTGCACCGCTTGGAAATATAATTATTGGACTCTTGGGAGTAGGAGTAGCATACAAGTCAGGATTTTTAAACTCATTATTTAAAATGATTTCTAAGAAAGTTCCTAGAAAGACTCTTACATTTATTGTAGTGCTTTTAGGAGTTATTGCTTCTAGTGTATCAGAAGTTGGATATGTAATTTTGATTCCTTTATCTGCTATTTTATTTATGAATTTAGGAAGACACCCTTCAGCAGGTATTTGTGCATCATTTGCTGGTATTACTTTTGGATATGGTGCAGGTGTTGTAGTAAATTATGTTGATAGTGTTCTATACAATTATTCTAGTAGTGCTACTTCAATATTAGATGCTAATTATACTGTTAGTCTAAGTGGTAATTTATTCTTTATGTTAGTTAGTACAGTTTTAATTGCATATTTAGGTACATTTATAACAGAAAGATATATAATTCCTAAATTAGGTAAATATACATTTGATGAAGAAGAACCATCTCCTCATGATATAGTGACATCAAAAGAGAAAAAAGGAGTAATAATATCTTTATTATGTAGTTTGTTAGTTATATTAATACTTATTTATTGTATAACACCAAATTTACCATTCTCAGGATTACTTCTATATTTAAAAGATGAAACTTATGTAGATCAATTGTTTGGAGACAATTCTTATTTTAGACAAGGTATAGTATTTATTTTCTCAGGACTTTTAGTAATATCAGGTTTAATATATGGTCTTAGAGTAAAAACGATTAAGAATAATCGTGACATTATATCTGCGATGAATTATTATTTAAAAGAAATATCTTCAATTTTAGTATTAATTTTCTTTGCTTCTCAATTTTGTATGATATTTAAAGAAACTAATATAGGAGTATTTATCGCAGCATCTTTAGCGGAAATTTTAGAAAGCCCAAATGTTTCCGGATTACTTCTTGTAATAATAAGTTTTATTGTAGTAATGATAAGTACAATATTTGTTCCTGCTTTTGGTACGAAATGGGCAATATTTGCTCCAGTTATGGTGCCAATGTTTATGCAAAGTTCATTAACTCCAGAATTTGCTTCGGCAGTATTTAGAGCGGGTAGTAGTTCAGTTTTAGGATTTACTCCACTTCTTACATATTTTGTTATATTAATTGGTTTTATTGAAATATATAATAAAAGAAAAGATGATGTTGTAACTATTACTGATGCTATATCATTAATGGTTCCATATACTATTGGTTATATCATATTATGGTTAGTAATAGTATTAGGATTTTATATTATTGGTATTCCGATTGGACCAGGTGTAGGAGTTATGTTATAAACTATCTTTATTGATAGTTTTTTAATTATTATAGATATATGTTTTTAATTTTGATATAATTTTAGCATAGTAGGTGAAATCAATGAATATAAAAATTAATTATAATGAATGTTTAACGAATCTATCTTGTTCTATTAGAAAATATTATGGATTAGATTATAAGCATAATACGTTAGATTATATTGATAAATTGTTAGAACAAAAATTACCAGAAAATGTTGTATTAATTTTATTTGACGGTATGGGGTCAAAAATTTTAGACAAAGTATTAGATAATGATAGTTTTTTAATTCAAAATAAATATAAAGATATAACATCTGTTTTCCCGACTACTACAACAGCTGCGACTACTTCAGTATTAACGGGTCTTGATCCAGTTGAACATGGTTGGTTAGGATGGAATATGTATATTAAACCTATTGATAAAACAATAACTTTGTTTCTAAATGTAGAAAAAGGGAAAGAAGAAGTTTGTGAAGAATTTCTTAGAGTAAAATCCAAATTATACTCAAAAAACATAATAGATGAAATAAACAAAACTGAAAAGGCTTCTGCCTTAAAATTATTGCTTTTTGGCGAAAATATGTATAATAATATTGATGAGCTGTTTGAAAATATAGAAAATATGGCGTCAAAAACTGGCAAAAAGTTTATTTATGCATATTGTGATGAACCTGATGGTACTATGCATGATTTAGGACCAGATAGTGAAGAAGCAAGAAAGTTAATTATAGAGATAAACGATAAGGTAGAAAAAATGTGTAGAAAACTAAAAAATACCATTGTCTTTGTAATTGCTGATCATGGACAAGTTAAAGTTAATAATGTTTTTTTAGAAAATTATCCTGATATATATAATATGTTGGAAAGAACTACATCCCTTGAAAATAGAGCAATATCTTTTAAAATAAAAGATGGATATAAAGATAAATTTGCAGTATTATTTAATCAAGAATTTGGACGAGATTTTAAACTATGTGATAAGGAAGAAGTTATAAAAAACAATTTATTTGGATATGGACAAGCTAATGATCTTTTTGAAGATGCTATTGGTGACTTTGTTGCTTTTGCAAGTGAATCTAATATGGCGTTATTAACGAATGGAAGTACTCCATTATGTGGAATGCATGGTGGTAATAGTGATGAAGAGGTATATATCCCATTAATTATTATAGATAAATGTTAAGATTATATATAATTTATATAATATATAAGAACGAATAGTGGTTATAGGTGTCTATTTACTACTATTTTTCTTTACTTTAATATAAAATTTATATATAATATTTAATATGAAAGAAGGAATATTATGAGTTTAACAGCAGGAATTGTAGGACTTCCTAATGTAGGGAAGTCTACTTTATTTAATGCAATTACAAAACAAAAAATATTAGCGGCTAATTACCCATTTGCAACAATTGATCCTAATGTAGGGATGGTATTAGTACCTGATAAGAGAATAAATGAACTAGAGAAGATGTATAATCCAGAAAGAGTAATACCTACTACTTATGAATTTACAGATATAGCAGGACTTGTTAAAGGAGCCTCTACTGGTGAAGGTCTTGGTAATAAATTTTTGTCACATATAAGAGAAGTAGATGCTATTGTAGAAGTAGTAAGATGTTTTGATGATGAAAATGTAATTCATGTAGATGGAAATGTTGATCCAATTAGAGATATTGAAGTTATAAATATAGAGCTTATTATGTCTGACTTGGAAATAGTAGCGGGTAGAATAGCTAAAATAGAGAAGAAAGCTAAAACAAGTAAAAATAAAGATGATTTAAAAGAATTAGAATTAATGGAAAGAATCAAAGATAGTTTAGAGAAAAACATACCTGCTAGAAAATTAGATTTCGATGAAGAAGAATTAAAAATGATATCATCATTTAATTTAATTACAGCGAAGCCTATTATATATGTAACTAATGTAAGTGAATTAGATTTACATAATGGTGGTAATAAATATGTAGATATGCTTCGAGAATACGCTAATAAGGAAAAAAGTGAAGTTGTTATGATATGTGCAAAGATTGAAAGTGAACTTGCTGAACTTGATGACGATGAGAGAACTATATTCTTAGAAGAATTAGGTATAAAAGAAAGTGGATTAGATCAATTAATTAAAAAAACATATATATTATTAGGACTTGCAACATATTTTACAGTAGGAGCAGATGAAGTAAAAGCATGGACATTTAAACAAGGAATGAAAGCTCCTGCATGTGCTGGTATAATTCACTCTGATTTTGAAAAAGGATTCATAAGAGCAGAAGTTATGAGTTATGATGATTTAGTAGAATGTGGAAGTGAATTGAAGGTTCGAGAAAGTGGTAAAATGCGTCTTGAAGGTAAAGATTATGTAATGCAAGACGGGGATATATGTCATTTTAGATTTAATGTTTACAGTAAAAAAGAGTAAAAATAATTAATTAATAAAAAATAGGTAGAAATTGATAAAAATAAATTTTACCTATTTTT
>CALVSD010000013.1 GCA_944358805.1 uncultured Bacilli bacterium
TTTTTTGATATCAATTTGGGGTAAGGGGAATTCTACCCTTTTTTCTTCAAAAATGTGTTTTATTTTTTTCAGGTTATAACCTCCTATTAACTTACATCATAATAACTTTATTATATAAAATTACTTATGTCAATATTTTGTAATTACTATTATTAACAAATTGACACTTAAACATTACAATTTATTAGTATTCTTGATAAAAATAACATTTAATGATATAATTTTCTTGTGGTGATTTGTGTGAAAAAAATAGATAAAATTAAAAATTTTGCTAAAAAATACACAATTAAAATTAGAGATTTTTTAATAAAATATATTTATATTATATATATGGCTTTGCCTTTTTTAATATTAGACTTATCTACAAGAATATTTGCTAAACCAATAGATTCATTTGGTTTTTATCAACCAGTACCTAATTTATTTACAATTCTATGGATATTTTTATTTATTAGTTTAGTATTATCATTTAAGAAAAAATATGGAAAATGTATTTATATTATTTTTCTAGTATTATCATTAATTATATTTTATGTGAATAATGTTTATTATGGTTTAACTAATAACTTCTTTGATTTTAGTCTACTAGAAATGGCAAGTGAAGGAAGCAGTTATATAATGGATGCAATAAAGAGTACTAATTTATGGATATATGTTGTAAGTATAATTGCAGTTTATACAGGAATAAATGGTTATAAACATATTCCAAATTATGAAATTAATAATTATAAATTTCTACTTAAAACTTTTGTAGTATTTTTAGTTGGTCATTTTGCTATTCCAATCTTATTAGGTCCATCTAATTCTGATCTTAGTTGGAATACATGGAGAAACTTTAAAAACGTATATATTAACTTTAATGATAACAATAAAAGTATGGCTGTCGCTGGTTTATATGAATATACAGTTAGAAATTTTTATATAACTTTCTTAAAGGAAGAAGAAGTTCATGATGATTCTGAAGTCAAATTTTTAGAAGATGTATTTTTAGAAGAAGAAGAACATAACAACGAATATACAGGAATATTTGCAGGCAAAAATGTTATTTTCTTACAATTAGAAGGTATTGATGATTGGTTAGTAACTGAAAAAGGTATGCCTAATTTATATAGATTAATGCATGAAGGAATAAATTTTTCTAATCACTATTCTTACTATAATGGTGGAGGTTCTACATTTAATTCAGAATTTGCTGTTAATACAGGTTATTTAACTCCAATTACTTATACAAAAAACGCTTATACTTTCAATAAAAACAATTTTGATTATGGCATGGCAAAACTGTTTAAAAACTTAGGTTATAAAATTAATGCTTTCCATATGAATTCAAGTGAATATTACTCAAGAGGTATTAATTATAAAAATTGGGGATACGATAAATATTTCGGTTTAAAAGATTTAGGAGACTACAAAGATGAAACTTATTATTTAGATACTGAACTAATAAAAAATGAGACTTTCTATAAAAATATGTTCCCTACTGATACTAATTTTGTTGATTATATTATTACTTACTCTAATCATATTCCTTTTTCTCAAACTAAAGGTGTATGTAAAATGCTTACAGAAGACACAGTTGAAGAAGGAATTACTCTAAATGAAGAAGATTGTGCTAGAATACAAGCTAAAGAAACAGATGATATGATTGGACTATTAATACAAGCTCTTGAAGATAATAATCTTATTGATAATACTGTAATTGTGGCTTATGCAGATCATTATTTATATACATTAACAGATAAAACTATTCTAGCGAAATATAAAGAAACTTCTAACAACTTAATTAATCATACACCATTCTTTATATGGGCTAAAGGAATAGAAAGCACTAATATTACTTCAGTTACATCACAATTAAATATTTTACCAACAGTTCTAAATTTATTTGGTATGTACGAACATCCAAGTTATTACATCGGAACAGATGCATTAGATCCTAATTATGAAGGAATAGCTTTCTTTAGTGACTACTCTTGGTATGATGGAAATGTGTACGTACAAGATGGTATTGTCACAAATAATGGTAAAATAAGCACTGAGAAATTAGAGGAAAAAAACAATTACGTTAATTATATTATAAAGAAAAATGATTTAGTATTAAAATATGACTACTTTAAAACAATTGAAAAAGAAACTGTAACAAAGGAAGAAGATACTAATGAAGAAACTTAATAAAAAAGATTATATTAATTTAAGTATTATTCTTTCTTTCTTTATAATATATATAATTGTTATTAATCTTATGGGATACACTTATGGTTCCACTGTTGATTGGATAAGTCAACATTTTAGAATACCAGAATATTTAAGAAATTTATTTTATAATACTCATTCTCTATTTCCTAATTTTGCTTTTAATTTAGGAGGGGGACAAAATATATATTACTTATCTTATCACGGACTATTTAATCCAATTATTATGTTATCTTACCTATTTCCTTTTATAAAAATGGTAGATTATATAATTATCAGTAATATATTACTTATAATATTAAGCTCTATTATATTATATAAATGGATTAATAATAAATTTTCTAGTAAAGTTGCTTTTATATCAACATTTATATTTTTACTAGCAGGTCCAATAATATTTCATACACATAGACATATTATGTTTAATGACTATATGCTATTTCTTATATTAGCACTTATATCAGTAGATAAATACTTTGATACTAAAGATAAAAAATATTTAATTTTAAATGTATTATTAATTATTTTAACTAGTTATTTTTATAGTGTTGGTGCACTTGTCACTATATGTATCTATGCATTATTTAAATATATTAGTATTAATCCTAAATACAAATTTAAAGATATGTTTAAAGAAGGATTTAAGTTTGTATTAATTCTTATGGTACCAATTTTAATATCTTCAATATTACTTATTCCTACTGTATATACTTTAATGTCTGGAAGAAGTGATACAAATACTAGTATAAATATTCTTAGTCTATTTATTCCTAAGATAGATATTAATCTATTTATGTATAAATCTTATAGTATTGGTCTATCATCAATCTTTATAATTAGTTTAATTGAAAATATTATTAGTAATAAAAAAAATCTACGAATATTAAGTATTATTATTAGTATTTTAATTATCTTCCCTATATTTAACTATTTATTAAATGGATTTATGTATATTGACGGTAAAAGTTTTATACCTTTAATACCAATTTGTATATATTTAATTGCAAATACTATAAATAGAATATTAAAAAAAGAAATTGATACTAAAAAATTAACAATTATATCATTAATTGTATTTATAATCATAGTACTTACAAATTTAAAATTCCAATATTTAGCATTCTTTATAATTGATTATATAGTTGTAATCGGAAGTATTATAATATACCAAAAAATAAATAGAAACTGTGTAATTATTATTCCAATAATTTTACTTAGTTTGGGATACTGTATTGCTATTAATACTGATGATAAATTGGTTACTAAAGAAGAATTAAATAACATAGAGACAAGCAATATTTCCATTTCAGATGACTCATTTTATAGAGTTGGTAACTCATCTTATATTTTAGAAAATGTTAATAATGTGTATGATGATAATTATTACTTAAACACAATATATTCTTCTACTTCAAATATGTATTATACAAACTTCGTTAGAAATATATTTAATAACGAAATATATAATAAAGATTATCATACAATTACCCAAAGCAGTAACCCTTTATTTAATATATATATGGGTAATAAATATTTAATATCTAAGTATCCTATTAAAGGTTATAATTTAATCAGTGACAATTTATATGTTAATAACGATGTATTTAGTATTGGATACTCAAGTAATAAATTAATGTCGAAAGAAGAATTTGATAGTTTATCTTATCCATATACAATTGATGCTTTATTAAATTATATTATTGTGGATAAAGATATAGAAAATGTATATGAAAATAATATTTATGAATATAATGGAGAAATAAATCTTATAAATTACAATAATTTAACTATCAACAATGAAAATAATATGTATATAATTGATTCTAAAAACAACGGTTCAATGAATATTAAACTTGATAATAGTGTTAAAGATAAAGTTATATTTGTTACTTTTGATATGAATTATAATGACAAAAAAGATACTACTATTACTATTAATAATGTTATAAATACCCTATCTTATAAAGGATGGAAATATCATAATAATAATTATACATTCCATTATGTAATAGATAACAATAATTTAGATATAACATTTAGTAAAGGGCATTATGAAATTAATAATATTAAAGTGTACACTATGGATTATGATAAAGTTAAGAGTATTAATGATACACATAGTAATTTTATAATAGATAAAAATAATACTTATGGAGATTATATCAATGGTAATATTAATGTAGAAGAAGATGGTTACTTTATACTAAGTATTCCATATGATAAAGGATTTAATATTAAACTTGATGGTAAAGAGATTGATTATGAACTAGTAGATACTTCCTTTATTGGTTTTGAAATTAACAAAGGTAAACATTCAATATCTATTAGCTACACTGCCCCATTTAGTAATATTGCTAAAATTATTAGTATAATTGGTGTTATAATATATATAGGAATTATTATTTTTGATTGGAGGAGTAAAAATGAAAAAAATTAGTATTGTAGTTCCTTGTTACAATGAAGAAGAAGCTATTCCACTATTTTATGAAGAAATAAATAAAACTAGTAAGGAAATAAAAGATTATGACTTTGAATTTATATTTGTAAATGATGGTTCAAAAGATAATAGTGCTTCTATTATGAAAGAACTTGCTAAAAAAGATAAAAGGGTTAAATTTATTGACTTTTCTAGAAACTTTGGAAAAGAAGCTGCAATGTATGCAGGATTAGAACTTAGTAGTGGTGACTTTATAACAACAATGGATGTTGACCTGCAAGATCCCCCTTCTCTTTTACCAGAAATGATTAAAGGCATAACTGAAGAAGGATATGATTGTGTTGCTACAAAAAGTACTAGTAGAAATGGTTATTCATTCTTAAGGAAAATATTTACTAGATGGTTTTATAGAATTATTGCAAAGATATCTAAAACAGAAATGGTTGCAGGCGCTAGAGACTACCGTCTTATGACAAGACAAATGGTTAATGCCATTATTAATATGAAAGAATATAACAGATATTCTAAAGGATTATTTAGTTTCGTTGGTTTTAAAACAAAGTGGATTGAATTTGAAAACCAAGAAAGAATTGCAGGTACTACAAAATGGAGTTTCTGGAAACTATTTTCTTATGCGATTGATGGAATTGTAGGATTCTCTACTGCTCCTCTTATTGTATCATCAATTATTGGCGTACTATTTTGCTTAATATCATTTATAATAATATTATTTATAATTATTAGAACATTAATATTTGGAGACCCAACTTCTGGTTGGCCAAGCCTTGCTTGTATTATCTTCTTTGTAAGTGGCGTTCAATTATTCTGTATAGGTATTATTGGACAATACTTATCTAAAGTATATCTTGAAGTTAAAAATAGACCTATATATATAATTAAAGATACTAATATAAAGGATAAAAAACATGAATAATATAATTAATTTATATAAAAAATATCAAGAAATTATAAATTATTTAATTGTAGGAGTTCTTACCACAGTAGTAAGTATTGTTACATATTTCCTTTTCTCGTTAGTATTAGATATAGAAAATAATATATTATTTATACTTGCTAATATTTTATCTTGGATATGTGCAGTTATATTTGCATATATTACTAATAAAAAATTTGTATTTAATACAACTACTTCTAATAAGAAAGAAGAAATTAAAGTATTTAGTATGTTTGTATCTTCAAGAATAACTACTCTTCTTATCGAGTTAGCATTTATGTTTGTAACAGTTAAAATAATACTAATTAATGATAAAATAGCTAAAGTAATTGCTCAATTTATTGTAATAGTACTAAATTATATATTAAGTAAATTATTTGTATTTAAAAAGAAAAATAATTAATGTTTTTCTTTTTTATTTGTAAAAATACTAATAATATGATATATTAGTGCTGGTGATTTTATGAAAGTTATAGGTATAGTATGTGAATATAACCCTTTTCATTTAGGACATTTATATCAATTAAATAAAGTTAAAGAAATGTATCCTGATAGTATTATTATAGTAGTATGTTCTTCAAACTTTACTCAAAGAGGAGATATATCTATATTAAATAAATGGGATAAAACAAGAATTGCTCTTGAATATGGCGTAGATATTTTTATTGAATTACCTTTTGGGTATGCCACTCAATCTTCTGATATATTTGCAAAAGGGGCAATAGAAATACTAAATCATTTAAAAATAGACACTTTAGTATTTGGTAGTGAAAGTGATAACGCCCAAGAACTAATTAATCTTGCTAATATTCAATTAAACAATAAAGAATATAATAATATAGTAAAAAAATATCTAGATCAAGGTATTAATTACCCTACTGCTTTAAGTAAAGCTTTATCTGATATTACAAATACAATAATTAATAAACCAAATGATTTACTAGGACTTTCTTATATAAAGGAAATTATAAAAAATAACTATAACATTATTCCTGTAACTATTAAAAGGACAAATGATTATCATAGTAAAGATATAAATAATAATATTATTAATGCTAGTCTAATTAGAAAACTATTACTAGAAAAAAAAGATGTTACTAATTATATACCTAGTAACACTTATAAATATTTAACTTCAATATCATTAGATGATTTTTATCCATACTTAAAATATCAAATTATTAATAATTCTAATAAATTAAATATTTATCAGACTGTTGATGAAGGAATAGAAAATAGAATAATTAAAAGTATATATAAATCTTCTAATTATAATGAACTTGTCATGAATATAAAAACTAAAAGATATACTTATAATAAGATAAATAGAATGTTATTACATATTCTTACTAATTTTACCAAAGAAGAAGCACAAAGCATAAAAATTGATTATATAAGATTATTAGGATTCACAAATTCTGGGCAAAAATATTTAAATAGCATAAAAAAAGATATTAATATACCTATCATAACCAGATACAAACCTAAAATATCAAAATTATTAGATATAGAATTTAGAACTAATAGCATATATGCATATATTACTAATAATTATGAATTAATTGAACTAGAATATAGTTGCAAACCTATTATTAAAAACTAATATTTTATAATTATATTAACTATATATTCAGGAAGATATTCTAATAATATCTTTTTTTTATTATCTAAATAAAATGATACTATAAATCTAATAAAATTATTAACATAAGTATTTGTTAAATATAAATCAATACACTTATTTATGTAAACATAATTAATTGTAATATTTCTATTAATTAATTTATCTAAATAAATATTATTGTCTTTCATAAAAAAATCATAAAATTCTATTTTGTCATATTTACCCATTTGATAAATAAATAAAATATTATTATCCTCTATCTCTTGAACACCCATTTCTACTTCTTCGTCATTATTAATTTTACAGTTAAATGTCAAATTTATAAATTCTTTTAAATAATTATTTTCCTTTAGATCATTAATTATATTATCAATATTTTTTAATTTTGCCATTAACTATCACCTCTAAATTGAAATTATCATATATATTACATGTTGTCAACTAATAGTTACCTCAAAGATTAATTTGTTGTAAATATGGTAACATTATAGTTTACATTTTTTGTAAATATAAAAACAGATGTTAGTCTGTTTATTATAAAATAACAATTAATACTTATTAAGAATTATTATTAAGTTTCCTTTTTTAGTAGTATTAACTACACCAACATAATTATATTTACCATATTTTCTGACACTAAAAATATCATTTTCTTTTAAAGTATATGAATTATTAGTCAAAATTTCATAATTTATATATACTTCTTTATTCTTTATTTTAGAAATTACCATTGTTCTTGATAAACCTGTTATTTTAGAAATAACCGTATCTATTCTAAGACTAGGAACAATTAGTTCACATTTTTCATATTCTCTTTGATAGCTTTCTATAACATCTAATTGTTGTCTTTCTAAACTAATAGGCACATCTTTTATTTTAATTAAATTATTTTCTAAATAATTAGATATCATAGGAAGAACAAATATATAATAATCACTACCATCTATAATTATATCTCCGTATACATATATACTTAAATTAAGAGAAAACAAAGATCCTAATATATCCTGATGTCTTAAAGGTTCACTGCAAATAATCTTATATAATACTATTTCTGGTTTTACCTTTTTATAAAGTATTACTTTTTCACTATCAATATATGGTTTATATACATTATATTCTGTTTTCTTTAATTTGTTTTTTACTTGTAAAAATTCATTTGGCAATAAAAAATCAGTGTATCCATATCTATATATTTTTTCTATATGTTTATCTATTATATAATTATTTTTCATAAATATCCTTTTGACAATTAATGCAATAGTAAGTACCTCTTCCCCCTACTCTTATTTTCTCTACTGGTTGTCCACAATTAGGGCATACATCCTTATCTTTTCCATGAATTAATAATTCATTTTGAAATCTACCATGAACGCCATCTACAGAAGTATAAGTTCTAATTGTAGTTCCCCCTAGTTTAATTGCTTTCTCTAATACTTCTTTTGTATATTTAATTATATTATCTAAATCATTATCATTTAAATCACAACACTTAATTAAAGGATTTAACTTAGATAAAAATAATATTTCATCAGCATAAATATTACCAATTCCTACAATAATACTTTGATCAAGTAATATGGTCTTTATTGGTAACTTTTTATTCTTATATTTACTTCTAAGATATTCTTTAGTTAAACTATCATCCCAAGGTTCTAATCCTAAATCTTTAATTGGTCCAATACTGTTAATGTCTTCTTTTTTAATTAAATACATTTTACCAAATTTTCTAGTATCCCTATATCTTAATTCTTCATCATCATCCAATGTAAAAACTACATGTTCGTGATTATCCAATTTTTCTTCTTTATTCTTAAAAAAGTATTTTCCTTCCATTCTCAAATGTGATAGTAGATAATATTTATCTAAATCAAACATTAACCACTTACCTCTTCTTTTTATATCTTTAATAGATAAGTTTTTTATTTGATTAGAAAATTCTTTTACTTCAGGGTATGCAATTATGCCATCATAATATATTTTAACATCTTTTATCTTTTTACCAATTAATTTTAATTTAAGTGTTTCTTTTACTGTTTCTACTTCTGGTAGTTCTGGCATACTATTCACTTCCTTCATATACTTTAGTACTAAGTACTAAATATGATATTCTAGTTCTTCTATTTACTAATTGTTTTTCTAATTTCTTATTTATTTCTTCAATATCTTTTAATTTAGTATTCTTGTTAAGAGCAATTTCTACATTAGCAGTATAATAAGTTCCATACTTAATTAATGATAAATTAGTAACATCTTTTATTTTAATATTTTTAAGTATCTTCTTTTTTAATTTATTTATTAATTCTTGGTTATCTTCTACTTTATCTATCAAATCAAAGGCATTTTCCTTTAATATTTTTAAAGATACATAAGAGATATAGACTCCAATTATAAAAGTACAAACATCATCAGAATACTTATACAACTCATTATAAACAGTTAACTTTGATAATAAAGATGATATAATTACGAACAAAGTAGTTAAAGCATCTGCCTTAGATTCAAGACCAGATACTATTAATATACCACTTTTATATTTTTTCCCTCTACGTGTTATATATTTAGATAAACTATATTTAACAACAATTGCAATAATACTTGTGTATATTATTATATTACTAGGAATATCTACTTCGCTTGAAAAAGCATTAATGATTTGGCTAACTCCTAATAACAAAATTACTAAACCCACAATCATGTTAGTAACATATTCTATTTGTCCATAACCATAAGGATGTCTATCATCAGGGGGCCTCTTAGAAAAGCTATTACCTACAATTGCAATACCATCAGTAATTAAATCAGTTAAAGAATGAATACCATTCGCAATTAATGCTTTAGAATTTCCTAAAAAACCTATTATCAGCTTACTTATAACTAAACAAATATTAACTGTAATACTTACTAATAAAGTTCTTGTTATTTTATCCATTAAATCACCTCTACTTCGCATCATACCAATTTGTTCCGAAATTAACATCTACTACTAGTGGTACACTTATCTTATATGTATTTTCCATAATACTTGTAACGACATTTGTAACAGTTTCTTTTTCATCGTTTAAAACATTAAAAATAAGTTCGTCGTGTACTTGTAATAACATTTTACTTTTTAAATTTAATTTCTTAAATTCTCTTTCAATTTCAACCATTGCTTTTTTTAATATATCAGCACTACTTCCTTGAATTGGTGTATTAAGTGCCATTCTTTGCCCCATACTTTTAATTATATAATTAGAATTAGTTAATTCTTCAATAACTCTTTTTCTATTCATTAAAGTTACAGCGTAGCCTTTTGTTGTAGCTTCTTCAATTAACTTATTCATAAAATCTTTTATACCAGGATATACTTCAAAATATTTATCCATAAATCTTTTTGCTTCACTTACAGGAATACCTAAATCTTCTGCAAGTCCAAAACTACTTATTCCATATAATATTCCAAAATTAACCGCTTTAGCATGTCTTCGCATATCTTTAGTAACTTCTTCTGCTTGTACATGAAATATATCCATAGCAGTCTTAGTATGTATATCCATATTATTATTAAATGCTTCTATTAACTTATCATTTTTAGATAAATGAGCAAATATTCTAAGTTCTATCTGAGAATAATCAGATGACATTATTTCACTATTATCTTCTGGTATAAATGCTTTTCTAATTAATCTTCCATATTCATTTCTTACTGGTATATTTTGTAAGTTAGGTTCAATTGATGAAAGTCTTCCTGTTCTAGTTAATGCTTGCGTATATATTGTATGAATTTTTCCATCATTACTTACAGCATTTAATATACCTTCAACATAAGTACTATTTAGTTTAGATAACGATCTATGTTCTAGTATTAAATCTACAATTGGATAATCTCCTTTTAATTTGTTTAAAACACTAACATCAGTAGAATATCCTGTTTTTTTCTTCTTTCCATAAGGTAGATTTAATTTTTCAAATAAGACTTCTCCTAGTTGTTTAGGAGATGCTATATTAAATTCACATCCTGCTAAATTATATATATTTTCTGTTAATGAAACTAACTTTGTTCTTATATCTTCTTTCATATCTAATAAAATATTCTTATCTACTCTTATTCCTTCAATTTCCATATTACCAAGTGTCATTGTAAGAGGAAGTTCTATTTCATTATATAAAAATGTTACATCTTCTCTTTCCATATCACTTATAAATTTATCTCTTGTTTCATAAATAAATTTAGCTTTCATTATACTTCTTTCGGCAATTATATTAAGTTCACTTTCAACATCATATGCATTCTTTTTATCAGTAAATGGAATATCATATTCAAGTTCATTAGCTAAATATGCAATGTCATCTTTCAAATTATAATTAAGTATATATGCACTAATCATTGTATCAAATACTAACTTATCAATTTTAATATTATTCTCTATTAAACTTACATATAATTTTTTTATATCATAAGTATATTTATCAATATTAGTTAAAAATACAGGATTTTCTTTTAATATATTAAATGGTATATACATAGATACTTCTTCGTTATATACACCCATTCCAATAATATTAGCATTATGATAGTTATCATTATCTATATCTAAATATACTCCAACTGGTTTATCAATCTTTATTTCATTTACATCGTTAATAATCTTAACTTCTATTTTCTTATTATCTTTTTTAGGTAAATCTATTTTCTTTAAAAATGAATAGAATCCTAAATAATTATATATTTCTATTAGTTCAGGAGATGCTTTTTTAATATACTTAGTATCTTCTAATTTTATATCTAATGGAACCTCTCTGTAAATAGTGGCAATTTCTTTACTATCAAAAGCACTCTTCTTACCTTCTTCTAATTTTACTTTTGTTGCTCCCTTTAATTTATCAATATTGTCATATAAATTTTCAATCGTATCATATTCTTGCAATAATTTAAGCGCAGTTTTTTCACCAATTCCTTTAACTCCAGGAATGTTATCAGAAGAGTCTCCCATTAAACCTTTTAAATCAATCATTCTAATAGGCTCTATTCCATAAGTTTCAAAGAATACATCACGATTCATTCTAATATAATCTTTAGTTTTTAATAGTTTTACTTCAACATCATTTGATATTAATTGTAATAAATCCTTATCGCTACTTACAATAAGACCTACAAAGTCATCGTTAATATCTACTTCTTTAGCAATTGTACCTATTATATCATCTGCTTCATATCCTTCTTTTTCTAAATACATTATACCCATTGCACTAAGTATTTTTTTGGCATAAGGAAATTGTACTTTTAAATCATTTGGAGTCTCATCTCTTCCACCTTTATATTCACTATACTTTTCATGCCTAAAAGTTTTTCCTATATCAAAAGCTACTACCATATATTCAGGATTTTCTTCGTTAATTATTTTATTTATCATATTCACAAAACCATATAATCCATTAGTAGGAAATCCATCAGCATTTCTCATAAAATTTCCTGAATATGCGGTTGCATAATAACTTCTAAATAATAAATTATTACCATCTACTAAAACTACTTTTTTCATATAATCACATCTTTCCAACAATAATAATTATATCAAAAAAATATTATTTAATATAGTTGTTAATAAAAATTTACTTAATAAATTTAACAATAAAACGTTACTATATGTTAAACATTTACACTATCATAAATTTATAAATTTTAACTGTTGTTATTTAATTTATTATATATTATAATTATAATAGAGAGGAGGATAAAATGAAAAAGAAATTTATATTAATGGTGATGCTAACAATAGCAGTAATTATATCGCCATTAAAAGTAAATGCATCTACTGTTGATGAAAGTAAAGTTGATAGTGACGGTTTAGTTTTTATTGGATGGGATCCTAACGTTGAAGTTAAGGTAGAAGAAGGTATTTATTATGTTACCCTAACTGGCGATGTTAAGCAAGATTTAATAATTAATGGTGATGAAGAAGTTGTATTAGATTTAAATGGTCATAAATTCACTAACTTTACCCTTTCATGCGAAGCATTAAAAGTATTAGAAGGTGGAAAATTAACTATTATAGACAGTTCTGGTGATAATTCTTGATTAGTTACTCACCAAGAAAATTCTACTTATAGTGTAATTACGAATCTTGGAACTTTAATTATTAAAAGTGGGTCTTTTGAAACCACACAAAGTTTTTATGTAATTCGTAATGAAGGAAATATGACTATAGATGGTGGTACTTTCAATAGTACATCTACTGATACATCTTTAATAGGAAACATCAAATATGAATTAGAAGATGTAACACCTACTATGACTATTAACAATGGTTCATTTACAGCTATTAGTAATGCAATTAGAAATAATGTTAATAGTAGTGTAACAATAAATAATGGTACATTTGTAAGTGAAAATGCGTTTGCTTTGGACAACTCTGCGACAGCAATAGTTACTGGTGGTTCATTGACTTCTACTAATAATTCAGCTATTAGAAATATTGTTAATAATAGTAATGCAACTGAAACTAGTTTAAAAGTTAAAAATGCTACTTTAACATCTGCTGACGGAAAAGATGATTATACTATTTATGATGCTACTTTAAAGAAAGATGTAACTGATAAATACGAAATCACAACTGATGCTGATGGAAATCAAGTTGTTGTAGAAAAAAAAGTTGAACAACCAAATACAGATGATAAAGTTACTAATCCTAATACTTTAGATAATATATACATATATGTAATTATTGGATTTGTAGCATTAATTGGAATTACAATGACTATATTTAAATTAAAAAGATTTAATTATTAAAAATAACATTGATTAAAGACAAATAGACTTTATTACCTATTTGTCTTTTTTATAATAAATTAATTAAAAACACAAAAAAACTATTAACAAATAACTTGCTAATAGTTTAAATGAACTTTATAAGTTCATCTTAAATTCTTAATGGCGCCTAATGTAGGACTCGAACCTACGACCTATCGGTTAACAGCCGAGTGCTCTACCGACTGAGCTAATTAGGCATCTCTTTTTCCTTAAGACTTCTTTAGTATACACCATTTTCTAAGTTAGTGCAATACTTTTTTATTATTTTTTTCAAAAATTATTAATTTTATACAAAAAAAATACATTATATTAATATTTATATAATGTATCTGTTGCCATTGCATTTAATTCTAAATCCGCCACTATTCCTTTTTTATACGCATAATATGCTGCCGCTCCAATCATAGCAGCATTATCAGTACAATATTTTATTTTAGGAATAGATAAATTTATCTTTTCTTCTTTACATAAAATCGCAAACCTATTTCTAAGTCCATTGTTTGCGGCTACTCCTCCAGCAATTATTAAGTTTTTCACTTTATATTCTTTAAGTGCCCTCATCGTCTTTTTAGTAATAACTTCTACTACTCTGTTTTGAAAAGAAGTACACATATCTTCCACTCTAATTTCTTTTTTTCTTTGTTTTTCATTATGAACAATATTTACAACAGCGCTTTTAATACCACTAAAACTAAAGTTATATGATTTATCATCAAGTGGATAAGGTAAATCATATGTATCTTCACCTTTCAATGATAAAGCATCTACTAAAGGGCCACCTGGATAATCAAGTCCTAATATTTTAGCTACTTTATCATAAGCTTCTCCTACTGCATCATCTAGTGTTCCACCAATTCTTTCAAATGAATAATCTTCTTTCATATATATAAGTTCTGTATGCCCACCACTTACTACTAATGCAATTAGTGGAAATTGTAATCTATTCTCTAAATTATTTGCATATATATGACCTGCAATATGATGAACTGGTATTAATGGTTTACCAGTAATCATAGCTATTGTTTTAGCCGCTTGTAAACCTATTAATAACGATCCTATAAGTCCCGGGCCATAAGTAACGCCAATTATGTCAATATCATCTATAGTCATTTTTGATTTTTCAAATAATTCATCAAGTACAATAGTAATACTTTCAATATGACTTCTACTTGCTATTTCGGGAACTACCCCTCCAAATTTTTTATGAATATCAATTTGAGTAAATACAACAGTAGCTATTTCTTCACTACCGTTTTTTATAATACTCATACTTGTTTCATCACAACTAGTCTCTATTGCTAAACATACTACATCTTTCATTACATCACCTGCTTTTCCATTAAAATACCATCTTCATCACCATAATAGAATTTTCTTAAAGCTACTTCTCTAAAACCAAAATTTTTATATAATCTTCTTGCAACTTCATTACTTATCCTAACTTCTAAAGTAATATTTACAACATGATACTCTATTGCAATACTAACTAAATAACTCATTAATTTAGAACCAATCTTTTGATTTCTATATTCTTCTTCTACAAATAAATCTTCTATTTCCATTCTATCGTATATAAGTGCATATCTTAAATGACCTATTTTTTTATCTTCAATATAATATTCTAAATATTTTGAAAATGGATTTTCTTCTATTTTATCTATTTCTTTAATCATTTATTTTCCTCTAATGCTTGTGGTAGTTTTAAATAATTAGGAACTACTAAATGAGGATTAACTGGTAATTCATATTTATAGTGATTGACTATATTTACAATGTCATACTCTATCTTACGTGCTTTTATTTCACCATTATTAACTGTTTCATTACTCACAATGTCAGCTTCTTCATATTTATTTATTTGTTTTAACAATTCTTCTTTAGTATTAAAATTATCTTTTAATATAATATTATCAAACATATCATATACTCCATAATAATAGTTATCATGATGAGCATCTATTATAGGAATAACTATTTTAGCATCACTACTAAGTGCCATGGCTCTTAATGAAGATACAGTTATTATATCTTTTTTTAGTAAATATCCATATATCTTAGCTATTGTTAATCCAATTCTTACACCTGTAAAAGATCCTGGACCATTTACTACCATAATATTATCTATATCATTAGGTTTCATCCCAATAGTTTCTAATACATCATTTACAAATTTAACAGCATACACTGAATGTTCGTTAGGAATATTCTTAACTATTTTACTTATAACTTTTTCATCTTTTACTATAGCAATAGATACACCGCTAGCTGATGTATCTATAAATAAAGTTATCATAATACAGCCTCACATATATTAATATACTTTTCACCATATGCCCTAATTAATAATACTCTAGTATTTTCATCAATTATTTTAAATTCTATTTCTAATCTTTCTTTAGGTAAATAATCTTCAATCATATCAGCCCATTCAATAATAGAAACTCCACCTTTATCAAAGTATTCACTTAATCCTAAATTTTCAACATTATTTTCTACTCTATATACATCCATATGATAAAGAGGTAATTCACCATTATATTCTTTTATTATATTAAAAGTTGGAGAAGTAACATCATTAATTGCCATTGCTTGTGCAAACCCTTTAGCAAAAACTGTTTTACCACTTCCCAAATCTCCATTTAAACAAATAACCATATTAGGAAATTTTTCTGATTCTATATTTTGTGCTAACTCTATTGTTTCTTTTTCACTATGTACTGTAACTTTATATGTATTCATCTTTTCACCTTTCCTATTTGCAATTACAATTTAATTATACAAAATAGCATTAACTATTTCAATACTTTTTCTTTTTTTAAATCTATAATTATTTTTTTATTATCGCATTCTAATTGTCTATATACTATTCCTACAGTATCAAACATTCTTTTAGACGCAATAACACTTTCAGTGTGTGCATATTTATCACTTAAATAAATTACCTCTTTTATTCCAGATTGAATAATTAATTTCGCACATTCATTACAAGGAAATAAATCAACATATATTTTCGCTTCTTCTAGTTCTTTTCTACTTCCTCTATAATTTAATATGGCATTCATTTCAGCATGACATACGTATAAATATTTTGTTTCAAGAGGTTCACCATCTCTATCCCAAGGAAAATCTTTATCCTCTATTCCATTCGGAGTTCCATTATATCCAATAGATAATATTCTATTATCTGATCCTACTATACAAGCTCCTACTTGCGTTGAAGGATCTTTACTTCTCATTGCAGATAACTTAGATACCCCCATAAAAAATTCATCCCATGTTAAATAATTTGTTCTTTGTTTATTAATTTCTTTTTTCATATCTATACTCCTTCATATTAATTATAACATTAAATAAAAGAAAAAAGAATGGTAATTCCACTCTTTATAATATTATTGTAAATACAGTAAGTACTAATATATTAATTAACGCTATTGTAAATACTACTTTTAAAGCCCATTTAAACCATGTAGAATATTCTACTTTAGCAAGAGCAAGTCCACCCATAATAGCTCCACATGTTGGTGTAATTAGATTTACAAGTCCATTAGCAGATACCATACTCATAATTGCTACTTCTACACTATAACCTAATTGACCTGCAAGTGGTCCAATTATAGGTGTAGATAATGTTGCAAGTCCTGACGATGATGGAACTAATACTGATAAAACTATATGTAGTAAATAGTTAAGAGGTGTAAATACTAGTTCTGGAACATTCTTTAATATATTTGAAGCATTATAAATAATGTAATTATCTAAGTATGTAGTTTGCATAAGTACACTAGCACCACGAGCTACTGCTATTACTAAGATAACTCCAACCATATCATTTGCACCATCAATAAATGTATCTACAATATCTTTTTCATGCATTCTATTAATAATCCCAATTATTACTGCCATAATTAAGAACCATAATGCTGATTCAAAGAAATACCATCCACCTAATGGAGATCCTGTTAACCAACCAGTAGTTTCCTCAAATATAGTTACGTTAAAGTCACCCCAAGGAACAAATCCTATAATCATTACTAAAAAAGTAAGTCCAAATAAAATTAATGTAACTTTTTGTTTACCAGTTAATTTAACATTTTTCTTTTCTTCTTCAGTTTCTTCTTTACCATATTTCTTTTCCATCATTTTTTGTTCACGAAGTGATAAGAAAGTTGAACCTTTGTCTGCTTTTACTTTCTTAGCATAATTCATAACAAATAAAATTGAAATAATTAAAGTTGATAACCATAAAAATGTTCCAATTAATATGATTAAGCCTTGATTAACAACAGTTCCTTCAGGAAGTACAGATACTGCAGCTCCTACTGCAAATGGATTAATTGTGGAACCTAATACTCCAGATCCTGCTCCTAACAATACAACAGCTGAGGCAACAATTGTATCCATTCCTGCTGCTACCATTGTCGCAGAAAGTAGTGCATAAAATCCTACAGTTTCTTCTAACATTCCATAAGTTGTTCCACCTATTGAGAATATTAACATAAGAATTGGAATTAAAAGTAATTCATTTCCTTTTAATTTTTTTACTAAAACTTTAATACCAGTTTCCAAAGCACCTGTTTTAGTTACAATAGCCAAAAATCCTCCTAAAATTAAGATAAATATTCCAACGTCTACCGCATCTTGAAATCCTAAAATTGGTGACAACAATACTTCTGATAATTTAGCACCAACCGTACCACTACCATTAACAATTTCTTCACCAACAAACTCTGCATTAGGAAGTAGATGCGAAAGAACTCCTAGACCAGCAATTAAAATAATTATAATTGTAAATGCTGATAACATAAACTTTGATTTTTTCTTTGCCACTTTATTTTCCTCCTTTTATTATAGTACCATTTTTTCCAGTTAAAGCACTACTTGCTTCTTCTAAAGAGGTAATAACAGCAATCTTATCATTACTTTCCTTAACAAAATCAATACAAGCTTCTACTTTAGGAAGCATGCTTCCTTTAGCAAATTGTCCTTCTTCAATATATTTTTCTGCTTCTTCAATAGTTAATTCTGAAAGGCCTTCTTGATTTTCTTTATTGTAATTAATATATACTTTATCAACCGCAGTTAATATAAGTAATATATCCGCTCCTATTTCTTTGGCAAGAAGAGCTCCTGAACGATCTTTATCAATTACAGCCTCTACTCCTTCAAGTAATTTTATACGGTCTTCTTTGATTACAGGAATTCCTCCTCCTCCAACTGCAATAACAACGTTATCATTATCAACAAGTTGTCCAATAACTTCTTTTTCTATTATATCAATAGGGATTGGAGATGGTACTACTCTCCTATATCCACGGCCAGAATCTTCTACAAAAGTATAACCTTTTTCTTTTTCTATTTCTAAGGCCTCTTCTTTTGTATAAAACATTCCTATTGGTTTGGTTGGATTTTGGAATGCTTTATCCTTAGAATCAACTAGCACTTGTGTTATTATAGTTACACAATTCTTTTTTATTTTTTGCCTTTCTAATTCATCTTGTATACATTGTTGCAATTGGTAACCAATATAACCTTGACTCATACTTCCACACTCAGGAAATGGCATGAAAGGTGTTTTAACTTCGCTTCCTGCAGAAAACTCCATTGCAAGAGCAATTTGTCCAACTTGTGGTCCATTACCGTGAGTTAAAACTATTTTATTTCCACTTTTTATTAAATCAACAATAATTTTGGCTGTCTTCTCTAATAAATTTAGTTGCTCAGAAGGGGTCTTACCTAAAGCATTCCCTCCTAAAGCAATTACTATTTTACTCATTTTCATCACTCATAGTAGCATACATAACAGCTTTTATTGTGTGCATTCTATTTTCTGCTTCATCAAATACTTTTGAATGACTAGAAGTAAATACTTCATTAGTAACTTCCATCTCTTTTAAGCCAAATTTATCATATATTTCTTTACCAATTGTTGTTTTTAAATCATGAAAAGATGGTAAACAATGTAAGAATATAGCATTTTCTTTAGCATTATTCATAATATCTTTATTAATTTGATATTTTTGTAATAATTTTATTCTTTCTTCCCAAACACTAGCATCTTCTCCCATAGATACCCATACATCAGTATATAAAGCATCTGCATCTTTACTAGCTTCCATAGGATCTTCAGTTAAATTAATTACTGCTCCACTTTCTTCGGCAAGTTGCTTGCATTTAGAAACTAGTTCTTCACTAGGCCATAACTCTTTAGGACCACAACAAGTAAAATGAATTCCCATTTTAGCAGATACTACCATAAGAGAATTGGCAACATTGTTTCTAGCATCTCCCATGTATACTAATTCAATTCCTTTTAAATGTCCAAAATTTTCTTCAATAGTCATTATATCTGCAAGCATTTGTGTTGGATGATATTCAGTAGTTAATCCATTCCATACTGGTACTCCAGCATTTTCAGCAAGAGTTTCTACTATTTCTTGAGCATATCCTCTATACTCAATTCCATCATACATTCTACCTAATACTTTAGTAGTATCTTCAATGCTTTCTTTTTTACCCATTTGAGAACTTCCAGGATCTAAGTATGTAACACCCATACCTAAATCTCTTCCTGCTACTTCAAAAGCACATCTTGTTCTTGTAGAAGTCTTTTCGAACAATAATACAATATTCTTTCCTTGTAAATAACGATGTGGTATTCCTTCATGTTTCATTTTTTTAAATTTAATAGATAAATCTAATAAGTATCTAATTTCTTCACTACTATAATCTAATAATTTTAAAAAATTTCTTTTGTATAAATTAACCATAATAGCCTCCTAATCTTCTCTTACAAGTGGCATACTCATACATCTTGGGCCACCTCTACCACGTGATAGTTCTGCACTACTCATTTCTAATACTTTTATGCCATGTTCTCTTAATATTTCATTAGTAATATTATTTCTATTATAAACTACTACAGTTCCTGGAGCGATACATAAAGTATTAGTACCATCATTCCATTGTTCTCTTTCTGCTGAAATCTTATCTCCACCAGCACAAGGAATTAATGTAATTTCTCTTCCTAAATAAGTCTCTAATATATTTTCAAGAGAATCATTTATTTCTTTAACATTTAAGTCTTCATCACTATCAGGATCATCTCCTTCAGTAATTTCAAATACTTGAAGTGTATCCATAATCCCTGGATGATAAGTAAATTTATCTACGTCAATTTGAGTAAATACTGTATCCAAATGCATAAACGCACGAGAATTTGGAATATTAAAAGCTAAAATTGTATCTATCTTACAATTAGGATTCTTAAATATATTCTTTGCTATTAAATCAATTGCAGCAGCTTCAGTTCTTTGTGAAATACCAATTGCAAGAACATGGTCATTTAGATTTAATGCATCTCCACCTTCAATATGACAATCATTATATCTATCAAAATATTTTTCAACCTGACCTTTAAATTTAGGATGATAATTAAAGATATATTCCGCATAGATTGTCTCTCTAGATCTGGTAACAGAGTACATTTTATTTAAACTGATACCACTTCCAATACTGGCAAAAGGATCCCTCGTAAAATACAAGTTAGGCATTGGTTCTGCAATAAATGAAGTTTCTTCAGTAACTAAATCTACTAAAGATTTTTCCATAACCCTTTTATCTCTATCTAGCTCACTTATTTGAATACCTTCCATAGTTTTTAAAACAAACTCTTTATTATCATCAAAACTCATTAAATATTCAAATAATAAATCACGATATTTGGGGGTCGTTACACCCGCTTCTTTAATAAATTGTTTTAAAAATTTTTCTTTTACTTTTGGATTTGCATCTAATGTTTCAGCCATTAAATCTTCCAAATAAAATACCTTTATTCCATTATCTCTAAGTATTTGAACAAATTCATCATGTTCTGCTTGCGCTACTTTCAAAAATGGAATATCATCAAATAATAGTCTTTGTAGCGTATCAGGAGTTAAATTTAATAATTCCTTTCCTGGCCTATGTACCAAGACTTCTTTTAATGGTTTAATTTCACTAGTTACATTAATTACACTCATCTTTTCCTCCTTTTGTAGTAACATTATTATCTACTACTATAAATTAATTATAACACACTTTTAAAATAAAATATTTATTTTACATTCTTTACTTATTTAATTGACATATTTTATTTAACTTTTGATAAGAATTCTTTTAATCTATCTGATTTAGGATTTTCAAATATTTCTTTTACTGTCCCTTCTTCTATAATGTTCCCATTTTCCATAAATATTACTCTAGTTGCACATTCTTTAACAAAACTCATTTCATGAGTAACAACAATCATCGTCATTCCTTGTTTTGCTAAATCTTTCATTAAATTACTTACTTCATCTACCATTTCGGGATCAAGCGCACTAGTTGGCTCATCAAATAACATTACATCAGGATTCATAATTAAAGATCTTGCTATAGCAATTCTTTGCTTTTGTCCACCAGATAATTGACTGGGATACATATCAACTTTATCTTTCAAATCAATTAACTCTAATAATTCTAGAGCTTTTTTATTAGCATCTTCTTTACTCATTAACTTTAATTTTATAGGAGCTAATACTATATTTTCTTTTACTGTTAAATGAGGGAATAAATTAAATTGTTGAAAAACCATTCCCATTTTTTCTCTTATTTTATTGATATCTACTTTGGGATTATTTATATCTTTATCCTCAAATATTACTTTACCACTAGTTACTTTTTCTATTCCATTTATACATCTAAGCAAAGTTGATTTACCACACCCAGAAGGGCCAATAATTACTACACATTCACCTTTTTCAACGTTCAAATTAATCCCTTTTAAAACAACCTTACTTCCATATTTTTTTCTTAAATTTTTAACAGTAATCATTACTTAACTTCCTTTCCATCATACTTATTAATTTTGATAATCCAATTGTTAAAATTAAATAAATTATCGCAACAATTATAAGTGGAAAAAAGTAATCATATGTTCTAGAAGCAATTATATCTGATGCTTTAGTTAATTCAACAATACCAATATAAGCACCTACAGAAGTATCCTTAAGTAAAGTAATAAATTCATTACCTAATGCTGGTAATATATTTTTTATTGCTTGTGGAAGAATTATATATCTCATTACTTTAGAATAATTAAGTCCCAACGAATATCCTGCTTCTATTTGGCCATTATCAATAGATTCTATACCCGCTCTAATAATCTCCGAAACATACGCTCCCGAATTTATACCAAAAGCAATAATACCTACAATAACAATATTTATATCTACACTTTTAAAAATTATATAATAAATAATCATAAGTTGTAATATTTGTGGAGTACCTCTTATAATATTTACGTATAAAGTTGATATTTTATTTAACAATTTAAACTTATTATTTCTATCATAATTATTTCTAATAAGAGCAATTAAAACTCCAATAACAATACCAATAATTACTGCAAAAAGAGCAATAATTAGCGTATTAAATAATCCTTCTAATATGTACAAATATCTATTATCATAAATAATTGTTTGATAAAAATTGTCCCATATACTTTGAAAAAATTTAACAATTTCCCCCCATACATTAAACAATACTTCCATATTTTACCTCTATTCTCCTGTGTGATTTATTACATATTCGGATATTTTTCCTTCAGAAACAAGTCTTTCTAGTACTTTATTAATACTATCTAATAATTGTTTGTTACCTTTTTTAACAATCATTCCATATTTGTCTTGCGTAAGTTCCTTATCAAGTATCTTTAATCCTGAATTTTCTTTTAATATTTCTTTTGCAGGAAGTTCATCCATAACAACGCAATCAACTTTATTAGTTTTCAAATCTTGAATAGCAGCAAGATATTTCTTTTGACGAGTTATAGTAGCATCCTGATATTCCCTAGTAACATATGTATCAGCAATACTTCCAAGTTGAACAGCTATTTTTTTATTGCTTATTTCACTAGGATCTTTTATATCACTGTTTTCATTTACAATAACAACCTGTTTTGATGTTGCATAATTAATTGAAAAATCAACTTCTTTAGCTCTTTCTTCCGAATAACTAATACCAGCCGCTGCAAAATCTGCTTTTCCACTTTTTACTTCATTGACTATTGAATCAAAGGCGATATCTTTTACTACTAATTCTTTACCAAGCTCTTTAGCTATTTCATTAGCAATATCAATATCTACCCCAACAATTTCTCCGCCTTCATAATATTCATATGGAGCAAATCCTGCTTCAGTAACCATTACTAGTTCATTTTCGTTTTTCCCACACCCTGTTAATAAAAATGTACATATAAAAACTAAAAATATTTTTTTCATAAAATACCTCCTATTTTATTAAGGTAGTGTGAATAGTTTACTACACTACCACTTATTTTTTTCTTATATTTCAATGAATTTTTAGTATTTTAACCGT
>CALVSD010000014.1 GCA_944358805.1 uncultured Bacilli bacterium
CAAAGAGATATTATATATTAATGCTGGTGACATTTCTATTAATGATATGGTGACATTTTAAAAAAGGATTAACATTTATTATGTAAAATCTTGCTATTTTTTTAAATTTAGTATATAATTATCTAGCAGGTGATTTTATGATTATTGATTTGGGTAGTTTAGTTACTAATTTAAAAGAGAGTATTGATATTGATAAAAGCATAGATATGTCTTCTGTTGATTTATCTAATACTAGTATTAGGAAATTAAATAATACTTATTTCAAAGGTAAAATTACAAGAATAAGTGATGATACATTTTCTATAGTAGGTATATTAAGTGGTACAATGGTGCTTCCTGATGATATTACGTTAGAAGATGTAGATTACAATTATGAAATCCAAATTGATGAAAATTTTGGAGAAAGTACAGAAAATAGTGAAAATAATATTGAAATTGTGCAAAATACTATTGATATTCTTCCTTTTTTATGGCAAAATATAATAGTAGAAATTCCTTTAAAAGTTGTAAGTGATAAAAACAAAGACAAAACAATTGAAGGAAACGGATGGCGACTTATTAGTGAAGATGAAGTTAATACTAGTAAAGATTCACCATTTAGTGATTTGCAAAAATTATTAGATTCAAAAGGAAGGAGTGAATAATATGGCAGTTCCATTTAGAAAAGTAAGTAAAACTAGAAGAAATATGAGAAGAACTCATTATAAAATTACTGCTAAAGGATTAGTAGAATGCCCTAATTGTGGTGAAATGATTAGACCACACCGTGCATGTCCAAAATGTGGTTTTTATAAAGGAGAACAAAAAGTAACAAATAAATAGATATTTGTTATTTTTTTTACATTTTTTGGTTAATATATATATAGAACTATGATATAATAACATCATTGGGGGAGTAAATATGAAAATAAATGAAAAAACAAAAGAATTATTATTGATAGTAACTTATGCGATTGTACTAATTTTTGCTTTGTTTAATTTAAAAACAATGTTTGGAATAATTGTATATATTTTAAAATTAATTATGCCTTTTATAATAGGAATAGGAATAGCGTTTGTTTTAAATATTTTACTTAAAATAATTGAAACTAAAGTATATCCTAAAATATTTAAAAAGAAAACTAAACGAAGCGAAAAATTAAAAAGACCAATATGTTTGGTATCAGTTATGGTGTTGGTCTTAGCGTTAATATCATTAATATTTAAGTTAGTAATACCAGAACTTATAAATGCTGTTGAAATATTTAGTGATAGTTTACCTAAATACACAGAAATAATAGAAAATTATTTAGAAGAAAAACAATTTAGTGAAGAAAATATTAAAATGGTAACTAATACTTTAAACGAAGTTCAAAAAAAGGCAACTAGTTTTGTTATGACTAATACTGAAGAAATAGCCGAAAGAATATTTGATATGGCTACTAAGATAGTAGGTTATATAGTAAATGGAGTAATAGCTTTAGTGTTTGCATTATATATATTAGCACAGAAGGAAAAGTTTATTCATCAAGTAAACAAAGTAATGAAAGCTTTTCTTGATAAGAAAGTTATTGAAAAAATTGATACAGTAGTTGGAATAACTAATAAGGCTTTTTATAATTTTGCATCAGGACAATTTGTAGAAGCTTTAATAATTGGCGTTTTGTGTTTTATAGGTATGATTATACTTAGAATACCTTATGCTACTACTATATCAGTTCTTGTAGCATTTACTGCTTTAATTCCTATGTTTGGGGCGTTCATTGGAACTGCGATAGGTGCTTTCTTAATTCTGATGATTGATCCAATTAAAGCAATAATATTTATAATATTTATAATAATTTTACAACAATTTGAAGGTAATTTAATTTATCCTAAAGTTGTAGGAAGATCTGTTGGCCTTCCAGGTATTTGGGTACTTGTAGCAGTAACAATTGGTGCATCTACATTTGGAATAATAGGAATGATTATAAGCGTACCACTTTGTGCAATATTGTATGGAGTACTTGTTAATATAACTAATGAAAGATTAAAGAAGCAGGGATAGCTTCTTTTTTACTTTACATATAATAAAAAAATATATTTATAAAATTCTTTTGCCATGGTATAATTATAATAGAAGGTAGGGAAAAAATGAGTAAGTATAATGAAAAAAGGGCTATTAATGATATTAGATTGTTAGCTCTTGATATGATAAATGAAGCAGGAAGTGGACATCCAGGAATAGCATTAGGTGCTGCTCCCATATTATATACTTTGTTTAAAAATCATATTAATTTTGATTTAGAAAGAAAAGATTGGATAAATAGAGATCGTTTTGTATTATCTCCAGGTCATGGTTCTGCTTTATTATATGCTACATTATTTTATTTAATGGATGATTATAATTTAGTTGATTTAAGAAACTTTAGAAAACTTGATTCTATGACTCCAGGACATCCTGAATATGATCTTAATCATAGGATTGAAACAACTACAGGTCCTTTAGGGCAAGGATTTGCTAATGCCGTAGGAATGGCAATGGCATCAAAATATTTAGGAGCTACTTATAATGACAAAAATGTTACACTGTTTGATAACTATGTATATGCATTATGTAGTGATGGAGATTTGATGGAAGGTATTTCTTATGAAGCAGCATCTCTTGCAGGCAATCTTGAACTTGATAATTTAATTGTATTATATGATTCAAATAACGTGTCATTAGATGGTAATATTTCTAAAACATTTACTGATGATATTGGAGAACGTTTCTTATCACAAGGATGGAACGTTTTAGAGGTTAAGGATGGAGAAAAAATAAAAGATATTGATAAAGCTATAAATACTGCTAAAAAAAGTGATTCTCCAACATTAATTATTATAAATACTACTATTGGTAAATATTCTAAATATGAAAATACTAATAAAATTCATGGAAAATTAGAAAAAGAAGATTTAGAAGGTATTCGTGAAAAATTAGAATGGCAAGGAAACTTTATGTATGATAAAGATAATATGTTTATGTGTAGAGCTCTTGTCAAAAATAGAGTAGCATCACTATATGCTAGTTGGTATAATGAATATGAAACATTTGTAAATAATAATTCTGATGAAGAAGTAGAAAAACTTAATGCAATTATTAATAATGAAAAAATATCTTTACAATTAGATAAAGTAATTGATACATCAAAATTATTTGTTGATAAATCATTAAGAGATATTAATTATCAAATTATGAATGTAATATCCGCTTTTGTTCCTAATTTTGTTGGAGGTAGTGCTGATTTAGTAAATTCTACTAAAACATATTTAAAGAATAAGGAAGATTTTAGTAGTGATAATTATAGCGGTAAAAACATATTTTATGGTGTTAGAGAGCATGTGATGGGGGCTATTTCTAATGGACTTGCACTTTCTAACTTAAGACCTTTTGCTAGTGCTTTCTTAGTTTTTAGTGATTATTTAAAACCATCAATTAGACTTAGTGCTATGATGAATTTGCCAGTAACATACATTTTTACACATGATACATTTTTAATTGGAGAAGATGGAATGACACATCAACCTATAGAGCAATTAGGAGCTCTTAGAAGTATTCCTAATCTTCATGTGTTTAGACCTGCTGACCATAAAGAATTAATTGGAGCATGGAACTTTATATTAAGAAGTGGCAAACCATCAGTTTTAGTATTATCTAAATATCATGTACCAGCCTTAGAATTTACATCAGCAGATGAAGTTAGATATGGAGCATATATTGTAAGTGAAGTAAAGAATGCTCTTGATGTTATATTAATTGCAACAGGTAGTGAAGTAGCACTTGCTATGAAAATAAAAGAGGAACTGTTGAAAAATTATATTGAAGCAAGAGTAGTAAGTATGCCTAATGTAGAATTATTCCTAAAACAAGAAGAATCATATAAAGAACAAATACTTCCTAAAGGGTATCGCAAGATAGTAATAGAATTTTCTAACGATCCTAATATGTATAGATTTGTCAATAATGATACTGATTTAATTAATATTAGAACTTTTGGAAGATCTGGGAATAAAGAAGAATTATCATTAGAATATGAACTTGATATAGCAAGTATAGTTATAAAAATTAAAAATTTATTATAATAATATATAACGACAAAAAATTCATAATATATTTTATATAATCGATATGGTGATTATATGAGAGTATATTATGTTTTTTATATTAATAATTATTTTTCTTATGTTTACAGAAACAAACCATATAAATTATATAAAATATTAGAAGAAATGTATCATATTAAAGAATATGACATGGTACTTACATATAAATATTATGAACAAATAGCAATTCCTTTTGATAAACAGTCATTAAATGATTATATATATAATAGACTATATAATGATAAAACTTATTATAAAAGAAGTAATTTGCATATTATAACTACAAGTATTGAATGTAGTAAATTAGTAATATCAAATTCTAACTTAAAAATTAAAACTAATGTTGCTTATTGTAAATTTTTTAGTATTGTAAACGAGTATAGTGATAATATTTTTGTATGCGATTTTGTTAATAAAGATTATTTTTGGCTAGATAAAATATTTAAAAGTGATTGCCAAACTGATAAATATTTAGTAAAATAATTAAAGGAGGAAATAATTATGGAATGGTTTGTACTAAGAGATATATTATATTTAGTTATTGGTTTAATAATTGGTTTAGTAATTGGATTTTTTGTTTCTAGAAAAGTTACTAAAAAGTATTTAAAAGAAAATCCACCGATTAACGAACAAATGATAAAAGCAATGATGAGTGGAATGGGTAGAACTCCTTCACAAAAGCAAATTAATCAAATGATGAAACAAATGAATAAATATATGTAAAAGATATAGAAATATGTCTTTTTTTTCTTGTTTTAATTGATATTTAATGTTATAATTTATTTAAATGCAGAAGGGAGGGATTTAAATGGCAGTTAAAGTTAAAGATAATAACTTAGATTTAGCACTTAAGCGTTTTAAAGTACAAGTTGCTAAAAGTGGAACCCTTTCTAAAGCTAGAGAAAGAGCTGAAGGTTATAAAAAACCTGGAGTTAGAAGAAAAGAAGAAAAGAAAATTAATACAATTAATTCTAGAAGAAATAATAGAAATTACTAAGAGGGATGAATATGAATTTAAATGATAAAATAATGAATGACTTAAAAGAAGCAATGAAAAATAAAGACAGCTTTAAATTAGGTGTTATTAGAATGGTTAAAGGTGCTATTCAACTTGAAAAAATAAATAAAAAAAGAGATTTAAATGATGAAGAAGTAATAGATGTTATTTCCAAACAAATTAAACTTAGAAAAGATTCTATTAATGAATTTGAAAAAGCTGGTCGTAATGATTTAGCGGATACTACTAAAAAAGAAGTAGAAGTGTTAAATGAATATATGCCAGAGCAATTATCTAGTGAAGAAGTAAATAAGATAATTGATGAAGCTTTCGTTAAAGTTAATCCAACTTCTCAAAAAGATATGGGATTAATTATGAAAGAAGTAACTCCTAAAGCTAAGGGTAAAGCTGATATGGGAGAAGTTAGTAGAATAATCAAAGAAAAATTAAGTAATATATAAAAATAAACAGATAACTAGCATAAACTAGTATCTGTTTTTTAGTTTGTCATCCCTTTTTTAATATTATTTAAGATAGTATATTTCGTTTCTTCGTCACTATTATTCCAAGCAAGTTCAAATAGTACACCAAGTCCAAGTAAAGGATCTTCTTCTTTCGAAGAAATGGAAGTATCAATTGAATTTTTTATATCTTCAATAGTATCTTCTTTAAAATTACCAATAATAAATTTCCTTATATCTATATCCATAATATCACCATTATTAATATGCATAAATGTAAAATAATTATACATATTATTGATATTTTTATTTTGGTATGCTAAAATGTTTTAGTAGAGTGGTGGTTTGATGAATATATTTTCTAATTGGATTTTTTATGTTTTCTTATATTTAATATTTTCTGTTGCATTCAATCAATTTTACAAAGTAACCACTAAAACAATGGTTAAACCAGGAAGTTTAACTGTACTTATGCAATTTTTAGCAGGTACATTTTGCCTGTTTTTGATGCCGTTTTTTGAATTTACTTTTCCTCAAGATTTAAAGGTATATTTTTTCTTAGGAATTGCAATTATTTTTTATGCGTTAAATGATAGAATTGGAACAACTGTAAGAAGTGGATTAGAGGCTTCTACTTGTAATGTTATAAAACAATTGTCCACGGCATTTATGATTGTTTTTGGGTTGTTATTTTTTAAAGAGCCATTTGTTTTAAATAAAATAATAGGAGCATTTTTAATTGTTTTAAGTAACGTTTTAGTTTTTTATGAAAAAAAATCTTTTAAATTGAATAAATATGTTTCTCTCGGAATAATTGCTAATTTATGTTTTACTGTAGCACTATTTATAGATGTAAATTATTCTGAACAATTTAATTTACCTTTTTATGTTTCTTTAACGTTAATTGTGCCAGCATTATTGATATTTATTTTTGAAAGATTAAAACTTAAGGATATATTCTATGAGTTTAACAAAGGGAATAAAAAAACGATTATTATAACATCGTTTTGTTGGGGTATTATGTTGTTTTCTCAGTTAATGGCATATCAATTAGGTAAAACAACAATAGTAGCACCTCTTTGTAGTTTAACAGTAATATTGAATGTTATAATTGGCTATTTGTTTTTAGGTGAAAAGCAACATTTATATAGAAAAATTATAGCTAGTATTTTAATTATAATTAGTGTTATTTTAATTAAAATATAAATAATTTAATTAAATTTAGGAGATGATTAAGTTGAAAATAGAAGCAATTGTTATTATAGTTATTATGGCTGTTATTGCCTTTATTACGTTTTATATTGTAGGAAAATATAATAGGTTAAAATTATATGAAAACAGGATTATTAATAAATGGAACGTAATCAATAAATTGATAGACGAAAAAATAGAAATTTTATTGAAGACAATAACATTTTTAAAAGAACATATTAAAGAGGAAGAAGTTACATATAATGATATAAATATTGTAATTGATAACTACAATAAAATAGATAATATTAATGATAAAATTAATGAATATAGTAAATTAGAAGAATCTTTTGATAGATTATATACAATAGGGGAAAATAATTCAAAAATTGATAGTGATGTTGAATATAATATGTTAAAAGAAGAAAACAATAGTATTAATAGCAAAATAGAATATAGTAAAGAATTTTATAACAATGAAGTTAATGTGTATAATAGTAAAACTTCAAGTTTTATCTCTAATTTAGTAGTAAAAATGTTTGATTTGAATAGATATAATATTTTTAGATAAAATGAATTTTGAATATAATGATAATTTATACAACGTTAATATAGTTAGAAAAAATAATAAAAATACTTACATTAGAGTTAAAAACAATGAAATATATGTAACTACTAACTATTTTTCTACAAATAAAAGTATTTATAAATTAATTGAAGAAAATAGAGATGCTATTATTAAAATGATTGATAAAAGTAATAAAAAAGAAGATAATAGTTTTAAAATTTTTGGGAAAAGATATACCATAGTATATGGAGAATCTTTTAAAGAAGTAGAAATATCTGATAATATTATTTGTGCTTGTGATGATAAAATGTTAAATAAATATATGTCTAAATACATAAGTAATATTTATGGGGAACATTTAGATTATTGGTATGAAAGGTTTGAGGAAAAAATACCTGTACCTAATTTGAAAATAAGAAAGATGACTAGTAGATGGGGAGTATGTAATTTAAGGAATAAAAATGTAACGTTAAATCTTGAACTATTTAAATACGATATAAAGTGTTTAGATTATGTTATAGTTCATGAATTATCACACTTTATATTTCCTAATCATAGTAAAGATTTTTGGAATTTAGTAGGAAAGTATTATCCTAATTATAAAGAAGTAAGAAAAATATTAAAAAGTTAGAATTAACTTTCTTTTTTTTAGGTATTATTATATAATATTCAGTAGGAGGAGTAACCATGTTAATTACATCATTAAATAATGAACACATAAAAGAATTATTAAAGTTAAAAGAAAAGAAATATAGAGATTTATCTAATACTTTTTTAGTAGAAGGAAGGCATTTAGTTTTAGAAGCTCATAGGGAAAAGAAAATAGTTGAATTAATATTGGAACAAGATGAATTATTTCCTCTTGATACAAACACTTTATATGTATCTTCTGGTGTTATGAAAAAGTTATCTGATTTGTCTACACCATCAAATGTTATGGCTGTAGTTGAAAAATTAGATGAGAAACCAATTGGAGAAAAAATATTGATATTAGATAATATTCAGGATCCTGGTAATTTAGGAACAATTATAAGAAGTGCAGTAGCATTTAATTTTGATACTATTGTGCTTAGCCCTAAAACAGTAGATCTGTATAATCCAAAAGTAGTTAGGTCTACTCAAGGAATGATGTTTCATACTAATATAATTATTAGAGAACCAGTAAGTTTTATAAATGAGTTAAAAAAAGAAGGGTATAAAATTGTAGGTACTAAAGTAACAAATGGGGTTGATGTAAGAGAGTCTAGAACTTATTCGCATTTTGCGTTAATTATAGGAAATGAAGGCAAGGGAATGAGTGAAGAGTTAAGCGAGTTGTGTGATGAGTATTTATATATAAAAATGAATGATCAATGTGAAAGTTTGAATGCAGCAGTTGCCGCTTCAATTCTAATGTACGAGATTAGTAATAAATGAAATATGTATATTTAGGGAAAATTGCTAATACTCATGGCATAAAAGGAGAACTTAGAATACTTTCTAATTTTAAATATAAAAGTAGAGTATTCAAAAAAGGATTTAAAGTATATATAGGAAAAGAAAAGATAGAAGAAGAAATAGTTACTTATAGACCTCATAAACAATTTGATATGATTACATTAAAAGGATATAATAATATTAATGATGTTTTAAAATATAAGTCTTTAAATATATTTATAAATAAAGAAGATTTAATTTTAAATGATAACGAATATTTAGATGAAGATTTAATCAATTTGTCTGTAATATGTGATAATAAATGTATTGGAAAAATACAAAAAATAGAAAAATATCCGCATCAAGATATATTTGTAATTACAAATGATGATAGAAAATTTTTAGTTCCTTATGTTAACGAATTTATTAAAGAAATTAACTTAGAAGAAAAAACAATGGTTATTAATAATATTAAAGGGTTGATAGAATGAAGATAGATATTTTAACATTATTTCCTAATATGTTTACAGGATTTATTAATGAGTCAATAATAAAAAGAGCAATAAATAATAATTTAGTAGAAATAAATGTCCATAATATAAGGGATTATTCTCCATTTAAAAATAAACAAGTAGATGATTATCCTTTTGGAGGAGGGCCAGGGATGGTTCTTATGTGTGAACCAATTTTTAATGCGATTGAAGATTTAAAAAAAGAAAATACTAAAGTAATTATGTTAACACCGAGTGGAGAAGTATTTAATCAGAAAGTTGCTACTAAATTAACGAAGCTAGAACATATAATATTGTTATGTGGTCATTATGAAGGATTTGATGAAAGAATTAAAACAATAGTGGATATGGAAATATCTATTGGAGATTATATATTAACAGGAGGAGAAATTCCAGCGATGGCGATTACGGATACAATTGTAAGATTAATACCAGGTGTTATTAATAATGAATCTTTAGATAGCGAATCATTTAATGATAATTTACTTGATTATCCAGTATATACAAGACCTGAAGTTTTTAGAGGTATGAGAGTCCCAGAAGTGCTTTTAAGTGGACATCATGCTAATATAGAAAAGTATCGAAAAGAGGAACAACTCAGAATTACCAAAGAAAGAAGAAATGACTTATTAGGATGTGATAAAAGTGAGTAATAAAAACTTTTATATTGAAAAAAACAATCAAACTAATGAAACTGTATATATTGAATATGATAAAATGAAAGGATATAAAATAACTCCTAAAACTAAGAAAGAAGATGCTATAGAAGTAAATAAAATAGTAATAGTATCCCCAACATTGAGTGAAAAAATTATTAAGAAAAAAATAGAACATAAAATAGCTCAACTTTTTAAGAAATTAGAAGAAATTGTTGAATCTGGAGGCGGTGATGAAGGAACAATTAGAAATACTTTGTTAGATGCAGAAAGATTGAAGTTAATGATTATTAATAATTATATTAAATATTTAGGTAACACTTATGCAAGTCTAACTTTAAAAAAAATAGAATTAATTATAAAAGAACTTCGAGTTGGATTATATAAATCACAACAAAAAGAAATACTTCATCCCTATTTTTATAATTATGAAGAAGAGCAAGAAGAAAAGAAGGGACGCCGAGGAAGATAATAATGGTTTCATTTTAAATGAAAATATAATAATAAATACTGCTTGAAAATCATTAAAATATGTATTAATATTTTTTAATATTTATTTTAGTAGATTTTTTTTTATATATGGTTTATAATTAATATGGTGAAAGATATGAAAGATAAAAGAATTGTTTTTATGGGAACACCAACTTTTGCAGTTCCTGTGTTAAAATCTTTAATAGAAAATTATAATGTTGTCTTAGTAGTAAGTCAACCAGATAGAGAGAAAGATAGAAAAGGTAATATATTAATGACGCCTACTAAAGAAGTCGCTTTAGAAAACAATATTCCTGTATATCAGCCTTTAAAGATAAAAGAAGAATATCAAACTATATTAGATTATAAACCTGATATTATTATCACATGTGCTTATGGCCAAATAATTCCCGATATTATATTAGATTATCCGAAATACGGATGTATTAATGTTCATGGTTCTTTACTTCCTAAATTAAGGGGTGGTGCACCTATTCATCATGCTATAATAAACGGAGATAAAGAAACTGGTATAACAATAATGTACATGGCTAGTAAAATGGATGCTGGTGATATTATTAGTCAAAAGAGCCTTAAAATAGAAGAAAATGATAATTTAGATTATATATACAATAAAATGTCTGTTTTAGGAAGTGAGTTATTAATTGATACTTTACCTAGTATATTTAATAAAACAAATTCAAGAATTAAACAAGACGAAAGTTTAGTTACGTTTGGATTTAATATAAGAAAGGAAGAAGAAAAAATAGACTTTGATAAATCGTCTACAGATATTCATAATAGAATTAGAGGACTTTCTTCAATTCCGGGAGCTTATGCCATGTTAGATAATAAAAGAGTTAAAATATATGAAAGTTTTATTACTGATAAAGTGAGTAATAAAGAACCTGGTACTATTATTGATATAAATAAAGATGGTATGTATGTTGCAACAAAAGACAGAATTATTAAAATTACTGATTTAAAAATAGAGGGTAAAAAAAGGTATAAAATTCAAGATTTTATTAATGGAGTAAAAAAAGGAGATTATATAAATAAAAAACTAATATAAAAGGAGTTAGTTATGAAATTCGAAGATTTAAAAGAAAAGTTAAACGACCCTAGAGAAAAAGCTAAAATTCAATTAATAATATTTTTAATATTTATGGTGTTTGCAGTAATATTTGTTAGATTAACTGCTAGTGATAGTGAAAGAAAAAACAATTTAAATCAATTAGAAAATGTTGTGGTTGGTATAGATGAAAATCTAAATTCTGTTAAAAACAATTATAATTATAATATAACTATTGATTTGGTAAAAAAAGAAGGAAATATAAATGTATCTTATGGTGGAATTAAATACAACGATCAAATGATTATTTCCAAAAAATATAATAATAATATTAATAATTATTATGCAAATGAAGGTATTTATTATGTATTTGATAATAATGAGTATGTATTATCTAGTGAAGAAGATGTGTATAACTTTGTTGATTATAATTATTTGAATATTTCTAACATAAAACAATACATTAATATTGGAATAAAAGATGATAATATATATTTAGTAAAGGTTAAAGATATTAAATTAGACTTAGATAGTAAAGATTATATTACGATTGAAGTTAATAGTAGCGATAATGAGGTAGAGTTGCTTATTGATTATACGAATTTATTAAAAGATGATGATTTGATTTCGTGCAAAGTAAAGTATGTTTTAACTAGTATAAATAAAATAACAGAAGATAATATAAAATATCAAAAAGATATTGAAAAACAATAAAAATAGTGCTATACTTAAGGTGTAGTATATGTATGGTAGCATAAACTATGTGTTATAAATGAAAGTGAAGGGAGGGTCGATTATGAGCTGGTTCTGGAGAATCTTTGGATGGAGATAATACCAAATGGCAATCTTAGTTGATTGCCTTTTGTGACTATAAATTTTAACTAATATATGCAAAAATATTGTTTTTTTTTCTGCTTTTTGCTACAATTATATTAAGGTAGGTGTTTTAAATGAATAAAAAAACGGGTATGTCGACGCTATATATTAGTATATGTGTGGTGCTATTATATTTTATATGGCCTTATTTTATAAGTGCAATATTATCTGGATTTAATATTACGGGTGATGTTTCTTTATATAGTCGGTTAATTGCTAATTTTTTATTGTTGTTGTTAATTGTCGTTATATATTTGGAGAGCATAAAAAATGATTTTAAAAAGTTGAGAAAAGACTTCAAAAAATTATATTTTAAGGCTGGTAAAATTTTTTTGATAGGATTTATACTATACACGGTAGTTTCTGCGGTAGTTGTAGAATTAGTTCCGAATGGTCTTAATGAAAGTGTAGATAGTCTTTTACATATATATGATAAAACTCCTTTTCTATTACTATTGAGTACTGTAGTATATTATCCTATTATAGAAGAGTTAGTTTTTAAAAAGACTTTTAAAGATTTTATAAAAAATAAATGGATGTTTATAATAATTACGGCATTTATTAATGGCGCTTTTGAAATAATGCTAAGTTATACATCAGTAATAAATTTGATTAATATTATTCCTGCTATTGTATTTTATGGAATGTTATCTTATATATATTATGATACTGACAACATTATTGTTTCAATATCATTTAGAATGATGTATAATTTAATACCATGTATTGGGGCATTACTTAATATTGCATTAATATTGTTTTAAGAAAGAGGTGAGTTTTATATGAGAAAAAAAATTAAATATTTAATGTTTCTAGTTGCATTTTTGGTTATACCACAAAAAGCTAACGCTATTTCATATAATAATACTCCTAACAATATTTCTTCTTTGACTAATTTTAATGCAATTATTCAGTCTGGTGCAGTTATGAATAATCCAGCTGAAGCTAGTAATTTTAATATAATAATTATAGGTATGATAGTAATAATATTAATTCTAGTTGGAGCAGCAATGTTTGCTTCTAAGAAGTAATATTATTTTTTCTTTTCTTTTTTTCTTTTTTAATGTATAATATGTGTATTGAGGTGATACTATGTTTATTGATGAAGTTACAGTAGAATTAAATGCCGGACGTGGCGGAGATGGATGTATGGCGTTTAGACGTGAGAAGTATGTTCCAATGGGAGGACCATTTGGAGGTAATGGTGGAAAAGGTGGAGACATTATATTTGTAGCAGATGAAGGCCTTAAAACATTAGTTGATTTAAGATATCAAAGAGTTATAAAATCAGATGTAGGGGCAAATGGCGAAGGAAAAAGTAAAAACGGAAAAAATGCAGCAGATAAAATAATTAAAGTTCCGGTAGGTACTACAATTAAAGATAGAGATACAGGGTTTGTTGTGGCCGATTTAACTAAAAACGGAGAAGAAGTAACTGTTGCTTATGGAGGAAGAGGGGGAAGAGGAAATGTTACTCTTGCTACTAGAAATAATCCTTGTCCATCATATGCAGAAAGAGGAGAACCAGGTGAAGTAAGAACTATTAGTGTAGAACTTAGAATGCTTGCTGATGTCGGACTTGTTGGTATGCCTAGTGTTGGAAAGAGCACTATACTTTCTATGATATCTAATGCTAATCCTAAAATTGCGTCATATCATTTTACAACTTTATCTCCTAATCTAGGAGTTGTCAAAACTAAAACTGGTTCATTTGTAGTAGCAGATCTTCCAGGACTTATTGAAGGAGCAAGTGAAGGAATAGGACTTGGACATAAATTTTTAAAACATATAGAAAGAACTAAGATAATTGCACATATTATTGATATGAGTGGTTCTGAAGGAAGAAATCCGTATGATGATTATTTATCTATTAGAAAAGAATTAGAAGCTTTTAGCGAGAAATTACTTAATAAAAAAGAAATAATTATTGCAAACAAAATGGATATACCTTCTTCAAAAGAAAATTTAACTAAATTTAAAGAAAAACTTCCAAATATAGAAATTTTTGAAATAGAAGCAATTAATAATAAGGGATTAGATACTGTTATAAATCATTTGCAAGAACTTGTATTAAATATAAAAGACGAAGTTTTATATGAAGAAAATGTTCAAGAGAAGCATGTATTATACAAATTTAAGAAAGAAAAACCATTCACTATTGTTAAAGATAATAAAGTATTTGTAATAAAAGGTGATGAAGTAGAAAGATTGTTTAAAATGACTAATTTTAATACAGATGAAGCTTATGTTATATTTGCTAAAAAACTAAGAAGAATGGGAATTGACGAAGAATTAGAAAGAATGGGAGTAGAAGAAGGAGACATTGTAAGAATCCTTGATTATGAGTTTGAATATACAAAATAAGTATATTCTTTTTATTTACTTTTAATAGTTTAAATGTTATAATTTTAATGTATAGAGGGTGAATAAAATGTCGAAGAAAAAAGAAAAGAAAGATAAAGATAAAAAAAAGTTTGAATATAGTAATGAGATAATAGGAATTTTAATAGTTTTAGCAGGTATTGTAGGTATAGGTAGTTATGGACCTGTTGGACATTTTATTAGTAGTTTTGCAATTTTTTTAACGGGTGCTTTATATCCTTTTGTATTGATAGTAATGATCGCTTCGGGCGGTTATTTGATTGTTAAAAGGGAAATACCTAATTTTTTTACGTTAAAGTTGATTGGGCTGTATATAATAACTTTATCCGTTTTAGTATTTTTACATACCCAATATGTTACAGTTAATGAAACAGAAGGCTTGAAAATTATTACTGAAACGTTTGATAACTTAATGTTAGCGTTTAAGACAGAATCTGCAATTGGTAATTCTGGTGGTGGTATAATAGGGGCTATATTTTCTTATCTGTTTGTAAGTGCGTTTAGAGAAGGAACATATATAGTTGTAGTAACAATGGCATTACTTGGAATAATTTTATTCTTTAATGTTAGTATTTTTGAACAGTTAGAAAAACTAAAAAATAAATTATTAACACTTAAAAAGAATAAAAAAGAAAAAATTATTGAAAATAATAGTGAAGATGAAGAGGTAGAAGAAGATAAAAAAATAATTATATCTTCAATGGAAAAATTAAATCATATTAAGGATATGGAAGAAGATAGTGATGATATACCTATTGCTAAAGTTCCTAATAAAATTGAAGAAAACAAAATTAGTGATAGTGATAATGAAACTGTAAAAATTAATACAAATTATAAGTTGCCTCCGCTTAGTTTACTTAAAACGATAAAAAATAATAATGATAAAGAAAATGTAAATGGTGTTAAAGCTAATATTGAAAAATTAGAGAAAGTGCTTGCTGATTTTGAAGTTCCAGGTAAAATTGTAGAATGTCATATTGGACCTACTGTTACTCAGTATGAACTAGAATTAAAAGCAGGTACAAAAGTTAATAAATTGTTAAGTATTCAAAGAGAGATGGAACTTGCTTTGGCTGCTAAAGATATAAGAATTCAAGCTCCTATTCCAGGTAAAAATACTATTGGAATAGAGTTGCCAAATAAAGTGGTATCCTCTGTATCCTTTAAAGAAGTTTTAGCTCATTTGCCTGAAGTAAATGAAAAATCTTTATTGGCAGTAGGATTAGGTAAAGACATTATGGGTAAAGTTAAGTGGGCTGAAATAAATTCGACTCCTCATATGTTGGTTGCTGGTGCTACCGGATCTGGTAAATCTGTATGTATAAATTGTATTATTGCTTCAATTTTAATGCGTGCTAAACCAGATGAAGTAAAATTAGTAATGGTAGACCCAAAAAAAGTTGAACTTACAATGTATAATGGTATACCTCATTTGCTTGCTCCAGTAGTAACTGATCCTAAAAAGGCATCAATTGCTCTTAAAAATATAGTTGCAGAAATGGAACGTAGATATGATATTTTTGAACAAACTAAAAACAAAAATATAAAGTCGTATAATGAATTTTGCAAAGCACACACAGAATATAAAAAAATGTCTTATATAGTAGTAATAATAGATGAACTTGCTGACTTAATGTTAGTTGCTGCTAAGGATGTAGAAGATTCGATCATGAGAATTACTCAAATGGCAAGAGCAGCAGGAATACATTTGATTGTAGCTACGCAAAGACCATCAACAGACGTTATCACAGGTGTTGTAAAAGCTAATATTCCATCAAGAATATCATTTGCTGTATCATCATCAATCGATTCTAGAACAATATTGGATGCTACAGGAGCTGAAAAATTAATAGGTAAAGGTGATATGTTATTTTTACCAATGGGAGAAAATGCTCCTATTAGAATTCAAGGAGCATATGTAAGTGATGAAGAATTAGAAAAAATAGTGGATTATGTTATAAGTCAACAAAAAGCACAGTATGATGAAAGTTTAACTGTTGATAAAAATGGTAATAATAGTAATGTTAATGATGACTATCAGTCTGAGGATGAATACGATGATCCGTTATATAATGAAATAGTAGATTTCGCTGTTAAAGCAGGAAAGATTAGTGCATCATTAATTCAAAGAAAATATAGACTAGGTTACAATAGAGCAGCAAGAATTATTGATTTATTAGAAGAAAGAGGAATTATTGGACCACCTAATGGTTCAAAACCTAGAGAAGTATTAGTTAAATTAGAAAATAATGAAGAATAATAAAAGGTGAGTTGATGAAAAAAAATAACAAAAAAACAACTATAATATCTTGTGTATTTTTACTATTATTAATTGCTTTGTTGATTTTAGTAATAACTTTACGAGTTCGTTATGATGAAGAACAACAAAATAGTGAAAAAAATAAATTAATAAGCTTAGAAACAGTAACAAAAGATTTTAATGAAATAGAAACAATTGAAAATTATAATATTAATATGAAAAATTCTACAAATAGTTTTTATATTATTTATAATAATAGTGAAGAAAATGGAATAATTGAAGGAACTTATGTTGATGGGATTATTTCAATTAAATTTGAAAAGAAAAATTTTGAATTGGCAAAAAAAATATATAAAGAATTGGTAAATATTACATGCAGTTTTTATAAATATCAGAATTATGAGTGTAATAAAACAGTAGATAAGTTTTTGAATGAAGAATATGATGTAGATGGTTTGATTTATGAATATATATCAGACGGTGAAATTTATTTAAAAATAGATGTAACACATAAACTAGAATTATATAAAGAAAAAACTGAGTATAAAAATAATGAGTTTATTGATATAAATCAATTACAATATACGATAAGCAATGAAGAATTTCAGTTAGTTGAACCATCATTTTCATATGATTCTGAAACTAAAAAAATAATTTATAGTGCTAAAGTAAATAATTTGTTAGAAAGTGGAACTAACGTTAAAATAAAATTAAAATTATATGATGAGAATAATAATGAGGTTTTAACTAATGAAATTGATAATAGTACACTGGAAAACAAAAATGAATTTGATGTTAATTTCGAAATAATGTTAGATGATAATACTAAATATGAAAGCGTTAAATATTTAAGTGTAGATTTTATAAAAGAATAAAAAGGAGAGATATAATGAGTACAATACATATTGAAACACCTAAAGAAAAAATAGCTAAAACAGTTTTAATGCCTGGGGATCCTAAGAGAGCAGAATATATTGCTAAAAAGTTTTTGGATAGAGTAGAACTAGTAAATGTAATAAGAGGAATGACTGCTTATACAGGGTATTATAAAGATAAGATGGTTACTATATTTCCATCAGGAATGGGTAATCCTAGTATGGGAACATATTCTTATGAATTGTTTAAATTTTATGATGTAAATAACATTATTAGAATTGGTTCATGCGGTTCATATACTCCCGAATGTGGTATTAATGACACAGTATTAGTTACATATTCATGTAGTGATTCTAATTATGCAAGAGTAATGGATGGCTATCAATATAATTATGTTATGGCCAATCAAGAACTAAATAATGTTATTGAAAATACAGCCAATGGACTTGGTATAAAACTTACAAAAGGTAATATATTTTCATCAGATGTTTTCTATGAAAAAAATGATAATAGTAAATGGAGACACGAACAATTTAAAGCATTAGGTATTGAAATGGAATCATTTTCATTGTTTAACAATGCAAGATATCTAAATAAAAAAGCTAGTTGTATATTAACTGTTACAAACACTTTTTATGATAATAAAGAATTAACAGCTAAAGAGAGAGAACAACATTTAGATAATATGATTATAATTGCTCTAGAAAGTAGTTTAAAAATTTAAAAACAGACAATAATAAACTTGAAAGGGAGTGTTTTATGAACTATGAACTGATAAATATGGGCGCATATAATTTACATTTTATCAAGACTAATAGATTTAAGACTATTACTGTAGAAGTGGATTTTAGAAGAGAAATACAAAAAGATGATATTACAAAAAGAGCAGTTTTAAAAGAAGCATTACTTAATTCAAATAAAAATTATAAGACAGAAAGAGAACTTATTATTGAATCAGAAAATTTATATGATTTAAAACTAGTTGCATCTTCTGCTAGAATGGGAAACTATATTAATCTTTCATTTAAAACGAGGTTTTTAAATGAAAAATATACAGAAAAAAACATGAATGAAGAGAGTATTGCCTTTCTTATGGATATTATTTTTAATCCTAATATAGAAAATGGTAGTTTTAAAGAAGAAGTAGTTAATAAATGTAAGAATAAAATAGAAAAAAGTATTAAATCTCTTAAAGATAGTAAATTAAAATATACTTTGTTTAAATTGTTAGAAAGCGTAAAAGATAAACCATATTCATATAATTCTTATGGATATTTGGAAGAATTAGAAAAAATAGATGGAAAAATTTTATATGATTATTATAATGACGTAATTAGTAATGATCTTATTGATATTTTTATAGTAGGAGATTTTGATAGTATAGAAATAAAAGAATTAATTAAAAAGAATTTTAAAGCAAGGACTTATCACAAAAGTAAAACTAATATAATAGTAGATGAGTTACCAATAGTGAAAAAAATCAATGAGCAATCTGAAGAAGACAATGTTAATCAAACACAATTTACTATATTATGTGGTATTAATAATTTAACTGAATTTGAAAGGAAATATGTGATTAAAGTTTATAGTGAGCTTTTAGGAGGTTCTTCTAATTCTATTCTATTTGATACAGTAAGAGAAAAAAACTCTTACGCCTATTATGTTAATGCTGATGTAAAAAGTTATGATAATATATTGCTTATATATTCTGGTATTGAACCAGGAAATAAGGATGAAGTATTTAAGTTAATAAAAAAATGTTTAAATGACATTGAAAAAGGTAATTTTACTGATGATATGTTAAACAATGCCAAAGAAACATTAATTGGAGGAATAAAAGCTAGTTTAGATAGTCCAAGTGGTATTATAAATAATTATTTTGCTGAAATATTAGTAGGTACAGATGATTTTGAAGAAAGAATAGAGAATTTTAAGAAAGTTACAAAAGAAGATGTTATAAGTGTAAGTAAAAAAATAAATATATATTCTACATATACTTTGGAAGGGGTAAAACAAGATGAAGAAAATTAAATTTAATACTATTGGAGAAGAAGTATATTATGAAAAATTAGATAATGGTATGGATGTATATTTATTTAGTAAAGATAATTTCCATAATAATTATGTAACTTTTACTACTAAATTTGGATCTATTTACAATGAATTTGTTCCGATAGGTAAAGATAAAATGATTAAAGTACCTAAAGGTGTGGCGCATTTTTTAGAGCATAAAGTGTTTATTCAAGAACATGATCCACAACCATCAGATTTTTTTGCAGAAAGTGGTGCTTTAACTAACGCATATACAACATTTAAAAATACTACTTATTTGTTTACAGGACCCGACAATTTAATAGAAAATGTTAAATATTTGTTAGATTTTGTACAAGAACCATATTTTACAGATGAAAATGTTGAAAGTGAAAAAGGTATTATAACTCAAGAAATACATATGTGTGATGATAGACCTATTGATGTTTTATATGAACATATTAGAAAAAATACATTGCATAATAATTCTTTTAAAGATAGTATTATAGGTACAGTAAATGACATAAACAGTATTGATAAAAAAGTATTAGATACTTGTTATAATACTTTTTATCATCCATCAAATATGTTTCTAGTAGTAACGGGCAATTTTAATGTGGATGAAATGATAAATGCTATTAAAGAAAACCAGTCTGCTAAAGAATTTAAAAAAGAAAATGAAATTAAGATAAAAGAATATAAGGAACCAAATGAAGTAGTTTTAAAAGAAGAAATTATTAAGATGAATACAAATATTCCTAAACTTGCATATAATATAAAAATACCCTATTGTAAATTCAAAATAGAAAAAAGAAGACTTAATTTATATTTATATATAATATTTAGTATATTATTTGATGATTCATCTGTATTTAATGAAAAAGCGAAAAAAGATAATATAATTACTAATGCTGTTTATACAAATATATTAAATTGTGATTCACATATTCTAATATCATTAATTAATGAAACTTTTAAATATAATGAACTTTTAGATATGATAAAATCGGAGTTAAAACAAATAAATATATCAGAAGAAGACTTAGAAAGAAAGAAAAAAGTTTTAATTAGTAATGAAATATTTAGTTTTGAAAATATTGAAATAATTAATGAAATGATTATTGATAGTATTATTTTTGATAATACTATTGAAGGAAATATAGTTGATATAATTAATTCTTTAAATATAAATGAATTAAATGAAATAATAAAAAATATTGATTTTAGTAATGTATCAACAATTATTTTGAAAAAAGATAAATAATTTATTATGAGGTGTAGTATGAAGGTAGTAAAGAAAATAATTTCTATAATTTTTACAGTAGCTTTTTTTGGATGGTTAGCAATGATTGTTTATGAAAGCTATATAGTAACACGCGGAGAAAAACCTAAATTTTGTATCAAAACAGAAGAACATAAGTATGATGATGGGACTACGACAGAATGTATAGGATTAGGATATAAAGTTTATATGTATGATAGGACTTCTATTGAAGTTCAAGTAGAATTTGGTCCATTTTGGATAAGTGAAAGGAAATAACAATATCAATTTGGTATTGTTTTTCTCTTGTAAAGTATATTGTTTTACTTTAAAAATGATTTAAAATATTATATAATTAAATAGAGGTGTAAGAATGAAAATAAAATTAGGAGTTATATTTGGTGGTAAAAGTGTTGAACATGAAATATCTGTTATAACAGCATTACAAGCAATGAACCATATTGATAATGAAAAATATGAAATAGTTCCTATATATATAACAAAAGATTTGCAAATGTATACAGGAGGCATGCTTAGATTTATCGATAGTTACAAAGATTTTAGATTAATACATAGATATGCTAAGAGAGTTAATTTAGTTAATCTAAATGGAAGATTTGTTTTACAAACTACAGGTATATTTAAAAGAGAATACAATGAAATACATATGGCTATTCCAATGGTACATGGGGCTAAAACAGAAGATGGCACTGTTCAAGGATTTTTAGAATTATTAGGAGTACCTTGTGCAGGACCTAATATATATGCTTCAGTAGTAGGACAAGATAAAGTATTTATGAAACAAATACTAGCAAGTGAAGATGTCCCTCAAACAAAATATGTATGGTTTTTTGATACAGATTATTATAATGATGAGGAAGCTTTATTCAAGAAAATTAGTACTTTATCATATCCATTAATAATTAAACCTGCTACACTTGGAAGTAGTGTCGGTATTGAAGTAATTAGAAGAAAAGAAGAATTAGAGTCAGCTATTGAAAAAGTAATTAAATATGATAACAAAATAATTGTGGAGGAATATATTGAACATTTAGAAGAATTTACTTGTAGTGTTTTAGGTAATACTAGTAAAGTACAAACTTCTGATATTGAAAAAATAGTTAAAACAGATGGTATTAAGAAGTATTCTGATAAAGTAATAAAACCAAAAGATATTGAAGAAAATACTAATCTATACAGAGAAGTTCCAGCAGAAATTTCTCAAAAATTAACTAAGGAAATCGAAGATTTATCAAAACAAGTATTTAGATTATTAAACCATAGAGGTGTTGCTACAGTCGATTTCTTATATGATACTAAAAGCAAAAAGATATATGTCGATGAAATAAATACTATACCAAATTTCTTTTCACATCATTTATGGGAAGGACAAAATGTTTCATATAGAGAAATACTTAATTATATCTTAAACGATACCGTAAAAGAAATCCATAAACAAGAAGATATGACTTTAACACTTGAAACAGGAATACTTAAAGATATGCTAACAAAAGATATTGAGGGAATGAAATAATGTACGGATATATTAAAGGAATAGTTACAGAAATAGAAAGTAATTATATAATTGTTGATAATAATGGTATTGGATATATTATATTTGTTCCTAATCCTTATGCATATCAATTAAATAATGAATATACTGTATATACATATACTCAAGTAAGAGAAGATGAATATTCTCTATATGGATTTAAAGAAAAAGAAGAAAAAAACTTATTTATAAAACTTATTTCTGTTAAAGGTTTAGGACCTAAAATGGCTCTTCCTATGCTTGCAACAGGTTCTATTAACGGAATAATGGATGCAATTGATAGAGAAAATATATTATATTTAAAAAAGTTTCCTAAAATAGGAGATAAAGTAGCAAGACAAATAATATTAGATTTAAAAGGAAAACTTACAGCTAGTTCTAGTACTATATTAAATAATAACGAACTAGTGGATGCTCTTCTTGCTTTAGGATACAAACAAGCAGACATTAAGAAAGTACTTCCACATGTTAATTTAAATAATGATATTGAAAATCAAATAAAAGAAGCATTAAAATTATTATTAAAATAGTAAAGGAGAAGGTTGAAAAAAACATAATTAAATTGAAACATACAAAAGGAGTTCAAAAATAGGAAAATTTTTTGAAC
>CALVSD010000015.1 GCA_944358805.1 uncultured Bacilli bacterium
CGCACAAAAAAATCAATCTTTTCAGATTGATTTAATCAATAACGTCACATTGGTGCGACGATTTTACCTTATGGAGCAAATGACGGGGATCGAACCCGCATCTCAGCCTTGGCAAGGCCGTATACTAGCCATTGTACTACATCTGCAAGTTACATACTATATTATATTAGAAAAAATTATAAAAATCAACTCTTTTTATTTAAAAAAATAATATTTATAGTGTATAATAAGTCTTAGGTGATAAAAATGTTTGAAAATTTAAGTGATAGATTACAAGGTGTTATCCATAAAATGAAAGGTTATGGAAAAATAACTGAAGAGAATATAACAGAGATGATGAGAGAAGTTAGATTATCTTTATTGGAAGCTGATGTTAACTATAAAGTAGTAAAAGAATTTACTAATACAGTAAAAGAAAAAGCTTTAGGAGAAGAAGTTAATAAAAGTTTATCTCCGGGAGAAGTATTTGTAAAAATAGTTAAAGATGAACTTACTGAGTTACTTGGGGGTGAAAAAGTAGATTTAAAAACAGAAGGCAATCCTGTTATTACAATGTTAGTAGGACTTCAAGGTTCTGGTAAAACTACTACTATCGGAAAACTTGCTAATCTTTTAAGAAAAAAATATAAGAAGAATCCTCTTTTAGTAGCATGTGATGTATATAGACCTGCTGCAATAGATCAATTAAAACAAATAGGAAAAGAACTTAATATTGAAGTATATTCTGAAGGAAAAAAAGATCCTGTAGAAATAGTCAGAAATGCGCTTACTTATGCTAAAGAAAATAACTATAACTATATATTAATAGATACAGCAGGAAGACTTCATATTGATACTGAACTTATGGATGAACTTAAAAATATTACAGAATTGTGTCACCCAGATGAAACATTATTAGTAATAGACTCAATGATGGGACAAGATGCTATTAATGTAATTACGGGATTTAATGAAACATTATCTTTAACAGGTGTTATTTTAACTAAATTAGATGGAGATACTAGAGGTGGTGTAGCATTATCTGTAAGACATTTAACTAATATTCCTATTAAGTTTATTGGTGTTAGTGAAAAAATGGATGGACTAGTAGAATTTCATCCTGATCGAATGGCTTCTCGTATTTTGGGAATGGGAGATATTTTAAGTATCGTAGAAAAAGTTGAAAGTGAAATAGATGAAAAAGAAGCAATGAAGACTGCTAAAAAGATGGCAAAAGGTAATTTTGATTTAGAAGATTTTCTTGCTCAACTTAATCAAATAAAGAAATTAGGACCACTTGAGAATATTTTAAAAATGTTACCGGGTGCTAAAAAGATGGGACTTAATAATGTTAATATTGATCCTAAAAAAATGGCTCATGTCGAAGCAATAGTTTTATCTATGACACCTGAAGAAAGAAGAAATCCTGATATATTAAAAGCATCAAGAAAACAAAGAATAGCAAATGGTTCAGGAACTACAGTAGCAGAAGTTAATCAATTACTTAAACAATTTGAAGAGATGAAAAAAATGATGAAAATGTTAGGTAATAAAAATTTTAAACTACCTTTCTAGGACATTTGTATTAGTTATCTATCTACATAAATCATATTATAATGTAGATAGGAGGAAGTTTAAATGTTTTATAATGATGATTTTAGAGCAGATATGCCTTATGGACTTGATAATGACATTGATATTAATATAACTAATAAAAATGTAAATAGTAACATGAATATGAATGAAATGTCAGCTCCAATGATGGGGGGATGTCAATCAGTTGGATGCCCAATTATTGAACCTATGCATGAAAGATGTGTTTATAGAAATATTGTTCATGAAGTACCACAAGAGTGATAATTTATGATATATCAAAATATCTGAGAGAAAATAAGTACAAACTAAAGGCATTTTGATAAGAAATGTCTTTTTGTGTGATATAATAGATATATAATATTTTTTAAATTAAAGAAGGTGAATATAAATGATTATAAAAGTAAATAGTATTGATGACTGTAAAATATGTGATAACTTTTTGACTTTATTAATTCAAGATGAAAGAAAGTATGATACTACTATAGATGAAAAATTTGTTGTCAAAGATTATTTTATTAATATGATCAATAATCAAAATATTCTCCTTTTATATAAAAATGAAAACAAACCAATAGGATATATATTTGCTAAAAAAATAGATGATAAATACTTGATTGATGGATTATATATTGATATTAATTTTAGAAATAAAGGTATTGCAAAAAAATTAATAAAAGTAATAATAAAAGAAATATATTCGCTTGGAGATTATGAAATATTCATAAATGTATTAAAAGAAAACAAAGTTGCTGTTAATTTGTATAAAAATATTGGATTTATTGTAGAACAAGAAGATGAATTAAAATTTTATATGTGTTATAACAAATATAAATTAGAAAACGCTTCCATAAAAGATATAGAAAGAATAAAAAAATATAAATTAAATACTATATTTGAGTATGCAAAAGATTTAGATAAAGAGGAAGTTGAAAAAATAAATAATTATGTTAATAAAACTATATCAAATCAAATCTTTGAATATAAAAATATTGTTTTAAATAATATTATAGTTGGAAGTTTTTTGATAACTAAAAATGAAAATGGTTTACTATTAGATGAAATATTTATTGAAGAACAATATAGAAATAAAGGAATTGGAACATCAATTATTAAAGATGTTGTATCTAAATCAAATAGTAATGTATACTTATGGGTATACAAAGATAATATTAAAGCATTTAATTTATATAATAAAATAGGTTTTAATATAAAGGAAGAAACTGATAGTAGATATTATATGGAATATAAAGTAGTTGAAAATAGAAAGTGAGGTATTTTTATGGATATAAATAAAATCAAAAATGAATTAATTAAACAAAAAGAATCTAAATTTAAAGGTAATATATATCATTATTCACAAGTCAATTTTGCTTATAATTCAAATAAAATTGAAGGTAGTAGATTAACTAGTGATCAAACTGAAGCAATATTCGATACATCTTCATTTGTTCCTAAAAGCGACGATTTAATTAAACTAGATGATTTAATCGAATCTAAAAATCATTTTAAATTATTTGATTATATGTTAGATAATGTAGATAAATTACTAACTAAAGACATGATAATTGAAATGAATAAGATTTTAAAGAGAAATACTAGTGATGAAGAAAATCCCAGATATAATGTTGGTGGATTTAAAGTTGTTCCTAATATAATAGGTGTAGTTAATGTTATTAATACTACCGCTCCAGAAGATGTGGAAAAAGAAATAGAAGAATTATTAAATGAATATAATTCTAAAACTAACAATACTTTAGAAGATATAGTTGATTTTCATTTTAGATTTGAAAGAATTCATCCATTTGGTGATGGAAATGGTCGTGTTGGTAGAATTATAATGTTTAAAGAATGCCTAAAAAATAACATTATGCCATTTATTGTATTAGATGATGATAAACCTTATTATATGAGAGGTTTAAAAGAATATGAAAATGATAAAATGTTCTTAATTGATACTATTAAACATGAACAAGATTTATATGAAAAAATGTGTGAAGAACTATTAGACTTTGAAATAGAAGAAAATAATTGAAAAAAACTAACATCCTATAAAAATGAATAATTTATTAAATGTAGGATCTTTTTTATATGGTATAATATCTTATAAAATAAGACTTTATCCTTTATATCAACCTACAAAGTAGGATGAATTTTGCAAGTGCAAAATAAGAATGACACCATAATGAATCCTTATTTTATAAGGGTTCTTTTTATATTATGGGGTCATCATCTTATCCTGCTTGTTTAGATTTATTAAAAATTAATTAAAGTTAGGATGATTAAATTAAATAATTAGGGAAATATGATTTGACAAATATTAATCTATGAGCTAGCATGCATCGTGAAAGGAGATGATGTATATGAAATTTAAAAGAATAATTTATAAAGAGGTGAATGCTTATAAGTAATACTAAATTAATGTGTAATATAATATTTACACGATTTAGTATTACTAAAACTAATAATTTATCCATAAGTTTAAGTGAGGTGTACAAAATTTATGGATAAGTACAAAATAAATTTTATTTTTAATAATGAAAATGATATAAATGATATCTTAATAAATGTTTTAAATAAAGAACTAAAAAAATATATTCAGATGATTTGTAAAAATAAAAAAAGAGAGGTAACATCATCATGTACTTATTTATCTCTAGAAGGAGGTAAGAATTGTTAAGGAGTATAAATAAGGTATATAATGCTGGTATTTATATAAGATTATCTCGGGAAGATGATGATAAAGTAATGATGAGTGAGAGTATTACAAATCAAAAAAGTTTATTACTTCAATATGTTAAAGAAAATAATTTAAGAGTTTATGATATTTATATTGATGATGGATATAGTGGAACTAATTTTGATAGACCTGATTTTAATAGACTATTAAATGATATAGAATTAGGTAAAGTAAATATGGTTATTACTAAGGATATGTCAAGACTAGGTAGAGATTATATTGGAACAGGTAATTTGATAGAAAAATATTTTCCGGAGCATAATGTTAGATATATTGCTGTTACTGATAATATAGATACATTTTTAGATAGTTCAAATAATGATATAGCACCATTTAAAGCAATTATGAATGATATGTATGCTAAAGATATTTCTAAAAAGATTAAATCTAGTTTAAAAGCAAAACAAAAAGAAGGAAAATGGGTAGGAGGTAGAACTCCATTTGGATATGAGCAAGATCCAGATGATAAAAATCATTTAGTGGCAAATGAAGAACAAGCATTAGTTGTAAAAAGAATATTTGATATGTGTTTAGAAGGATTATCATTTTTTAAGATAGCAAAGCAATTAACTAATCAAGGAGTAAAAACACCTGCAGGGTATTATAGTTTTGAATGGAAAAGTAATTATAATTTAAAATATGGAGAGTGGCATTCTAAAACAATAAGAGATATTTTAACAAATCAGATGTATATTGGTGATATGGTACAAAATAGACGAAGTAAGGTAAATTATAAGGTTAAAAAGGTTATTAGAAATAATCCTAAAGATTATATAATAGTAGAAAATACCCACGAAGCAATTATTGATAAAGATACTTTTTATGAAGTACAAAAAAGAATACCTAAAAATAAGGGAAGAAATGAAAAAAAAGAAATTCATTTATTAGATGGCCTTTTGTATTGTGGGGATTGTGGCCATAGGATATCAATACAATCAAGAAGAAAAAAAGATAATAGATGTTATACTATCTGTAATTATTACAGAACTTATATGAAACAAAGACTATGTACAACTCACTCAAATAACTATGATGAATTAGAAAAAGTAATTATTAATTCTTTAACTGATATGTGTTTAAACTATATTAACAAAGATAAAATTAAAAATGATGTTTTAAATAATTTATCTGTAGATAACATGTTAAAAAATAAAAAAGAGTTAGAGATGCTAACTAATGATATTAAGCAAATAAATGATAATTTAGATATTATTTATATCGATAAGTTAAATAAAAAAATAACCGAAGAACAATTTGAAAGAGTAAAAGTAAAATTAGGAAATGAATTAAATATAAAACAAAAAAGATATAACGAGTTAAATAATACTATTAATGAAAAAATTAATGAAGAATCTAAAAGCAAAATGATTAATGAGTATATTAATAATTTTTTATCTATGAAAGAACCTAGTAGAGAACTAATAATTAATTTAATTGATAAAATAGAAATATTTGAAGATAAAACTATAAATATTAAGGTTACTTTTAATACTTATTATTAAAATCATGATATAATAATATATCAAGAGGTGGTAGTATGAGCATTCTTACAAGCGCTAGTAGTTCTTCAGTTAGTAGAGGATATGATTATTATAAACACAACAAAGTTAATAATGTAAAACAACTAAATGATCATGAATTTGAAGGATATGTTGATGGAAGTTTAAAAAATCCTTATTATGTAAAGATAGATATAGAACATCCTAGAAAATCATATTGTGATTGTCCTCATGCAAATGGAAATATTACTTGTAAGCATATGACGGCATTATATTTTGAATTGTTTCCTGATGAAGTAGATGATTATGAATCTTGGCTGAATAGTGATTATGATGAAGACGACGAAGACGACTACTATGGATATGATAGTTATTATGGCGATGGAGATTATTATTATGATTATATTAAATCTTCTAATTTTGAAAAACCATTATTTTTTGATGTAGTATTAGAAAAATATGTTGATGATTTGAGTATAGAAGAATTAAAACAAACATTGTTAACAGAACTTAAAAATAATGAGAAAAGAACATATGACTTATATTTAGGAAAGAATTATAAAAAATATTTACAGAATAATAGTGATGAATTTGTATTTTTAGATAGATTAAACAAAAGAGTTCAAGATCTAACTGGTTATTATAATTATGATTATAATGATTTTGATAAAGAAATATTAAATGTTAGAGAAAAAAGAAAAATAGAGGAACTATATAAAAATAAATCATTACAATTACAAATAGATAAAATATTATTAAATGAAAAATTATCAGTTTATTCTGATTATAGATGGATTGCTCACTTTTATAAAAAAAATAAAAGTAGTGAAGAAATTTATGAATTTTGTAAAATATTAGAAAATTATTTAGATAGTTTAAAACATTATAGTATTAAAAATACAGTTCCAAAATCAAATGTTTTAATAGCCATTCATTTATTAAATGATTTTACAATAACAGAGTGTGCTAGTTTAATGTTGAAAAATGCTAAGTATTTACAATATATTGATTATATAGTAGAAAATAGTAATGATATTATGAATTTATATAGATCTTTTATGAAATTAATTGAAAAGAATTATTTTAGAAATAAAATGTATATTCCAGATGTATTATATAGATTTGTTAGGGTTACTGATTTTGAAAATAAAGATATAAATACAAATCATTATTTGTATAGTTATTTATGTTTGGGACATATTGAGTATTTGGATATTTTAGGGTATTATTTAACTGAAGATAAAATTATTAGTATTATAGAAAATAAAACTAAAGACATTTTCTTACTTGTTAAGCTTTATAAATTTTATGAAAAACAAGAAAAGTTATGGGATTTATTAATTGATAGTAATTATAGATATTTATTGTTAGATAATATAGAAATATTAAAAGGTAAATACAATGATAAGTTATATGATCATTTTATAGATGAGTTTTATAATATTATTAAACAAGGAAAGAGTAGAGATATTTACAATAAAGCATCAAAATATATAAGTGCAATTTCAAAATTAAATAATGGCAATGAATTGGTAGAAAAAATAAAAATAGATTTAAGAAATTCAGATTATCAAAAGTGTTCTGCATTATTTGATGAAATAAATAAAGCAATTAAAAATTAAATCTATCAAAAAAGGGCAAGGACACGTATGCCCAATAAATACAAGAATAATAAATAATCATATATATAAACATACATATCAACCAAGATATACTTGTACTGAAGAAAACGTAGTTACTAATGAACAATGTGGATCATGTTGTCAATTTAGATAAAAGTGCGAAAGTACTTTTTTCTTTTATATTATATATGATATAATAATATCGGTGTAAAAAGAAAGATAATTACATATATTTAATGCAATAATAGGAGTAATAGAAATGAATAAAATAAAAAGATGTAAATGGGTTAATATGAGTAATCCATTATATATAAAATATCATGATAAAGAATGGGGAATACCAGTATATGACGATCATAAACTATTTGAAATGTTAATTTTAGAATCATTTCAAGCCGGATTATCTTGGGAATGTGTTTTAAATAAAAGAGAATATTTTAGAGAGTCTTATGATAACTTTGATATAGATAAAATCTGTAATTATGATGATAAAAAAATAAAAGAATTACTAGATAATAAAAACATAATTAGAAATAATCTTAAAATAAAGGCCTCAATCAATAATAGTAAAATATTTAAAAGTATTCAAAAAGAGTATGGAAGTTTTGCTAATTATATATGGAAGTTTACTAATAATAAGGTAATATATGAAGTGGGTGTTACAAGTTCAAAACTATCAGATACTATATCAGAAGATTTAAAAAGAAGAGGAATGAAATTTGTAGGTACAACTATAATTTATTCTTATTTACAAGCAGCTGGAATAATTAATTCTCATGATAAGGGATGTAGTTTATATAAAGGCAAGGAGTAAGTGTTATGTTTGAGAAAACAATAGAAATGATTAAAGATAATCCTAAGTATTTTACTATAGGTTTTATACTTTTAATATTAGGGATTTTAATAGATATTTATTATTCTAAGTTTCGTGGATTTATGGGAGAATTTTGGCTAAAATTAGAATTAAAAAAGTTACCTAAAAATAAATATAAATTATTAAATGATATTATGATTGAAGATGAAAAAGGTACTCATCAAATAGATCATATTGTAATATCTAAATATGGTATTTTTGTAATCGAAATGAAAAACTATTATGGATTAATAATAGGCAATCAATATAAAGAAAAATGGTATCAATATTTAGGTAAAAATAAATTTACTTTTCATAATCCAATGTATCAAAATTATGGCCATGTTAAGGCTTTAAGTAATGCACTAAATTTAAATGAAGAATTGTTTATTCCTATTACTTGTTTTTCTAATCAAGTAAAATTAAAAGTTACATCTAATAAGCCGGTTGTTCAAGTTGATACAATAAATAAAAATATATTAAAATATACGAAAGAAATAATAACCTGTAATTTAAATGAATTATCATTAAAAATAGAGAATATGAATATTTTAGATAAGACTAAAAGAAAAGGACACATTAAAAATATTTGTAATTTAAAACGATAGTATAGAAAGTGTGATATGAAAGCGTTAACAATAAAAGAACCATGGGCATCATTAATTGTAAACGGATATAAAGAATATGAATTTAGGGGTTGGAAAACTAAATATCGTGGTAAGATATTAATTCATGCAGGAATGAGTGTAGATAAAGATGCTAGAGAAAGAGTCAAAAAATATAATTTAGAATACTATAAAGGTGCAATAATTGGAGAAGCTACAATTACTGATTGTATTTTAGTAGATACCAAATTTAACGAAGAGTTAAGGAAAATAAAACCTTTAGTATATGCTAAAAGTAATCACGTAGAAACTTATGCATGGAAACTAGAAAATATAAAGAAATACGATAAACCTATATATATTAAAGGTAAATTAGGTTTATGGAATTATGAAGAAGGTGACGAAAATGATACATAATATGAGATTACATAATGAACCATTTGAACTTATAAAAAATGGGACTAAAACTATTGAATTAAGACTTAATGATGAAAAAAGAAGCATTATAAAAGAAAACGATATAATTTTATTTGAAAATAGAAAAAATGCAGAAATAATTAAAACTAAAGTAATAAAAATACATAAATATAATAGTTTTGCAGAGTTATATAAACATTTTGATAAAGTATCTTTAGGGTATAATTATAATGAAGAAGTTAGTTATAAAGATATGGAAAAATATTATTCTAAAGAAGAACAAGATAAATATGGGGTATTAGGTATAGAAATAAAATTAATTAGTCCAGTAACTATAATATATAATGATGATAGTATAAAAGAAACTGAAATAAATAGAGTTGTTAAAAGAGCAAAAGTAGTTATTGAAAACTCTAATAATGAAGTATTACTATGTTTTTGCCACAATAATTATTACTTGCTTGGAGGTCATGTTGATAATGATGAAAGTGATATGGAATGTTTACATAGAGAATTATTAGAAGAAGCCGGAGTTGATATTAACTTTAATAAATTAATTCCATTTGTAACAATTAAATATTTTATTAAAGATTATCCAAGTGATGATGTAAATTCATTATATATAGCTAATTATTATAGTTATAAGATGGACTTAATTCCTAATATAGATAATTTAAATTTAACGGAAGATGAAAGAGAAGGTAACTTTGAAATACAATATATTCATAGAGATAAGGTGTTAAATATATTAAATGAAGCATTAGAATTTGCAACAAGAAAAAATGTTGTAAATGATACTATTGAAGTTATAGAAGAATATTTAAAAATGTAAAAAACTAAAAAATACAAATTTCTAGTTTTTTTTTATAAAAAAATTTGATATAATGTTAAATAGAGAGGGTGTTACAATGACATTAAATAGTGTGTTACTAATGTTACAAAAATTAATAGATATATCATTAGTATGGATGATAATATATTTTATATTGAAAAGTTTAAAGAATAATGTAAAGATGATTTTACTCTTTAAGGGAGTTTTATTTATTATAGTTTTAAAATTGGTAAGTGATTTCTTTAATTTGGTTACAATAGGATTGATTCTTGAATATGTAATTATGTGGGGACCGCTCGCACTGATAATAGTATTTCAACCGGAAATTAGAAACATACTTGAACATATCGGTCGAAATCAATTGTTGGGAAGACATAAAATATTGACACTTGACGAAAGAGAAAAATTAGTATATGAAATAATGAATGCAGTTGAATATTTAAGAAAATCTAGAATTGGGGCATTAATAGTTATTGAAAGAGATGTAAGTTTGAATGACTATATTGAAAGAAGCAAAAAGATATATGCAGATATTTCATCTGAATTATTAATATCAATCTTTTTCCCAAGAAATCCTCTTCATGATGGTGGAGTAATTATTGAGGGTAATAAAATAACTAGTGCCGGAGCAGTATTCCCAATTAGTATAAATAGTAAAATAAATAAAAGATTAGGAACACGTCATAGGGCTGCGATAGGGATAAGTGAAGAATCAGATTGTATTTCTTTAGTTGTATCTGAAGAAACTGGTAAGATTTCTATAGCAGTAGGTGGAGTTTTAAATTACAATTTATCTCTTGATGATGCGAGAATGATGTTAATAGAGGAATTAAAACCTAAGAAGGAGATTTTATTGGATGATGAATTTGAAGAGGAGGTAAGTCAGGATGAAAATGCTTAAGAATATTGGTAGAACACTTGCCGCAGTCTTTAGATTAATATTTAAATGGATTGATAGACATATCGTTACTCCAATCACCAAATTTGTTTTGTTTTTAAGCGAAAAAACAGGTGCTAAAACAGGAAATTTTGAAAGATGGTTAACTAGAAAAAACACACTTATAATATTGTCTCTAGTATTAGCAATTGGTTTTTTCTTTGTAGTAGATAGCAAAAGTATTATATTAGTAGATTCTTCAGCAGAAGTGTTATATGATCAAAAAGTAGAGGCTACTTATAATAGGGAAGCTTATGTCGTAGAAGGACTTCCTGAAACAGTAGATGTTACAATGATTGGAGGTACTGCTGAATTATATTTAGCTAAGCAATTAGCATCTGGTACAGTAAAAGTGGATTTAACCAATTATAAAGAAGGAACTCATAAAGTCAATTTAAAATATGATAGTACAATTAATTCTGTTAATTACAAGTTAGATCCTTCTAGTGTTACTGTTATTATATATCCAAAAGTATCTAAAACAGTAAATGTTGATGTCGATGTGTTAAATAAGAGCTCATTAGATTCAAAACTTGCAGTTCAAAATGTAACAATTGATCAAGAAGAAGTAATTATTAAAGGTGCAGAACATACTTTAGAAAAAGTATCTACAGTAAAAGCTTTAGTAGATATAAAAAATATAATAGATCCTAAGGTTGGAGTTATAACATTAGACGATGTTAAATTAGTGGCTTATGATAATGATGGTAATGTTGTTGATGTAGAAATTGTACCAAATAAAGTAACAGCTACAGTTAGTATTGTTTCACCAAGTAAAGAGGTTCCAATTAAAGTAATTCCAAAAGGTACAGTAGCATTTGGTAAGGCAATTAGTTCTATGACATCATCAGTTAGTAAGGTGACTGTATATGGAGAAGAAAGTATATTAGAAGATTTACAATATATTCCAATTGAAATAGATGTAAATGGTCTTTCTGAAGACAAAACATTTGATGTAAAAATAAGTAAACCACAGGGTGTAAGAGATATTTCTGAAACTGATGCTCAAATTAGTGTTTCACTAGGAACAGAGGTTAGCAAAGAAATAAAAGATGTATATATAGAAACAATTAATTTAAATCCTAATTTTAAGGCAGTTGCTTTAGGGGAAAATTCAAGTAAGATATCAGTAATAGTTAAAGGAACTCAAGAAGTTATAGATTCCATAGATGCTTCAAATATTAAAGCAATAGTGGATTTATCTAAGTATGGTGAAGGTGATCATGAAGTAGAAATAGAAGTTACTGGTGATGAATTAAGAGCAACATATGAACCAAAAACAACAAAAATTAAAATTAGAATAACGATTAAGTAGTTATTCTTTTTTAATTGTTATAAAAAAATATTGAAATAATAATTAACTTATGTTAGAATTAAATAGTGTTAAAAAAGCGAAAAAAAGATGAGTAAGTTAAATATTATTATATAGAGAATCTATGTTGGTGGAAATTAGATAAATAATTTAACTGAAAGCTACTTTTTAGTGTGATTAATACTCACCGGGTAATTCCGTTAATAATTATAAAGGTATATAAGATTATATATGAAATAGGATGGTACCACGATTATTCGTTCCTATATATATAATCTTTTTTTCATTAAAAGGAGGAAAAATATGAAAAAGAAAATATTTGCAATTGTAGGAATGTGTGGTAGTGGTAAATCTATCGCATCAGATTATTTAGAAAGTATAGGATATAAAAAAGTATATTTTGGTGGCGTTACTATGGAAAAACTAAAAGAATTAAATCTTGAAGTTAATCCAGAAAATGAAAAAAAGGTAAGAGAAAACTTAAGAAAAGAATTAGGTATGGCTGCATTTGCAATAATACTTTTACCTAGAATAAAAGAATTATCAATTGATAATGATGTAGTTTTAGACGGAGTATATTCTTGGGATGAAGCAAAAGTATTAAAAGATGAACTTGGGGATAAACTAAAAATAATAAGCATAGTGGTAGATAAAAAAATTAGATATGAAAGACTTAAGATAAGAGAAATAAGACCTCTTACTAATATAGAAGCAAATAGTAGAGATATATCAGAAATAGAAAATATTGCTAAAGGTGGACCTATAGGATACGCAGATTATTACATATTTAATAATGGTACTACCTTAGAATATAAAGAAAGACTTAATGAAATAATAAAGGATGTGGAAAATAATGAAGAGAATGAATAGTGAAGAAATAATTAGAACTTATATAGATTATTTTAAGAAAAATGGACATACTGAAGTAGAAAGTGCATCATTAATACCTCACAATGATCCATCAATATTATGGATAAATGCTGGTGTAACACCACTTAAAAAATATTTTGATGGAACAGAAGTTCCTAGTAATAGAAGACTTGTTAGTTGTCAAAAATGTATTAGAACAGGGGATATAGAAGAAGTAGGAAAGACTGCAAGACACCATACTTTCTTCCAAATGTTAGGTAATTTCTCTATTGGAGACTACTTTAAAAAAGAAGCATTAACTATGGCTTTTGAACTTTTAACTAGCCCTGAATATTTTGGCTTTGATATAGATAAATTATATGTAACAGTATATCCAGATGATATAGAAGCAAATAACTTATGGGCAAGTTTAGGTATAGATCCTTCTCATATAATTAAATTAGAAGGTAATTATTGGGAAATTGGTGAAGGACCTTCTGGACCAGATAGTGAGATATTTTATGATAGAGGGGAAAAATATGATCCCCAAAAATTAGGTATTAAGTTACTTCAAGAAGAAATAGAAAATGATAGATATATAGAAATATGGAATAATGTATTTAGTCAATTTAATGCTAAAGCAGGTGTTCCTAGAAGCGAATATGAAGAACTTCCTAGTAAAAACATCGATACAGGTATGGGTGTAGAGAGAATGGCTTGTATTATGCAAGAAACTGAGACTAACTATGAAACAGATTTATTTATGCCTATAATGAATGCTATTAGTGAATTATCACAAATAGAATATACTGGACAAATGGAATTTAAAGTAATAGCAGACCATGTACGTACCTTAGTTTTTGCAATATCTGATGGTGCTACTTTTGAAAATTATGGAAGAGGATACGTTCTTAGAAGACTACTTAGAAGAGCTGTTAGAATGGGTAAAAAGTTAGGTATAAGTCATTCATTTATGGCTGGTTTAGTAGATGTAGTTATAAACAAATATGTAACAGTATATCCAGACCTTAATAGTAATAAAGAAAGAATAAAAGAGTTAGTTACTAAAGAGGAAGAATTATTCCAAAAGACTCTTATTTCTGGAGAAAAAAGATTAGAAGAAATATTTAATACTAACAAGGATAAAGTAATAAGTGGAATAGATGCATTTAAATTATATGATACTTATGGATTTCCAATTGATTTAACTAAAGAATGTGCAATGGAAAAAGGATTTACAGTAGATGAACAAGGATTTGAAAAATATATGGCTGCTCAAAAAGAAATGGCAAGAAGTAGTCGTAAAGTAGAATCTAGTATGAATTTACAAAATGAAGCATTAATTAATTATACAGAAGAAAGTAAATTTGTAGGTTATGAAAAACTAGGATTAAAAACAAAAGTATTAGCCATTATGAAAGATAATGAATTTGTTGATAGTTTAAGTGATGAAGGATACTTAATATTGGAAGAAAATCCATTTTATGCAGAAAGTGGTGGACAAGTCTCAGATACAGGTTACTTAAAGAGTGATAACTTTAAAGCAGAAGTATTAGATGTAATTAAGGCTCCAAATAAACAACATTTATTATATGTTCATATATTAGAAGGAACAGTATCTAAGGGAGAAGAAATACTTACACATGTTCTTGAAGAAAAAAGAGAAGCAATTGAAAAGAATCATAGTGGTGTTCATTTACTTCATAAGTCTTTACAAGAACTTCTTGGTAATAATGTTCTTCAAGCAGGAAGTAAAGTAGATGAAAATAGTTTTAGATTAGATTTTACTTATCATGGAAGATTAAGTGATGAATTAATTATTAAATTAGAGTCTATGGTAAATGAAAAAATAGAGGCAGCTAGTCCTGTTACAATTGAATATATGAAATTAGATGAAGCAAAACAAAAAGGAGCAATGGCTTTATTTGAAGATAAATATGGTGATATTGTAAGAGTTGTTACTATGGGTAATTCTATTGAATTATGTGGTGGTACTCATGTTAAGAATACTAGTGAATTAAAAAGATTTGCAATTATTAGTGTTGAAAATAAAGGAGCAGATACTTTTAGAATAGAAGCTACTACTGATACTAATATTGAAAGAATGTTATTTGAAGCAATTAAACCATATAATGAAGAAATGATGAAGTTACTTGAAAAAGCCAAGAAAATAGTAACAGAAGCAGAAGAAGTAGGAATTACTTTAAACTTTAATTTTAATATTAATAATGATGCTCCACATAGTTATAAAGATATAGTTCAAAATAAAGAAGAAATAGAAAACTTAAAATTAGGAGTTAAAAATCTTGAAAAAGAGTATATGACTAAAAAAGCAGAAAAATCAGTAAGTAACATAGATGCATTTATTGATAGTAAAGAAGAAGTAAATGGTATGAATATAATTATTGCTATTACTGAAAACTATGAAGTTCCTGTTTTAAAACAAGTAGTGGATGCAATTAGTAATAAAGTACCTAATTCATTTGTACTTCTTGCTAATGTTGGTAGTAATAATGCAAACTTTATTTGTAAGAGTACTATCAGTAATGATAATATTAATTGTGGCTCTATTATCAAAGATTTAGCAATTAAATGTTCTGGTAATGGTGGAGGAAATAAAAACTACGCTCAAGGTGGTGGAACTAAAACTGATGACATTCCAACGTTACTAGCAGAAATTAAAGAAAAAGTAAAAAATAGTTAAGAATAAAACTTTTGGATGCATTCCAAGAGTTTTAATTTGCTCGGAAAGAATTGACGATCGAATAAAACCACGTGCTATGCACGTGAGAACTGAAAAAGCGATAGCATTTATATGCACTTTCTCCTCTCTTTGATATAATAAAAGTGGTACGCCAAACCGCTAATAAAAATCAAAAGGAGGAGAAAACCAATGAGATTTAAAAATGACGATGTAAGTTCATTATCTCATACTAAATGGGATTGCCAATATCACATAGTCTTCATACCAAAATATAGACGAAAAGCAATATATAACAAATTAAGAAGAGATATTGGGAAATACTTAAGAAGACTATGTGATTATAAAGGAGTGGAAATTGTAGAAGCAAATGCTTGTCCAGACCATATTCATATGCTTGTAAAAATTCCACCTAAAATAAGTATATCATCTTTTATGGGATATTTAAAAGGTAAAAGTAGCTTAAAGATATTTGAAGAACATGCAAATTTAAAATACAACTATGGAAATAGACATTTTTGGGCTGAAGGTTATTTTGTGAGTACCGTAGGTATGAACAAAAATACAATAAAAAAATATATTCAAAATCAAGAACTTGAAGATCAAATAAAAGATAAGAGAAGTTTAAAAGAATATAAAGACCCGTTTACGGGTAAGTAATAGTTGCAAAGGCGATTGGCGTATTAAAAAGCCCACAAATGTGGGCTGCCAGTAATAGGCCTTATAGGCCAATGATAAAAACCACGCCTTTAGACGTGGATTTTAGACGTGGATTTTTATTTTTCTAAGTTGATTAATTACTAAAAATATTATAAAATATTGTAAAGCGAGGTGTATACAATGGATGATGAAGTAAAAAGATTAGAAGAATTAGTTAAACAAGGTGATGCTGATGCAATGACTAGGTTAGGAGAGATGTATCAAACTGGTAAAGGAGTTCTTCAAAATTTTGAAAAAGCCCAAGAGTTATATGAAGAAGCAACAAATTTAGGAAATGCTGGTGCAATGAATAATTTAGGAATTATGTATTATTTTGGCCAAGGTGTTTCTCAAGATTATAGTAAAGCTAAAGAACGGTTTGAACAATCAGCAATATTAGGATGTGACATTGCAATGGTTAATTTAGGAGCAATGTATGAGTATGGACAAGCAGTATTACAAGATCATGGACAGGCGAAAAAATGGTATGAAGAAGCTTATAAAGCGGGAAATAAAAATGCAAAAGAACATATAGATAGGATAAATAAAAAAATAGAAGAAGAACGAAAAAATAATAATGATAAAATAAATTATGAAGATAAAACAATAGAAGAATTAGAAGAACTTGTTAAACAAAATGATGACAAAGCAATACATGAACTTGGTTTAAGATATTATGATGGAAAAGGTGTAGAAAAAGATTATAATGAAGCATACAAATGGTTTGAACAATCAGCAAACTTAGGAGATTCAGAATCATTATATCAATTAGGATACATGAATGTAAAAGGATTTGGTGTAGAACCTAGTTATGAAAAAGCAGTAGAATATTATAAAAAAGCAATAGAGTTAGGTAACGTTAAAGCAATGTATAATTTAGCATATATTTATCAATATGCATTAGGTGGATTTGATAACATTGAAGAAGCTATAGAATTATATAAAAAGGCAGCAAATCTTGGTGATGCTAAATCAATGTATCAATTAGGAAATATTTATTTTGAAGGAGACGGAGTAAAAAGCGATTACTTAGAAGCCTTTAATTGGTTTGAAAAATCATCAGAATTAGGTAATTCAGATGCAATGTATATGATTGCTAATATGTATGAAAACGGTTATGGTGTAAAAATGAATTTTGGAAAAGCTTTAGAATATTGTAAAAAAGCGTCTAACTTGGGTAATGTAAAAGCAAAACAAAATTTGGATAAATTAAAAAAAATAAATGAACATGTTAATCCAAAAGGAATAAACTATGAAGATAAATCAATAGAAGAATTAGAAGAACTTGTTAAACAAAATGATGATAAAGCAATGTATGAATTGGGGATAAGATATTGTGATGGAAGAGGTGTAGAAAAAGATATAGAAAAAGCGCTAGATTTATTTGAACACGCAATAATTTTAGAAAATACTTCTTCAATGATTAAATTAGGAACTATGTATTTTTTGGGTAAAGATGTATCGCAAGATTATAAAAAGTCTAGACAATTATTTAGTGATGCAAAAGTAAAATATGAAAAATTATATCAACAAAATAAAGATAAATATTACTTAGATAATATTAAATATATTGAAATGTATATAATATTAGTAGATGCAAAAGTTGTTGATGCTATTGAATCTTCAGATAAAACAGATGAAGAAGAATTACCAAAAGATGTAATCTCTAAACCTAAAGTAAATGAAGATGTAGAAAGATTAAAAAGATTAGTAAGTGATCTTAGTAGTAAATATGTAGCAAGAGAGCAAACAGTTAGAATGCTTGCTAATAATATTTACCACGGAAGAAAAATAATGAAATCAGTAAAAGATAGTAAAACTATAAGAGATAACATTAGTACTATTTTATTAATATCTTCAACTGGTGGAGGCAAAACAGCAATTATAAGTGATTTGGCTAAAGAGTTTGATGTACCATTTACTAGTGTTTCATTATCTGCAGGTTATACTCAAGCAGGATATGTAGGATTAAGTTTACAAGATATTTTTAAGAAGTTAATAAATGCTGCCGATGGAGATGTAGAAAAAGCTCAAGAAGGAATTATTATATTAGATGAATTTGATAAAATAAGAACAAAGGAAGACGCTCATGATGAAGAATTTAAAAGAGCATTACAACAAGAATTATTATCTTATTTAGAAGGAAGAGAAGTACAATTAGATACGAAAGGTGGACCAACTACCTTTAATACATTAAAATTAACATTTATATTAGCAGGCGCTTTCCAAGATATAACAGAGTATGATATGAATTATTCAGATGAAGATATAAAAGAAGCAATTAGTAAAGGATATGAAAGTGAATTGTTAGGTAGAATTGAAATATATCATTATATGCGAAAGTATACTAAAGAAGAATATATAAATATTTTAAATGATTCTAAAATAAGTCCTTTAACTAATTTCATAGTATCATGTTCTATTCATGGAAAAAATGTGATAACTTCACCATATTCACCATTTATAGAGTCAGTCGCCGAAGAAGCAGTAAAATTAGATAAAGGAGTAAGAGGACTTAATAGTATATTCGCAAATATATTAAACTGGTATTTAGATGACTTAATATATGGAGAATCTGATATATATTTAATGGAATCATATGAAAATATAAAAAAGAAAAAAGGTAGAGGTAAATAATATGAAATATAAATATAATGGTAATTTAGAAATAGAAGATCGAATAAATGAAGTATGCAATGATATAAAGAATGAATATAATGACATACCAATTGACAAATTAAAGAAAATAGCAGTATTAGAAAGGCCTATAATAGATCCAGTTAATTCAAAGATTAAGTTTAAAAGATTATATAATATATTATTAATTATAAATAATGATATAAATCTTTCTAATACATATGATTGACTTCTCTAGGCGTGTTCCAAGAGTTTTTGTTTGTATTAATTGATTAATTATTAAAAATATTATAAAATATTAGTAAGTAGAGGTGTATATAATGGATGATAAAATAAGAAGATTAGAAGAACTAGTGGAACAAAACGACGATAAAGCGATGTATGATTTAGCCTTAGAGTATATTAAAGGTAACGAAGTAGGAGAAAATATCGATATAGCTTTTCAACTATTAAATGAAGCAGTAGTGTTATGTAATATTGATGCAATGCTTTTTTTAGCAGATTGGTATCAAAGCCTTGGCAAAAATATGAGAGAAGATGAGCAATCTAAAATAGAAGAAAATCTATCTAATTCAAAGAAAGAAGAATCTCAAGAGTTATTTAATAAGGCAATTGAGTTATATGAAACAGCTGTAAATTTAGGTAATGTAGAAGCTATGGTAAAACTTGCTTATATGTATGAAAATCATTTATATGATGCAAAAAAATTCAAAGATGTGTTTGATTTTCCTGAGAAAAGGGTAGAAGAGTTATATAAAAATGCTGCAAATTTAGGTAATGCTGAAGCGATGTGTAGGCTTGGAGATTTTTATCGTCATTCAAGACGTCATGGAAAAGATGTCTATTGGTATAAACGTGCAGTAGAAATGGGTAATACTGAAGCAATGTGTACTTTAGGATTAATGTATAGCTATGGAGATTATTGCATTGCCAAAGACTTTACAAAAGCTAAAAAATTATTTATCAAAGCTATATATTTAAATGATTTTAATGGACTAAAAAATTTAAGGATTATGTATGGCATGAATGGAATAACTTTAGATGATAAGGAAGCGAAAGAACTATATGAACAAGTAATAAAATTTAAAAGTTCTAAATTTTTAATTGAGTTAGGGAAAATGTATTCTGAAGCATGGTACTTAGGATATGATGACTATAGAAATCCTCAAGATTTATATAAGAAGGCAGTAGAAATGGGAGATGTGGATGGATTATCTTTGTTAGTTAATTCATATGTTGGAAAAAACATAGACGAAGAAATGCTAAATTGGTTATATAAAAAGTCTATAGAACTAGATGCGTTAGACGCAATGTTGACATTAGCAGAGATGTTTGAAGAAAGTAAAAAAATAAGTGAAGATTTAGACAAAGCCAAAGCGTTATATGCAAAAGTAATAGATAAATGTAAAAAACTATGTAGTGAACAAAATGTTAGTAGTAAAAATAAAAAAAGATATTTAATTATGATTGAAAATGCACAAGGCAAATTAAATTATATACATGAAAAAACAAAAAGAGAAAGCTCTAAAAGCGAAGATAAAGCGAATATGTTAAGACCTGATTTAGAAGGATTAGAAGAATTAAAATCATTAGTGAGTGATCTTAGTAGTAAATATGTAGCAAGAGAGCAAACAGTTAGAATGCTTGCTAATAATATTTACCACGGAAGAAAAATAATGAAATCAGTAAAAGATAGTAAAACTATAAGAGATAACATTAGTACTATTTTGTTAATATCTTCAACTGGTGGAGGGAAAACTGCTATTGTTAGTGATCTGGCCAAAAGTTTTAATGTACCTTTTACTAGTGCTTCGTTGTCTGCAGGTTATACTCAAGCAGGGTATAAAGGATTAGATTTGAAAGACATATTCAAAAAATTAATAGAAGCAGCAAATGGTAATGTAAAAAAAGCAGAAGAAGGAATTATTATATTAGATGAATTTGATAAACTAAGAATAAATGATGATGTACATGATGAAGGATTTAAAAGAGCACTACAACAAGAATTGTTATCATATTTAGAAGGAAAAGAAGTAGAATTATATACTAAAAAGGGTGAAATTATATTTGATCCATCAAGGGTAACGTTTATATTAGCAGGCGCTTTCCAAGATATAACAGAGTATGATATGAATTATTCAGATGAAGATATAAAAGAAGCAATTAGTAAAGGATATGAAAGTGAATTGTTAGGTAGAATTGAAATATATCATTATATGCGAAAGTATACTAAAGAAGAATATATAAATATTTTAAATGATTCTAAAATAAGTCCTTTAACTAATTTCATAGTATCATGTTCTATTCATGGAAAAAATGTGATAACTTCACCATATTCACCATTTATAGAGTCAGTCGCCGAAGAAGCAGTAAAATTAGATAAAGGAGTAAGAGGACTTAATAGTATATTCGCAAATATATTAAACTGGTATTTAGATGACTTAATATATGGAGAATCTGATATATATTTAATGGAATCATATGAAAATATAAAAAAGAAAAAAGGTAGAGGTAAATAATATGAAATATAAATATAATGGTAATTTAGAAATAGAAGATCGAATAAATGAAGTATGCAATGATATAAAGAATGAATATAATGACATACCAATTGACAAATTAAAGAAAATAGCAGTATTAGAAAGGCCTATAATAGATCCAGTTAATTCAAAGATTAAGTTTAAAAGATTATATAATATATTATTAATTATAAATAATGATATAAATCTTTCTAATACATATGATAAAGTAGTTAAAGATTTAATAAACATTTATAATAGTATTCCTGAAAATGAAATAGATAATGAAACAGAAATAATAGATAATATATTAAAGTTTAAAAATAACCAAGGAGAAAAATTTTATATTAATTAATTTAAACAAAAAAAAACTTAAAAAGTTAATAGAAAAATTATATATAAATTATGATAATTTCTAAAAAAACAACTTATGATTATTGATTATGCTAAAACAAAGCTTTTAGGATTTGTGTTTTAGTGTGTAGATTTCTTTTATAACTAGCAAATAAATTGATTGTTTTGGGCTATATAGTTAGCCAAAGGATGGAATTTGGGTGAAAAAAGGAATGCTTACCTAATATGATATTCAGTATCATATAGTTTGGACAACAAAATATAGATATGAAGTTTTAAACGGAAAAACAGCAAAATATTACAAATATTAATAATTCAAGGATGTGTAGTTTGTGTGCTAACTACTATAAAAGGAAATATAGCGAAAAATTTCATGTGCTTATTAATTATTTGTCCACCATGTAAATGGTAAAATAAAATGTAGGAATTCGGTAAATTATTTTGTCGGTTTTCCTACATTTTTATATGCTAAAATA
>CALVSD010000016.1 GCA_944358805.1 uncultured Bacilli bacterium
TTTAAAAATTATAGTAATTTTTCATCTCTAATGTGGAATTTACTTATTCAAAGTGGAATTTACTTTTGCAATTGAGCTTTATTTTACGACAATGTTAACAATCTTATTTGGTACAACAATTATTTTAACAATTTCTTTCCCTTCAGTATGTTTTAAAACATTATTTGCTTCTAGCGCTGCTTTTTCAACATTTTCCTTTGTTTCATTTGTTTTAATTTTAATTGTATCTCTTACTTTACCATTGACTTGTACCGCGATTGAAATAAAATCATCTACTATTTTATCTTCATCATATTTAGGCCAACTAGAATTTTCTACAAGTTTTTTATTGCCTAATATCTCATTTAATTCTTCAGTTATATGTGGTGCAACTGGATGCAATAATTTAATTAAAACCATATAATCTTCTTTTGATATACTGCTAACATCAGTATAACTATTTACAAGTTTCATAAGTTCAGATATAGCAGTATTATATTTCATTGCTTCATAGTCTTCACTTACTTTCTTAATTGTTTTATTAATTATTATTTCTAATTCTTTTGTATATCCTTCTTTATCATTTAATTTATCTTTTAAATTATATATTTTATCCAAAAATCTACTTACACCCTTAATTGCATTATCATTCCAAGGGCAATCAAGCGCATAGTCACCCATAAATAAGATATAAGTTCTAAGGACATCTGCTCCATATATGTCTACTACTTCATTAGGGTCTACTACATTTCCTTTACTCTTACTCATTTTATCTCCATCAGGTCCAAGGATTAAACCTTGAGCAGTTCTTTTAGCATAAGGTTCTTTAGTAGGAACTACCCCAATATCATATAAGAAATGATGCCAAAACCTTGAATATATAACGTGTCTTGTTACATGTTCCATACCACCATTATACCAATCAACCGGTAACCAATATTTTAATTTATCCATACTTGCTAGTTCATTATCATTATGTGGATCAATATATCTTAAATAATACCAAGAAGATCCTGCCCATTGCGGCATAGTATCAGTTTCTCTTTTAGCGTCTCTTCCACATTTAGGGCATTTGCAATTAACAAAACTATCTATTTTAGCAAGTGGACTTTCTCCATCAGTTCCTGGAGCAAAATTATCTATTTTAGGAAGTCTTAAAGGTAACTCTTCATAAGGTACAGCCACATTACCACAATGTTCACAATGAACAATCGGAATAGGTTCTCCCCAATATCTTTGTCTATTAAATGCCCAATCTTTCATCTTATATTGAGTAGCAGCTTCTCCAATGCCTTTTTTCTTTAAGAATTCTATCATCTTACTAATAGCATCTTTTTTATTATCTATTCCGTTTAAGAATTCAGAGTTAATCATTATTCCGTCTCCTACATGAGGAATTGTATCATCACTAGGATTCTTAATTACAGGAATAACATCAATATTAAACTTTTTAGCAAAATCATAATCTCTATCATCATGTGCAGGTACAGCCATAATAGCCCCTGTTCCATATCCCATCATTACATAATCAGATATATAAATAGGTACACTCTTACCATTAACAGGATTAATTCCCTTAATACCTTTAATAAGTACTCCTGTTTTATCTTTAACTAATTGTGTTCTTTCAAATTCTGTCTTCTTACTAGCTTCTTCTCTATACTTATATATTTCATCCATATTTTCAATAATATCTTTATTCTTATCTATTAATGGATGTTCAGGAGCTATAACCATAAAAGTAACTCCAAATAAAGTATCAGGTCTAGTTGTATATACTTTTAATTTATCTTCTACATTTTCAACATCAAAAGTAACAAATGCTCCAGTTGACTTACCTATCCAATTTTCTTGTTGTAATTTAACTCTTGGTAAATAATCAACATCTTTAAGTCCTTCAAGTAACTTATCTGCATACTCTGTAATTCTTAAATACCATACATCTTTTTCCTTTTGAACAACTTCATTATGACATATATCACACTTGCCACCTTGTGAATCTTCATTAGATAAAACAACTTTACAAGATGGACAATAATTAACTAAAGTTTTATCACGAAATGCTAGTCCATGTTCAAACAATTTTAAGAATATCCATTGAGTCCACTTATAATAATTTTCATTAGTTGTATCTATTGCTCTAGAATAATCAAATGAAAAACCTACTCTTTTTAACTGATTAGTAAAATTCTTTATATTATTATCAGTAACTATTCTTGGATGAATATTTGTCTTAATTGCATAGTTTTCTGTCGGAAGTCCAAATGCATCAAATCCAATTGGAAATAATACATTATATCCTTCCATTCTTCTTTTTCTAGAAATTACTTCAAGTCCTGAATATGCTTTAATATGTCCAACATGCATACCTGCTCCTGACGGATAAGGGAATTCTACTAAGCCATAAAATTTCTTTTTACTATAGTCTTCTCCAGTCTTAAACGTATCATTTTCTTCCCAATATTTTTGCCATTTTTCTTCTATACTTTTAAAATTATACATTGTCTATTCCTTCTTTCTTTTGATAATATCTTCCAAGTAATCCATAGCATATTATAATAAGTAATACTAACAATACCATACCTATAATTATTTGCCATAAAAAGCCATCAACTAAATATACTACTATAATATATATTGTAGATACAATAAATGTATTTATAAAAGAATATATCCACAAGAACTTTTTATAATTTATTTTCTTTATATCTAACCTATACATATTTACTACATAACATAGCTCTATAGGAGCCTTTTTTTTATTTAATTTTTTCTTATTTCTTACATAAACAAAATAACTAATTATAAAAATTGTTATAAATACTATTAAATATTCTAGTATAATTCCTATTATTCCATTATTTAGCATAATTCCTCCTTGTAAAAAAAATACGCCCTATTTCTAGGAGCGTATATACGCGGTACCATCCTACCTTATTACTTTATTTTATAACGGTATCACCCGGTCATTAAGACAACTAAAAAGATAAGTTCATAATTATTCTTTATAAGTTTCCACCAACCACTTATTCTCTGTAAAAGAATTAAATTATTACTACTTCTTTTCTGCGTTTTTATGTTATTATACTATACTTCTTTTATATACTCAAGTAATTTTAAAAATAAAGTTATAAATTTTGGTTCTAACTTATATTTTTTTAATTTTTTAATTTCAATTCTTTTCTTGCTAATACTCATGTCACTAAACATAATAGCATCCGCTTTTTCTTTTAAAGTAGTTTCTATTTCTAAATCATCTATTATATAAGCAATATCATTGTTAATTAAATTTACAGGTTCTACTTCTATATCATTACCTTTACAATTGATAATTAAATTACTCATTATCGATACATTATTAATTTCTACTATAAAATCGTTATTTTCTATATATGATTTTGTTGGAATTTGATTACCATTTAATGTTACTGTAGCAATACATTGTTTAATATTCCTGAATCTAAATTTATAATTACGATTATTTACATTTATATTTCTTCCTTCAAGTGGTTTAACATATAATGTATAATTATCTTTTTCATATTTATATTCAAAATTTGTAATTAAATATTCGCCATTTTGATAATTAAAAGTAATACCATCATCTTCATACATATTATATGTATTATTTTCTCCTGGGAATATATGAACTTCTAAATTTAATGGATTATTAACACCATTATCATTAGAAAGAGGTATGATAGCTCCAGCTTTACAAAATACTGGATAATCTTCGATCTTGTAAAAACTCATATAATACTTATTTCCTGGATACTTTTTACCAGTCATAAAATCATACCATGTACCACTAGGAACAAAAATTCTTTGAACCACTCTATTCATAATAGTATTTTTCTTTTTAGTAATAGGAGCAATAAACATTTCACTTCCAAAAAAATACTGATTTTTATATAATGGTTCATCATATATTTTAGGATATTTATAATAAAATGGTTGCATTAATGGAGAACCAATTTTATGATAAGAATAACTTTCACTATACAAATATGGAATGAGTCTATGTCTTAATTGCATATACTGCCTAATTACTCCAAGATGCATTTGATTCCATCTCCAAGGTTCCCTTTTATAGTATTTACCACCATCACTTGCAAGTAAAAATATTGGACTAAAGGTTCCTAATTGTATATATCTAATATAAAGTTCACTACTTTCAATTCCTCCGTGAAATCCTCCTAGTGCATGAGCTATAAAACTAATACCCATATTAGAAGCTGATAAATTATAATAAGGGAGGATATTAATAGTATCCCAGCTGGCATTAGTTCTACCTGTATATATAACAGGATACCTATGAGCAGCTATTTTACTATTTCTAGAAAGAATCAAGCCCCTAGTTCTTAAAGATAAAGGAATTTCTGTATAATGATAATGATTAAGTAACCATAAATTATTTATATTATTTTTATCATTGTAACCTATATTAAAAAATGTTACTCCTAAATTTTGTAATGGTTTTACAATTAAATTAAAATATAAAGGTAACCTAGACATATCAAGCGGAAGTAAAGATATTTGATTAGTTGCTCCCAAATATTTACTCATCAGTGGATATAACATATCAGATGTAGATACTCCTAATTCCGGATTTAATTTAACAGACAATTTAATATCTTTGCTTTTTAAAAAATTAGATACACTATTTATATTAATTAAACTATTATCAAAAGTATAATTGTTAACATTATTATGCCATTTATCTCCTAATACTAATATAGAAACAGGAATTTGATTATCATTAAATTTATTTATTAAATTATATATATCATCACTACTATATTTATCATTTTTATACCACCAATTTCCTAAAGCATATCTTGGTATAAGTGAAGGATATCCTGTTAATTCATAATAATCTTTTAAGCACAAACCAAAATCTCTACGATAACAAAATAAATAAACATCAGTTTCTATGTTATCTCTTTTAACAAAAACATTTTCTTTATTTAATACATAAGAATTAGAATCATCTAAAGAAGCAAATCCATCTACAGAATATAATCCTTTATCAAGTTTTAAATTACCATTATAATCATCAAGAGAATAACTAATACTACCAAAGTTTCTAACTTCAGGGCTATTAAAAAACCACTCTCTATCACTATTATTTAATTTAACTTTCAAAGTATTACCAATTAAAATTTTGTTACCTATAAAAGGTTTATTCTTAACATATGTTAATGTATAATAATTTGTTTTTATTTCTAGTAAAGTTTCAGTTTCAGATACTGAAAAATTAATTGGGGTGAAATTTCTAAACGTTACTAATTGTGTTGATCTATCTTCAAATACTCCATTAGAACTATATTCCATTCTAATTAATCTATCAGTAAGAATTGTAAAACGATATTTATCACCCTTAACGATAGACGCTTTATTAGATATTGAATTAAATTGAGAAGATTCACTAGCCATAATATCACCCTTTATTCTATGTTATATATAAATTATATAATAATTAAATTTAAATTACAAGCAATTTTTTATGTTCCAAACAAAAAGCAATACATATTATTTGTATCACTTTAAAGTTTTTTAGTTTGATGGAGCTTGATCTGTAGCATCAGCATTTAATGTAAATTTAAAAGTTTGATTTTGCATAGTCTCTGGGTTAGATTTATTACCATCTATCCATATATATAACTTATATGTAGAAGTTGTACTTGTAATTTCCTGATTGCTAGCAATCGTTATTTTATCACCCTGATTATTATTTTTAAAATTACCTTGGCTTACTAAGTCACTTCCTTTATATATTTCCCATACAAAGCTTTCATCTTTTAAGTTATCAGGCAATGTTGTTAGCGTTAAATATATATTTAAATATGATGTCATAGCACTACTTGCGGTAATTGTTTTCTCTATTGCATAACCTTTAAATACTCCAACTTCTTTACTTGAAACAGGTCTTAATTTAGAACTAGTAATATCACTTCCTGCATCAAAAGTTACATCTACTCCTCCTACCGTAAAAGATACATTAGTATTATTAGTACTTTGCCATGTATACCATGCATAAGTAAGACCCGCAATTAATGCCACAAAAGCAAGCGTTCCAATTATCATCCCTACTACCTTATGTTTCTCCATATCAAACCACCTCTCTATAATAAAAGATATCATATATTTTTATAAATATCTATTAAAATTTATAAGTTATTAAATTTAATCAGTTCTTTAATAAATATATTTTATACAACTATTTCAAATGGAGAGCTCATTGTTCCATTACCTGAAAACGAGATATCAGGTTTGAGTGAAATCACAGGGCGAAGCCCAAAATAGTTTGAAACACACTGGCTAGAGAAGTATCCTTCAGAAGAGATATAGGAAACACGAGTACAACCAGCAAAGAAAGAAGTAGGAGTTAACTGCCAATAATTATTTCCACTATACAAATAAAATTTATTATTGGTAGATCCATCGCGTGCACCGGCAAATACAAGTTCATCAGCGCTAATTAACCCAACTGGATAAGTTAAATCTCCATTTCCTAAAATAGTTGATACAGCAAATCTATCAGATGTTTGAACACATTTAAAACTTGGTTTTTTATTTTGTATGATTCTATTTCTAAGCATATAATCTGTTATAACAGTCCCTATCCCTGTTCCTGTTGAAACACTTCTATCATTGCAATATATAGCATCTGCTACATATTTGTTATATCCTCTATCTGCAATATTAGTTTTATACCAATTATCATTTGCAGTCTTTATAGTACTATCATTAATATTGGCATGTGTTGCTGCATAAGTATTAGAAGATGGTGTTCCATACATATATCCAACATAAGCATTATCATTATAGCTACTATTAAATGCAATAGTACTAACTTGTCTATCTGTACTAGACTCTCCATTCGCATGAGCACTTGTCCTATCATATATCATTCTAATAGTACCATCTCCATTAATCCTTATTATCCTCCAGTAGTAATTTGCAAATTTAACATAATTATTTTCAACAGCTCCTCTAAAATAGTATGATGGTCCAAGATCATCTTCTGCAGTATACATGCCTTCATCTGTGGTAGCCACTTGATTAAAGTCTGGTGTTCCATCGTTTGCACTTAATCCTAATTCGTTTAGTGTAATATCTGCTGGCGGTTGATCTGATGAATCTGCATTTAACACAAACTTAAACGTTTGGTTTTGCATAGTATCTGGATTTGCTTGGTTACCATCTATCCATATATATAATTTAAAAGTAGTAGTTATACTTGTAATTTTCTGATTGCTAGCTATAGTTAGCTTATCATTTTGATTATTATTTTTAAAATTCCCTTTAGTAATTAAATTATTCCCTTTATATATTTCCCATACAAAACTCTCTTCTTTAAGTCCATCTGGTAGATTTTCTAATGTTAAATATAAATTTAAATATGAAGTCATAGTACTACTTGCAGTAATTACTTTCTCTATCGCATATCCTTTAGTTACCCCAACTTCTTTACTTGAAACAGGTCTTAATTTAGAACTAGTAATATCACTTCCTGCATCAAAAGTTACATCTACTCCTCCTACCGTAAAAGATACATTAGTATTATTAGTACTTTGCCATGTAAACCAAGCATAAGTAAGACCTGCAACTAATGCCACAAAAGCAAGTATTCCAATTATCATTCCCACTATCTTATGTTTCTCCATATCAATTCACCTCTATAATTAAATAATATCATATATTTCTATAAATATCTATACTTTTATTATAAAATATAAAATAAAGCAGATACCTAAGTATCCACTTTTACTATATCATATCTTCTAAATTATCTATTGCTTTCTTTTCGGCTTTCATCATTTTTTTCATCATCTTTTGAACATTACCATTCTTTACTTGTTGATACAATAATGTTCCTCCTACTCCGGCCATTATTAAAGCTATGCTTGATTTCATTTTCACGAGTATCATCTCCTTTAGAATATATGAGGTATTAATATACCATTATTATTATAAAGAAATTTTATATAAATATACATTATTTTTCTAAATTACAATATCTATTTATAATTTTATCTTTTAAAGTAGTCTTTCGTATTTCTACTCTTTCATTATTAACACCATTTAAAAATGCTCTAGGATCTCCTACTAACATAAGTACTTTTTTAGCTCTAGTAACTGCTGTATATATAAGTTTATTATAAAGCATTCTGTTAAAAGAATTTACTATTGGCATAATAACCATTGGAAATTCACTACCTTGGGCTTTATGAACACTAATTGCGTAACCATGTCTTATATTTATATACTTATCTGGTGTATAAGTAACAACATTACCATCAAAGTCTACCCATATTTCATTTCTTTTACTAGCACTTTTCTTAGAATTAATAATAGCACTAATATAACCAATATCACCATTATAAACGTTATTATCTGGATCATTTACTAGCTGTAATACTTTATCTCCTACTCTATATGTTACATCACTAAATTCTAATTCATTTTTCTTAGCATCTTCCTTATTAAATATACCTTGTAATAGTTTATTTAAATTATCTATTCCATTTAATGATTTATACATTGGAGCAAGTATTTGAATATCTTTATCTGTGTATCCCTTTTCTATTGCTTTTAATACTATCTGTTCTATGTATAACATAACTTCTTCATTACTACAATTTAAAAAGTTATAATCATCTTTCTTCATAAGAAAACTTTCACTAATATCTTTATCTTTTATCTCGGTAGCCAGTATTGGTATATAAGATTCTTCTCCTTGTCGATATAATGCTTTTAACTTAATTACGTCAATCATATCACTATCTATTAAATCTTTAAGCACTTGTCCTGGTGCAACACTAGGAAGTTGATAATAGTCCCCTACTAAAATTAATTTAATATCTCTTCTAGTTCCCTTTAATAAAGAAGACATAAGAACAGTATCAATCATACTAACTTCATCAATTATTATATATTTCTCAGGATTAGGACTATACTCGTCTACTATAAAAGTATTTCTTTCTTTATCCCATCCTAAATATTTATGAATAGTAAACGCTGGAATATTAGTAGTCTCCATCATCTTTTTAGCAGCCCTACCAGTCGGAGCAAGTAATGCTATATCATCTACTTTTGCCTTTAGTTCATGTCTAAGCAAATATACTATTGCTTTAATAATAGTAGTCTTCCCCGTTCCTGGTCCTCCAGTTATTATAGTTAAATTATTATTAAGAGCTTTCATAATTGCATCTTTTTGAACATCATCATAAGTAATAAGATTTGCTTTTTCTAACCTACTAATACTATCTTCTAAATCTTTTATTTTTTTCTTTTTCATATCATTTAAATAACATAATCTATAAGTAATATATTCTTCTGCATCATAATAACTTTTTAAATAATATTTATCATTATCTATTACTATTTTACCTTTTTTATTTAATAATATAAGTAATTCTTCTAACTTATCTTTATCTATATCTTTTATATAATTATATATATCATCCATATACAAATAAGTATCGCCATTATTAAAACATAATTCTTTCATTGCATATATAATAAAAGCTTCTATTCTTCTATCATCATCTTTAAGAATTCCCATATTATTTGCTATGTCATCAATTATATTAAAACTAAATTCCATATCATCAATTAAATTATATATATTATCTTTTATTTTATCTAAAGAACTATTTCCATATTTTTTAAGTATATTCATTGCTTCTTTATTATTAAATCCTAAACTAGTCATTTCCATTACTATTTTACTAGATCCTTGATAATCAGTTAATATATCATGTATTTTATTAATTTTCTCTTCTGATAATCTAGGTATTTCTTTTAACTTATCTTTATCATTCAATATTATATCTAATGTTTTATCTTTAAATTTATCTACTATCTTTTTAGCAGTTACTTCTCCGATTGGAAACATATCACTAGATAAGAAACCTACTAACTCTTCTTCTTTTGTAGGGATTTCTACTTCATAAGTACTTACTTCTAATTGATCTCCATATTTATTATGTTTTGTATATTCTCCATTAAACTTATATGTTGTACGATAATTAAGTTCTGGTAAAGTACCTACTATATGAATATGTTGCTTATCAACTAACTCTGGAATGTCTGTTTCTTTTATTTTCACTACTGCTACTGTATAACTATTTATCTCATTAAAATATATTGTTCTTTTTAAATTACATTTTACATAAGCCATATAATATCACCACAATATATATTGTATCATAAAAAAAAATATCTAAAAAGATATTTATTCATGAGTTTGTTCTGCTGAAGCATGGATATAACCAGAATATGTTTTTCCAACATAAGTATTATCTATAACAGCTCCATCAACCCATACATAAATAGTATATGTTACCTGTGACTTTGTTAAATTTACTGTTGCTAAATCCATCGTATCTTTAGTTACATTACCGCTTTTTTCTTCTGTATCGCCATTATAAACAGCGTATTTAACAGCCCCTTTTGTTAAATCTATTGCTGTTCCTGCACTACTATCAGAAGTTAATTTTAAAGTTGCTGTTCCTCCTATATTACAAGATGGTGATATTCCTATTTGAACAGTTGTTTTTTTTCCTCCTGAATAAGTAGCGGAAGATATAATTTCTCCAGATATATTTTGACCATTTACATAATTTATAGTAAAACATTCTGTAGAACCTCCTAATATAGTATTTCCACTAGTCCATGTAAACCACGCATATGTAATTCCTGCTATTAAAGCAATAAATGCCATTACTCCAATTATAGTTCCAACTAATTTATGTTTCTCCACGAATATCACCTCTACAATAACAAGAATACCATAATTTAATGCAAAAAACAACACGTTTAAACTTTTTTTTATTTTTTTTAAAATTAGTATTGACAAAAATAACAACTTCCATTATTATATTAACTACCAATTCAAATTTTAAGCGAATTGGTGCTAGTATCACACTAGCCAACCCCTTTTTATTCTTTTTGGAAGAGACTCTTTGGAGTCTCTTTTGTTTTATGTACAATTATTAGAATAAGAAAAGAACATTAATATTTATTAATTAATGTTCTTGAATACTTATTTAGATTGATAGTTAGATCCGCTTAATTGGTTTTGAGCTAATTTTACTAATCTCTTAGTAATTTCTCCACCAACTGATCCGTTAGCTCTAGCAGTAGCATCTGGTCCTAAGTTAACACCAAATTCGTTAGCTATTTCATATTTCATTCTTTCGATAGCTTGTTTTGCTCCTGGAACTGTCATTTTGTTATTAGAGTTTGTCATTTCTTTCACCTCCTACACTAATAGGTTGTGAAAGAATTCAAATTTCATACTCTTTTTTTTATGGAAATTTTTGCTAAATATCAAATTTTTTATTTTCTTTATCTATTACTATAGTTTCTACATTATTAACAGCAGTATTAATTAAAGTTTCATAATCAAAATTATTTTCATAATTAATAGCACGCTCTAATATAGGATTAATTACAGGATGTTTAGGTAAGAAAATAGTACAACAATCTTCATAAGGTAAAATAGATGTTTCATAAGTATCTATTTTTTTACTTATATCAATTATTTCTAATTTATCTAAACACGCAACTGGTCTAATAACTGGATAATTAGTAACATTATTAATTACATTCATACTATTTAATGTTTGACTTGCTACTTGTCCTACACTTTCTCCATTAATTATAACAAGTGCTTTTCTTTTTCTTGCTACTTGTTCACTAATTCTATACATCATTCTTCTCATGATAGTTATCATATATTCTTTAGGGCAATATTTATATATTGCTTCTTGTATTTCTGTAAAATTAATAACATTTAAAACTATATTAGAATTATATTTACTTAATTTTTCTACTAATTTTTTTACTTTATTTTTAGCTTGAATACTAGTATGTGGAGGAGACTCAAAATAAATACACTCTATTTTTATTCCTCTTTTCATGGCTAAATAACCTGCAACTGGAGAATCTATTCCTCCTGATAACATTAAAAGTCCTTTACCTGCTACTCCAACTGGATAACCTCCAGCACCTTTAATTTCTTTTGTATAAATATAAGCATAATCTTCTCTTATTTCAATTTTAAGTTCATATTCAGGATTATGTACATCGACACTAACATTAGGAATATTTTTTAAAATTAATCCTCCAATTACATTGTTAAACTCCATACTAGGAATTGGAAATCTTTTGTCACTTCTTTTTGTCTCTACTTTAAATGTTTTAAAAGAAATGTTCTTAACAATATCTAATACATTAGTTTTAATACTATCAATATTATTATCCACTTTATAAGCAACAACTATACTGTGTATTCCAAATATATTAGATAAGATATTAACTATTTCATCAATATTATCATCTGTTTCAATAAACATTCTAACTCTATTTTTAACTATTTTTACATTATATTTTTTTAATTTATTTTTTATATTTTCATATAATAAATTTATAAATAAATTACGATTATTTTTTTTGGTAGTAAGTTCTCCATATTTTATTAATATTATTTTATCCATAATACACCTCTTTTTTCTTTATAATTATAGATTATATAGTATTTATAGTCAAGAAAAAAATGTATTACTATTATTTAGAAATACATTCTTTTTTACATTCAGAATCTACAAATTGATATTTATTATCTTTATATTCTACACAACCTTTAATTATATTGCCATCATTATCCGTTCCTATTTCTTCAGTAATAAATCCTAGAGAAATTATTTTTTCAACAGAAAAAGAACATAAATTATTTTTCAAATCACTATAATAGCTATCATTCTTATTAACAGAAATTTCAACAGCACTAGTTATTAATTTCTTTTTTTCTTCTAACTCTTTGTTTTCACTTCTAGCCAAAGTAGAAGACAAACTAGGAATTGCTATTGATATAATAGTAATTAATAATGCTAATACTGCTAATAATTCGACTAAAGAAAATCCTTTATTATTAAGTTTCATATTATTACCTACTTTCTTTATTGTTATTATAACAAAAAAAACTAGTTTTTACTAGTTTCTTTTAATATATTACTTCTATCTATATATGTAGTATGTAAAAGTTCATGAGCTTTATTACTAAGCGGCTTATCTAAGAAATTTATATATAAATTTTTAATTTCTTCATTTTGATAACAATTTCTTATTTGTTTTTCCTTATCCATTCCATATAAACCACTACTTCTTTTATTTTTTATTTCCGGAGTTACTGGGAAATTAATTCTAGGTTGTCCCCCACCAGCAATACATCCACCTTCACAAGACATAACTTCAACAAAATCATAATTAACTTCACCTTTTTTTATTTTTTCAAGTACTCGTCTTGCTGTTGCTGTTCCGTTTATAACAGCTAGTTTTAATTCTTTATCATTAATATTTAAAGTTGCTTCTTTAACATTAGATAAACCTCTAACTTCATTAAATTCAAGTAATTTACCTTCAGGATCGTTACCTGTAAGTAACTTATATGCATATCTACATGCAGCTTCCATAACTCCACCAGATGTACCAAATATAATACCACTTCCAGAACACTCACCCATTATATTATCATAATTAGATTCTTCTATATTTTTAAAATCTATATCTTCTCTTCTTATTATTTCAGCAAGTTCTCTTGTTGTAATTACATAATCAACATCATTATTAAATTCTTCTCTTTTTATTTCACTCTTTTTAGAAGTACATGGTGTTACAGATATAGTAACTATATCTTCTTTGTTAATATTTTTTATTTTAGAAAAATAATTTTTAATAATAGATCCTTGCATTAATATAGGACTTTTACATGTAGATAAATTAGGAAGAAACTCTGGATAAAATATTTCTGTAAATTTTACCCATGAAGGACAACAACTAGTAAACATAGGTAAAACTCCTTTATTATTTATTCTATCTACTAGTTCACTTGCTTCTTCCATAGTAGTTAAATCTGCTCCAAAAGTTGTATCAAATACATAATCTGCTCCAATACTTCTAAGAACTGAAACTATTTTACCTTCAACATTAGTACCAGATTCCAATCCAAATTCTTCTCCTAAAGCTACTCTAATAGCAGGAGAAGTCATAAATACTTTTATTTTATCACTTTTTAATACTTCTAATACTTTCTTATAATCATATTTTTCAGTAATACTTCTAGTAGGGCAAACATTAGAGCATTGTCCACATCCAATACATATTGCTTTATCACCAGTTTCTTCTAATTTATAAAAGCCATAAACTCCTAAACTAAATTTACATACACTTTTACATGCTCCACATTTAATACATTTAGCTTCATCTCTACATATTGATAAATTGTCTTCCTCAATAGGAACTCTTACATCACTAAATAAATGTTTACTCATAATAATACTTCACCTCTCGTTTAATATTATATCAAAAAAGAATATTATATTAAATTATTTTTTGATATTTAATACAATATTCTTTATTATTTCAGCAGTTTTTTCTACTCCTAATTTGTCAACATTAAAAGTATAATCATAATTATTTAAGTCTCTCCAATTACTATTAGTGTAATGCTTATAATGTTTTTCTCTTGCAATATTTATTCTATTTATTTCTTTTAATGCATCTTTTTTCTTTAATCCATAATATTTAATACATCTTTTTTCTTTATCTTCATCACTACTATATAAGAATATACTTATAACGTTTTTATTGTTTTTAAGTACATAGTTAGCACATCTACCTACTATTACACATGGGGTATTTTTAGATATTTCTTTAATAACTTTACTTTCTGCTATAAATAATTCGTTATCATTATTATAATACATATTACCCATATTAGTAAGTTTTTGTTCACTTTCATCTATATACTTTTCTGTTAATCCTGTTTTACTAGCAGTCATTCTAATAATTTCTTTATCATAAAAATTTGCATTAAGAGAATCTGCTAATAATTTAGCAACATACCTACCACCTGATCCATATTCTCTATTTATAGTTATAATTAAATCACTATTAGATTTTTTCTTTTCTATATTTTCTATAGTAATAGTTTCTGTAGTTTCTTCTTTAGCTTTTATCTTTCTATATTCTGAAGTAAAGATAAATATTACTACTATAAAGCATATTGTATCTGCTATTGGTCCTGCATATATTGCTCCATATAATCCAAATATATTAGTAAGAATTAACGCAATTGGAATAAATAAAATTATTTGTCTTATAAAAGATAATGCTGTTGCCTTTTTTACATTACCAAATGATTGAATAACAACACTTGATGTCATTTCAAAAGCATTTAACATACTAACTAGTAAAAATATACGACAGAAGTCTGTAGCAAATTTGATATATAAACTATTATCAGCACTTCCAAATACACTAACTATTTGTTTTGGGAATAATAAGAATGATATATTAAATATAAAACCTATTATAAAGTTTACTAACAATACTTTTTTTAATGTTTCTCTTACTCTATTATATTTACCTGCCCCATAATTATATCCAATTATTGGTTGAGCTCCAATTGCTACTCCAAGTACTGCTGATACATAAAGTCCTGTTATTTTTGATATTACTCCATATACTGATAGAGGTATATCTGCTCCATATTCTGTACCAACACCATATCTTGTCATTACATTATTCATAAATATAAATAATACTAAAATAGTCATTTGAGTAATAAAACTTGATGTTCCAAATCCTAATGTCTTAAAAATTGTTTTACTAGGAACAAAATCTTCTTTATTAAGTTTAAAACTCTTCATTCTAGGAATATATACAAGTGCTATAATAAATGATACTACTTGTCCAATAACAGTAGCAAGGGCTCCGCCTTCTACTCCCATATTTAATATCATTATAAATATATAATCCAATATAATATTTAATATTGCTCCAATTACTAAACATACCATTGAATATTTAGGAGAACCATCTGCTCTAATAATTGAAGCAAGTCCTGAATAAATAATCATAAAAGGAGATCCTAATACAATTATCTTACCATAAGCAAGTGCATATGGCATAACACTATCTGTACATCCAAATAATTTAATCAATGTTGGTAATGTTAAATAACTAATTATACAAAATAAAATAGCAATAATTATAAGAACAGTTATTGAACATCCAACTGACTTTTTGGCTTCATTTTTCTTCCCTTCTCCTAATTTTAAACTAAGTTCTGCTGCACATCCATTGCCTACTATTGAGGCTAAAGCAGTGCATATTATAACAAGTGGAAAAATAATATTAGTAGCAGCATTTCCTAAATATCCTACTCCCTGACCAATAAATATTTGATCCACTATATTATATACTGAATTTATAAGCATACTAATAATACATGGTATCGAAAAAGCCATTAATAATTTACTAATTTTTTCAGTACCTAAATCTAATTTTTTCATTTTATTCACCCTTCCTTTTTTAGCTGCAAGAGTAATTATAGCACAAAAAAAATTTTCGTGTAATAGTAAATTTTAAATTTTTTCAAAAAAAAGAAGCTATATTTCTATAGCTCTATTTTAATAATTTTCTTCTAATAATTCAAAGTATGCTTTTGGATGATCACATGTTGGACATACTTCTGGAGCTTCATATCCATAATGAACGTGTCCACAATTTCTACAAATCCAGAATTTTTGTTCTTCTTTAGCAAATACTTTATCTTCTTCAATATTTTTAAGAAGCGCTAAATATCTTTCTTCATGTCTTTTTTCGATTGCTGCTACTGCTCTAAATTTTCTAGCAATATCATCAAATCCTTCTTCTTCTGCTTCTTTTGCAAAAGTATCATACATATCTGTCCATTCATAATTTTCACCATTAGCAGCATCTTTTAAATTTTCAATTGTGCTAGGTATTCCATCATTATGAAGTAATTTAAACCACATTTTAGCATGTTCTTTTTCATTACCTGCAGTTTCTTCGAATATAGCAGCTATTTGCTCATATCCTTCTTTCTTTGCTTTTGAAGCATAATATGTATATTTATTTCTTGCTTGGCTTTCACCTGCAAAAGCATTCATCAAATTTTGTTCTGTTTTTGAACCTTTTAATTCCATTTTAATCCCTCCTATCAATATTTTACATAAAGTTATTTACTTTTTCAAGTAATTTCTTCAAGTTTTACACTTTTGTTAAAATGTTGGTGAAAATTTGCTTGTTTTAAAGTATAAATACTTAAATATAGATTTTTTAGATATATATATTTATCATATTATCCATTTATATGGAAATAAAAGTATGTATATTAATATATTAGAGTAAAATAAAAAAAAGATTACTATAATAATGTTTCATTATTTTCAGTTGATACTAATCTTTTAATTCTATTTATTTTATTATTCCTCCCATGTTCATATGTAGGTTGTTTCATAGGGTTTATATGTATTTCCGAATGAGATGTCGTTTGAGAATTAGAATAAATTCTTAATTTTCTCACTTCTTCACTTAAATCTTGAGCTTTTTTCATATCTAATTTTATGGAATTATCTAATGATATTATTTTTTTTGGTTTGATTTTTTTGTTCCAAAAATTAATGGCCCAAATAAAATAGTTAAAATCACAAGCGGTATTATGTTCAGCAACATTATAGGATTAAAACAATTAATACAAGCAAAAATTATTACAATAGTTGTAATTAATTTATATAAATTTTTTCTTGCATTATCTTTACTTTTAATATTATTTATTGATATTCGTTTATCAGATATAGTTAAAAGAATTTTTTCCCATTCATTTATTTTTTTAGTTATTTCTTTGGCTACATCAATATTATTCACAAATTTTAATTTAGCTTCATCAGATTGAATAGCATAGTTAGTATTTTCTTGTACAAAGTCTTTATCCATTTAAAGAATTCCTCCTTTTGTCATTTATAATATATAAAAACAATTACATTGTCAAGCAAAATATTTACTTTTAAAATTAACTTTTACATTTTATTTTATGAATGATATAATAAATGTGAGGGAGAACTTATATGAAAGAAAAAGTTTTAGAAATACAAGAAAAATTAAATATTAAATTAGCAAATTTCTTTTATAAAAATCAAATTAAACATTTTAGAATCACAAGCTTAGGTAATTCTATTGCAACGGGTTATTCTATTTATAGGACTACAAAACCTTTATTACTTAGGAATAAAAATTTAATTAAAACTTTAAAATCATTTAATATTACTACTGATATTTATCACTTTGCTCGTGCTCAAAACAATAGTGATGAACATATACTTGAATGGCTACTTACTAATACAAAACAATCGGATATTAATGAGTTAAATAGACATGACTTTAACGGAAGCTTCAATAGAATGCCTAACAAAATAACTTTTGATAAAATTAACGAATATTATCCAAATCAAATAGAAAAAGATTTAGGATTAAGTGATGTTGTATCAAATAAAGATACAAATACTGCCAATATTATAGTATATAATGGATGTACTGGTTCTTTTTTGGATAATCTGTCTAGAGGAAATATTTTAAAAGGACTTTCCTTACAAGGATTTAATCGTGATATACTAAGTTTAGAAGCAATTTTAAAATATATTAATACACAAAATAGATATAATAACTCAAATACACAAGTTTACATATGTGGTGTTCCTAATTTTTTAGGTATTAACATTTCTGAAATAATAAACCGAAAACTTAAAAGAATAGCTTTAGAATTCCCAAATACAACATATGTTGAACCAGTAAAAAGCAAAGTTTTTTACAAAGAAATAGAAGTAAATGAAAATGAGAAATTGGAAAGTTTACAATCCAAAATTAAACAGTCACTTTTAAAAATAGACATACACTATGATGAAGAAGAATACTTAAAGTTGAATAATAACATTATTTCATCTATACATGACAATTATTTATTGATTGATTCTTTGATATGTGTTGATAGACTTTTTTATCAATTTAGCAAAAAAATAGAACTAGAAAGATTAAAAATAACAGGTGAAGAAATTCAAAATACATTATATAATCTTTTAATTACCATTACCCAAAAATTTAATAGTCCTAAATTTAAAAGAAAATTTTTACATATTGTCAAAAGATATTTAATTAATAGATATTCATATGACTTTTATTATTTAGGCAAAAAAAATATTACTAACTCTATAAATAAATTAAATATAAAATAATAAAGGAAGAATGATAATATGATGAATGAATATATTATAGATAAAGAAATAATTTTATTTGATTATTTAAAAGAAATATTACCAAATAAATCTAAAAACAATATTAAATCTTTATTAAAAAATGAATGCATATATATAAATAATAAAAAAGTTACTAAATATAATTATTTATTAAAAGAAAACGATATATTATATATAAAATATAAAACAAGTAACTTAGATATTATATATGAAGATAATAATATTATTGTTATAGATAAACCTTCTGGACTTCTTACTATTAGTAATGAAAAAGAAAAGGTTAAAACTCTATATCATTATGTTCTTGAATATTTAAAAAAGAAGAAACAAAAAGTATTTATAATTCATAGATTAGATAAAGATACTTCCGGAATTGTTATATTTGCTAAGAATGAAAAAATAAAGAAATTATATCAAGATAATTGGAACGATTTAGTTATAAAAAGAGGATATATTGCAGTAGTATGTGGTAAAACAAAAGATAATGATACTATAAAATCTTATTTAAAAGAAAATTCTAATATGATAGTATATTCTTCTAAAGATGGGAAACTGGCTATTACCCACTATCAAAAACTTAAAAGTAATAATAAATATACTATGTTACAAGTATATATAGATACTGGAAGGAAAAATCAAATTAGGGTTCATATGAAAGAAAATGGAACTCCTATTATTGGAGATAAAAAATATGGGTGTAAGGATAATTCTTTAAAAAGATTAGGACTTCATTCAAATATATTAATAGTCAAGAATCCTATTAATAATAATATATTAAAATTTTCTAGTAATTATCCAAAAGAATTTGATAAATTATTAAGGAGGTAAATTATGTTATTTAGAAAAGCAATATTACTTATTCATGGGTTTGCCGGAGGAATTTATGATTATGGTACATTAGGAAATGATTTACAATTATATCTAGATTTTGACGTATATACATTTACCTTACCTGGTCATGATAAGATGGTAATTTCTAAGGTTACTAAAGAAGATTGGATTAAGGCAGCTGAAAATCAAGTAGAAACTTTAATTAAAAGAGGATATAAAAAAATATATATAATTGGTCATAGTATGGGTGGTGTAATTGCATGTCATCTTGCTAGAAAATATCCTCAAATAAAAAAATTAATTTTAGCTGCTCCAGCTTTCAGATATTTTACTTTTAAAAATGATAAATTTGATCTTATCGCTAGTTTAAAGCAAACTCCAAAAATTATTAAAGATTATTCATTAGAAGTTGTTATGTCAAGAGTATTTAAAGTTCCTATAAATACCGCGATTGAATTTATGAAATTAGTTAAAGAACACTATAATGATCCTAAATACATTACCTGTCCTACTATGATTCTATATGGTAATAACGATAAGATTGTACCAATAGAAAGTGCTAAACATGTATATAACTGTCTTAAAAGTGATATAAATTATTTCTTTACAATGGATAATGTTACACACGACGTATTTACTAGTCCAAGACGTGAAGAAATAAATAATATGGTAATAAAATTTTTTAGAAATACCTATATACCTAAAAAGATACATAAAAATATATAAGAGTATAACTTTAAGTCATACTCTTATTTTCTTTTTTGAGAAACATCTTCAAAATAACTAGCATACATCAACTTTTCCATACTTTGAATAGTCTTTAAAGATGATGAAAAAGCTCTTAAATTATCTTTTATAAC
>CALVSD010000017.1 GCA_944358805.1 uncultured Bacilli bacterium
TGGCGCTGTAGCTCAGTTGGCTAGAGCATTCGGTTCATACCCGAAGGGTCGAGGGTTCGAATCCCCCCGGCGCTACCATTTAGATATTACTTCATTTTGAAGTTTAGTTACATACATAATGAAGTATGTAATTTTTTATTGCCCCATAGCCAAGCGGTAAGGCATCGGACTCTGACTCCGACATTTCGTTAGTTCGAATCTAACTGGGGCAACCAATGCAAAATAAAAATTGATACATTATTTATTGTATCAATTTTTTTGTTTATATAAATTGTTATATACTGTTTCTATTTGTTCTTTAGTAATAGAACCTTCTCTTAATATTATTGGTTTGTTATCAACAACTTTAACAATAGTAGAAGCAACTCCTAATTTACTAGGTCCATCATCAATAATATAATCAACACGCCCATTAAAGTCATCAAATATATTATCTATATTAATACCTGTTTCATTTCCTGAAATGTTACTACTAGAGGTAGCAATTGGAATGTTTGCATATTCTATTAATTTTAAAGCTATTTCATTAGCGGGCATGCGAACTCCAACAGTATCTCCGTTAGCGGTCAATATATTAGGAACATTATTTTTCTTTTTTAAGATTAAAGTTAATGGACCAGGGAAAAATTCTTTAATTAAAGCATAATCTAGTGGAGTTAAATCTTTAGCTACGTTTTCTATCATATTTATGTTACTTATTAATAAATTAATAGGTTTATTTTCTGGCCTTTTTTTAGCAACAAAAAGCTTTTTAATAGCTTCTTCATCTAATCCATTAGCTCCAATTCCATATACTGTTTCAGTAGGAAATATAACAACTTTATTATTTTTAATTTCATTAGCGATCTTTTTTAATTCGTTATAATCAATATTATTTTTAAAATTAATATATTTACTATTCATATAAACATCTCCTTTAATTTTTTTATATTATACTTTATATTTTATATAAATTCAATATTAGCAAAATTAAAATATAAATTTAATTAATGTATGTTATAATAAAATTACAGAAAGAGGTATGATATGTTAGATAATTATTATAATTTATTTCAACTATCAGATAATTTGATTAAGTCTATATCTTATATAATCTCTAAACGGGAAGGGGATAATTATATTTGTAAAGAGTTAGAGATAATGATTCCTAAACATAAAGAATTAATATTTACTTCGCCATTGGATGGATATAAACCATATACTGGAGGAATTAATGGCTTGAATTACGAACAAATAAGAGCTGTAAATGAAAAATATGTTAAATATATAGAAAAAACAATTCCTCCTAAGAAAGTTGTTTTTCTAGTAATTATAGAAAATGATTTATTAGAATTATTTTCTAAATGTATATTTGATAATGAACAAGAAATAGAGAAATCTTTAAATAGTCAATGTGTTTTTAGTGAAAAAATAGACGGAATAGTTTTTAATTCAATAGCTTTATGTAAAAAGTTTCCGTATTTAAAGGAATTTTTTGACAAGTTGAATGAATGGCGTATTAAAACAGATTGTTTTACATTAGATGACAATATTATAGATTCTTATACTAAAGAGATTTTAAGAAGGGGTAAATTAAAAATTAGAAATAAATATTAAAGGTGGGTGTTAGTTATGTTGAGTTTAAAAAAAGTTTATAATTACAGTAAAATATTACAGATAGAATGTATAAAAAAAGAAATAGAAGAGTTTATAAAGGGTTACAATATTAAAAATATAAAATTAAATGGTGGTATTTTTGAATGCTCTTTTGAGAATGATAATGGTGATAGTTTATACGTTAATTTTGAAACTAAAAAAGATGCAATGACCATGTGTAAATATACAAATAATTTAATTGAAAGAGTAACTATAAATGAAAAATTATTAATGACACATAAAATTATTGAGAAAAGACCAAACGGTATATTATATTCTATTATCAATAAACAATTTGATTTATCTAATCGTTTTAGAAACCAAACTGTATTAGTTGATTTAGCAGAACAAAGATTAGTTTTTACCAAAGATAATCTAGAAAGACTAATGGGTAGTATTAATTTTGATACTGATAAATTAAGTCTATACATTTTAAAATTTCTAAATTTAGAATCGAGATTAGAATTAAGTAAAGAATGTGATTATTATACCGAATTTTCGACACATATGAATAAATATGTATCTTGGCTAGAAGGCAGAAGAGTTAAAGATAATATTTATCCTACTAAAACATTTTTTAATGGAGAAGATGTATCAAGTGTTTTTGATATAACTGATAGTTCTGATAAACTTTATAGAGTATATGACTTATATAGGGGAGTAATTAATCATAGAAACGAAAAGGATATAAATTCAATTAATTTAGGACTTTTATCATTAGATGCTTTTGGCTTTATAGAACTTAAAGGTGTTACCCAAAAGGAAAATAGTTTAATTGGAAAAACACAATTGGAAGTGTCAGAAAGTTATATTAATTATTTGAAAGATTTATTTTTTGTTAATTTTGGATATACAGGTGAAATTATAGTAGATAAAATATCTTTACTAAGTGCAATTTTATATAAAAGATCAGGACCTGAATTAGCTAAATACATAGTTGAAACAGAGTTGGGAATTCCTTATGAAGAGTATCTAGACTTAGGTGTCAATGAGCAACAAGAATTAATTAAACAGAAAACAGGGAAAGAAGTTAAGTTAGACTATACATATCTTAGTGGTCTTACTATGGAACAAAGGTATTATATTTCAAAAAAACAACCTAATAAACAAATTTTTACAAGTGAACAAGCTAACAGACAAATAGATGAAATGAATATAAGTGGTTCACTAAAAGCGATAAAAAGATTATTTAGAAGACTGACAAAAAAATAAAGTTATTTGTAAAATAAGCAGTTAAGACTTATATAATATTTAATTATAAAAAAAAGAGATTGTCCTATATCAATCTCTAATTTTTTATTTTCATAATAGTAATGTGTATAATATCTTATCTTCTATGATTATTGCAACTTTTTTGCCTCATAATTTCATTTTTTAAACTGTGCATCTAATTGATTATCAAGTTTTTTTCTACTTTTATCATAAGATAAATCTGAAATTATATGTAAAATATTGCAATTATTTTAAATTAATATATTTTTAAGTATTAAATCTTTTATATAATTTAGTTGAAAATAAATTGCATTATTTTTGTGAATTATTTAATTTTAAACTTCTTACATGGCCTTTAGAAGAAACTCGTTTTATAAATTCTCTTCCTTCTTCTATTACTACATCACCTGAAGGTGGTAATATTGGGCCTATTGCCTCTCTTTCAAGTAGCCATTTAGTATCTACTCTTGCTTTTGTCCCTTTTTCTGGACATTGTTCTATAACAGATAAAGTAGACTGATTATTATTTGAATTGTTTTCTATAACTGCCCATAATAACGTTTTATTACATTCTTTATTTGGTAATAAATATAAACTACCAATACTTGGATATCCTTTCATTTCTTTATCCTCCTTTGCTTTGAGTAATATTATATAGAAAAAGTATTTAAAAGTAAATACTTTTAAAAAATTAATTTTTAAGTAATATAAATTATAAAAAATAATTAATATGTGATATAATTGTACAAAAGGATGTTTTTTATGGACACTAAAAATGATTTTTCTTATTTTGCCAAAGAAACAGACGAAGAAATGGAAAGAAATAATTCTTACAGGAAAGTTTATTTGATTAAACAAATAGAAAGAAATATAGAAACAAATAAAAAAAGCATTGCTAAAGATATTGCTTTACTTGGTGCTAGTGCATTAGCAGTTGGTATTGGTGCGTTGGGAATTGTTTTTTTAGGAGATGATTTAATAAATTCTTTTAAATCAGGGGATTCTTTGACGTTGGGCTCTTACATATTAGTAAAATTTCAAGGAGCAGGGGTATCTATATCTGTAACATCAGTTTTAGGAGGAATTGTTGGCATTGTTAAAAATTCTAAAAATGTTATATCGTCTTTTAAAAATTTAACATCTAATAAAGATGCTTTAAAAAACTTACAAGATGAAAAGGGAAGGACAAGATAATATGGAAGTCGAATATCAAGATATTATTACTTTAAGTGACGAAAACAAATATGTAGTTGCTAGTAAAGTAAATTTAAACAATTCTAGATATGTTTATTTAGTAGATATAAATAATAACAAGAACTTAAAGTTTGTAGAAATAGAACAAGATGGCTTTTTATCAGAGTTGGATAGTGATATAGATAAAGAATTAATAAAACAACTTATTCCATTATTTTATAATAATAGTATAAAGGATATTGGAAAAATGTTATAATAAAATATAATAATTTATAACTATTACCATAACAATTTTTATAAAAATTAACAATATAAATATTTAAAGAAATAAGAAGAAAGTATATTTGGCGCTATTTTTTTTTTTTATACAAATGTTTTTTTGTACTAATTCTAACATACATTCTTGTGATTTTCTTTTTTTCCATTATTTTTATCAATTGTGTTTCTTAAAAAATGGGATAAAATATTAACTAAAACTAAAGTTTTATATCTATTAGATAAATATATTTTTTTAGTAGTTTATATTCTGATGTATAAGTATTTCTTTTTTGATAAAAGTCAGTATTGCAACTTTTAAAATTACATTTAATATTTATAAATCTGCATGTCTTCTCTTTCTTAATTAATAAAAAACTAACATTTCTGTTAGCTAATTCTAAACTCGAATTTCAAACTCGAGCAATTATCGATTGGTGCGGGTGAAGGGACTTGAACCCCCACGGATAAACCGCTAGATCCTAAGTCTAGTGCGTCTGCCAATTCCGCCACACCCGCTTAAAAAATGGTGGACCCTGTAGGACTCGAACCTACGACCGCCCGGTTATGAGCCGGATGCTCTAACCAACTGAGCTAAGGGTCCATTGCTCACTTGCTAATTAATCATATCATAACTTTTTTAGTTTGGCAATACGTTTTATATATTTTTTTAAAATAATTGACATAAAAATATATTTAATTTAAAATATCTATGTGTGGTGGTAGTATGAATTTTGACTATGATATAAAAAGATATGTAAGAAATGAAGATTATTTGAAAGGAAGAAGATTCCCTTCTTATTATATTAGAGCACAAAAAAAACAAATACTTGATAATAAAGTAATACATATATATAAAGTTGAATCTGAAAGAACTTATAACCAATATGATGTAGTAGTGGCATCTTCTAATCATGAACTAACAGGCCACAGTTGTACTTGCCCAAGATATAAAGAAGCCCATAGTTGTAAACACGTTGCAGCAGTTTTAATTAATCATTATAAAGATATAATTAGATTTACTCCAGAAGAATTACTTAAAGATTTATCTAACAATATAATTAATTCATTTGAAGAAGTAGATAGTAAAGGCACAATAAAAGAAGAAGTAGGACTAAGTGTTGAATTTAATCCTAATACATACTCTAATAATGTAGTAATTAGAATAGGAACAAATAAAAAATATATTTTAAAAAATAAAGTTCATAATTTTTTAGAAGTTTACAATGAACAATCAGGAACAGTAGAGTTTGGTAAAAACTTCATATATGATCCTAAAAAACATTATTTTAGCCCAGAAAATGAAAGAATAATTAAGTTTTTAAATGAATACTTTCAATATAATAATTATTTTCGATTTGAAGATGCTGATATAAAAATATTATTAAATTTAATTAAAGACAGACCTTTTTATATTGATGGAGTAGGTACTATATATGAAATAAAAGAAGAAAATCCATTTGAAAGTAAAATAACTAAAAACAATAATTTATATGAACTAAGTGTTAATTATGAAGGAATTATTCCTTTTACTAGTGATTTTGAATACATAATAAAAGATGATGATTTATATAAAGTAGATAGGAAAATGCGAAACTTAATAATGAAGATGTTACAAACTGGTATAGATTCCTTGTATTTTGATAAAAATAGTTTAAATAGTTTTTCAAAAAGAGTATTACCAATAGTAAAAGAAAATGTTACTGTTGATGAAAAGATTGATGATATTATAATAGTAAAGAAGCCTGAATGTAAATTGTATATTGATTTAAATTATAATGATATAGTGTGCAATATTAAATTTAATTATGCTGGCGTAGAAATAGATTATTTTGATAATAGTAGCAATGTACTAAGAGATATTGAATATGAAAATGAAGTAATTACTGATTTAAGAAAAGTAGGCTTTGAAATAGATAACAATAAAATAAAATTAGATGACGTTGATTTAATAGGGAATTTTTTAGAAGAAGATATTAACTATTTAACAGAAAAATATAATGTATTTACTTCTGAAAAGCTAAAAGAAATAGGTGTTGTAAAAACAAGTGCTATTACTAGTACATTTTCAATTGGTAAAGATAATATAATGAGGTATAGTTTTGATTTAGGAGATATTTCTTCAGATGAATTAGATTCATTATTTAAAAACTTAAAAGCAAAGAAGAAATACTTTAAATTAAAAAATGGTAATTATTTAAATTTAGATAATAATAATATAAAAGAGCTAAAAAATTTAGTTGATGATATTAATTTATCTAGTAAAGATATTAAAAATGGAAATGGTATTATCCCTAAATATAGAGCAATATATTTAGATAGTTTAAAAGATAAATATAATATTATTAAAACAAATAGTTTATTTAATGATTTTATAAATACATTTTTAAAATATAAAGATATTAATTTATCTCTTACTAAAAAAGACAAGGAAGTACTTAGAGATTATCAAGAAGTAGGAGTTAAATGGCTATATAATATTTATAAATGTGGTTTTGGAGGAATACTTGCAGATGAGATGGGACTTGGTAAAAGTGTTCAAATAATATATTTAATTAAAAAACTATTAAAAGAGAATAAAGATAGTAAGTATTTAATTGTATCTCCAACTTCATTAGTATATAACTGGGAAAATGAATTTAATAAGTTTGCTCCTGATATTAAATATGAAACTTTTGGGGATATAAAAAATATAAGACATGAAAAATTAAAAAAAGATAATCCTAGTGTATATATTACTTCTTATGGATTATTAAGGGAAGATTATAATTATTATAAGAATATTAATTTTGATGTGTGCATAATAGATGAAGCACAAAATATAAAGAATCCTAATGCGGGAATAACTAAAACTGTAAAAAGTGTAAATGCTAATACTAAGTTTGCATTAACAGGAACCCCAATTGAAAACTCAGCAGTAGAATTATGGAGTATATTTGACTATTCAATGGATGGATTCCTAGGAGACCAACAAGAGTTTGGGAGAAAATACAAGGTAGAAGAATTTGATGAAGATACTAATAAAAAATTACAAAATCTAAATAAATTAATATCTCCATTTGTTCTAAGAAGAAGAAAAGTAGATGTGTTAAAAGATTTGCCAGAAAAGCTTGAAAATAATATTTATATAGACTTATCTGATAGTCAAAAGAAATTATATGCAAAAGAAGTAGAAAGAGTAAATAAAGAGTTTGATAATATATTACATACTGAAGGTATATCAAAAGCAAGATTCTTAATTTTACAATTATTAGTTAAAATAAGACAGATCTGTATAGATCCAAGAATTGTATATGAAGATTATAAGGATGGCTCTAACAAAATAGATACACTTATAAATGTTGTTAAAGAATATATTAGTAATGGACATAAGATACTTTTATTTACATCTTTTAGAACAGCACTTGATTTAGTAAGAAAAGAATTTAATAAGAATAATATATCATCTTATACTATAGATGGATCAGTTAGTAGTAAAAAGAGAATGGAACTGGTTGATAAATTTAATAATGATGATACTAACGTATTTTTAATTATGTTAAAGTCTGGGGGAACAGGACTTAATTTAACTAGTGCAGATGTTGTAATTCACTTAGATTTATGGTGGAATCCGCAAGCTGAAAGTCAAGCTACTGATAGAGCACATAGAATAGGTCAAAAGAATAATGTTGAAGTAATAAAATTAGTATCTAAGGGTACAATAGAAGAGAAGATACTAGAACTTCAACAAAAGAAGAAAAAACTTAGTGATAAAGTCATTGAGGGAGAAGATATTGATAAGAATGTTATATCAAAATTAACAGAAAAAGAATTAAAAGAATTACTATCGTATGAACCAGGATAAACGCATGAAATTTTAAAATCATGTGTTTTTTTGTTATAATAGAAAAAAAGAATAAAGTTGGTGTAGTATGGCAAAAAAATGTAAAAAGCTGGAGGAAATAAAAGCAATGTTTGATGACTTTGAAGTGGATTTAGATAGTATAGATACAAAAGAATTAGAAAACTTAATGATAATTTTTAAAAAACAAGATGATACAAGAATGCAAGGAAAAGTAAAGCACTTAATGTCAGATATAATAATGATTACATTCCTAGCAATACTTGCAAGATGTGATGGTTGGGATGAAATAGGAATGTTTGCAATATCAAAAAAAGAATGGCTAAGTAGTTTTTTAGAATTACCAAATGGAATACCATCACATGATACAATACAAAGAGTAATTTCGCTTTTAAATCCAGAAACTTTATATAGTAGTTGTATAACATTTTTAATAGAGAAAATAGATGAATTAACAAATGATAAACCTCCAAAAGATGTATTATCTATGGATGGGAAAGTTACTAAAGGAAGTAGTAGAAATAAAGAAAATACAGAAGAAATAAAAGCATTAAACACAATGAGTATATATTCCCATAATTATGGAGTATCATTAGTACAAGATTATATAGAAGATAAAAGCAATGAAATACCAATGGGACCAGAACTAATAAAAAAATTAGATTTAACAAATTGTATATTAACAGCAGATGCTCTTAATACTCAAAAAGAAACAGTAACAGCAATAAAAGAGGCACATGGAGATTATGTATTAGCATTAAAGAAGAATCAGAAAACATTTTATGATGATGTAAAAGATTATTTAGATGATATAGATGTACTAAAGGACATAGAGAAAAAAAGTTATTATGAAGAAAAAGAAAAGTCACATAGTAAAATAATTACAAGAAAATATTATATGACAAGTAACATATCATGGCTTAATAACAGAGAAAAATGGGATAATCTTAAATCTATAGGTGTAGAAAAGAAGATAATAGAATCAATTCAAACAGGAGAAGTAAAGGAAGAAAATAGATACTTTATAATTAGTTTTAAAGATGATATTTCTACATTTGCCGATGCAGTTAGAAAACATTGGGGAGTAGAAAATAATTTACATGCTCCTTTAGATATAGTTTTTAAAGAAGATGCGAATAGAACTCTAGAAAAAAACGGGGCAAGAAATTTAGGTATTTTAAAAAGAATATGTCTAGCGGTTTTGAAATTTGTGCAAGCATATTATAATTTAAGCTTAAACAAAATAAGATTTTTATTATCTATAGATTTTGAAAAAGAAATAGAAACTATTTTTAAGTTATTAAATACTAAAGACATTGCTAAATTACTAGAAAAAAACACATGATTTTAAAATTTCATGCGTTTATCCTGCGTATGAACAAAATTAAGGTGACTTTTATCTATAAATGTGTTATAATAAGGACTCGGGGTGAAATAGAAGTATGAAAAAAACAAAAATAATTTGTAGTATTGGACCTGCTAGTTGTAATGTTGAAGTTATGACTAAAATGGTAGAAGCAGGAATGAATGTTGCTAGAATTAATTTTTCACATGCGACAGATGAAGAAAAAGTAAATGTTGTAAAAACAGTAAAAGAAGTAAGAAAGAATACTGGTAAATATATTGGTATATTATACGATACTAAAGGACCAGAATTTAGAAATGGAATGTTAGAAAATGATGAAATAACATTAGTTCCAGGAAAAACAATTAGAATGGTTAAAGAAAATGTTTTAGGAAATGATGAAAGATTTTCTGTAAATCATCCTAGTGCTATTGATAGCTTAAATGTTGGAAATGTTGTTTTATTAGAAAATGGACTTATGAAAATAGAAGTTATATCTAAAGAAGAAGATGGAGTAACTTGTAAAATAATTAATGGTGGGGTACTTGGGAATAAAAAAAGTTTAAGTGTTCCTGGTGTTCGTTTAGATATTCCATTTATAAGTGAAGTTGATTATAATGATATTGTATATGCTTGTGAGCATGATGGAAATTATTTAGCATTATCTTTTGTATCATGTAAAGAAGATGTTTTAGAAGTAAGAAAGATTTTAAAAGAAAAAAATAGAGAAGACTTAAAAATAATTTCAAAAATAGAAAGTACAACAGGAGTAGAAAATTTAAAATCAATTATTGAAGTAAGTGACGGAATTATGGTAGCAAGAGGAGATTTGGGAGTAGAAGTTCCTATGGAAGAATTACCTATAATTCAAAATGAAATAATTTTAAATTGTCGTGCAAATGGTAAGATTGCTGTTGTTGCTACTGAAATGTTAGAATCAATGAAGAAAAATGCAAGACCTACTAGAGCAGAAGTAAGTGATATTGCTTATGCAGTGTTATCAGGAACTGATGCAGTTATGTTAAGTGGTGAAACAACAACAGGTAAATATCCAGTAGAAGCAGTTAGTTATATGGCAAGTATTTGTGAAGCAAATGAAAAATATTTTGATTATGAAGAAAAAATAGAAGCTCACTATCCTAAAGATATTCCTTCTACTGTTGCAGCTTCAATAGATGAAGCAACAAATGCTTTAGATGTAAAAGTAGTAGTAGCAGCTACTTTAAGTGGATATACAGCTAGAAAAATTAGTAATTTAAGACCAAATTCTATCATATTAGCAGCTTGTCCGAATGAAGAAGTTGCAAATAGTTTAGCACTTAATTTTGGAGTATATCCAACAATAATTCCTATAGAGAAAACAACAGATAAATTACTTAGCGATTGTGTTAACAAAGCTAAAGAAATGTTTTCTTTAAATAAAGGTGATATTGTAATATTATCTGGAGGAATTCCAATAGAGGATAAGGTAACACCAACTAATTTTATGAAAATAGAGGAAATTAGATAAAAACTCTTGTCAAAACATAAAATATAATGTATTATTAAATTGTACCTAATTCTTGGTGTTGCGTACTCCTTACGTAATACTATGATTATAGGAGTCAAATATTAAAAGGAGGTAATTAATATGGCTTTAAGTAAAGCAGAAAAAGCAAAAATTATTAAAGAATTTGCTAGAGATGAAAAAGACACAGGTTCTTCTGAAGTACAAATCGCAATTTTAACACATGAAATTAATGCTTTAACAGAACATTTAAAAAATCACAAACAAGACAAGCATTCTAAACGTGGACTTTTAATGAAAGTTGGAAAAAGAAGAAGTTTACTTAACTACTTAATTGAAACAGATGTTAAAAAATATCGTGAAGTAGTAGCTAAATTAGGACTTAGAAAATAAATATAAAATGATAGGCACTCTTTTTTGAGTGTCTTTATTTTTAGAAAAGAGGTAAATATGGAATCAGAGAAAAAAATATTTAAGTTGAATTTTAGAGGTAGAGAAATAATTGTTGAAACAGGACAACTTGCTAAGCAAGCGTCAGGTTCTGTTCTTGTAAGATATGGTGATACAGCTGTGCTTTCTGCTAGCGTAATGAGCAAAAATGCTAGTAGTGCTGATTTCTTTCCACTTACAATTAACTATCAAGAAAAATTATATTCTGTAGGTAAAATACCAGGAGGATTTATTAAAAGAGAAGGTAAACCTACTGATCAAGCAACATTAGCTTCTCGTCTTATTGATAGACCAATTAGACCTTTATTTGCAGAAGGCTTTAGAAATGAAGTACAAGTAATTAGTACAATATTATCAGTAGATCAAGACAATACACCGGAAATGACTGCACTTTTAGGATCATCACTTGCACTATGTATAAGTGAAATACCTTTTGATGGCCCAGTTGCAGGAGTTATAGTAGGTAGACTTAATGGAGAATTTATTATAAATCCAAAAGCAGAAGAAACTGAACTTTGTGATATCATTTTAAATGTTGCAGGTACTAAAGATGCAATTAACATGGTTGAGTCAGGAAGTAAAGAAGTAAGTGAAGAAGATATGGTTGATGCAATCATGTTTGGACACGAGGCTATAAAAGAATTAATTAGTTTTGAAGAAGAAATAATTAAAAGTGTTGGTAAAGAAAAAATCGAAGTAGAACTTGTTAAACTTGATGAAAATTTAGTTAAAGAAGTAGAAGAATTTGCAACTTCTAAGATGTTAGAAGCTATTCAAATTAAAGATAAAATTGAAAAATATGCTGCAATTGATAAAGTAAAAGAAGATAGTATAGAAGAATTTACTAAGAGATATGAAAATGATGAAAACTTAGAAAGTATACTAAAAGATGTTAGTAAAATAATAGATAATATTGAAGCATCAGAAGTAAGAAGATTAATAACAGAAGAAAAAATTAGACCTGATGGAAGAAAAATGGATGAAATAAGACCGCTTTCTGCTGAAGTAGATTTACTTGCAAGAACTCATGGTTCAGCTTTATTTACAAGAGGACAAACTCAAGTATTATCAGTAACTACATTAGGAGCTTTAGGAGAACATCAAATATTAGATGGCCTTGGAATTGAAGATGAAAAAAGATTTATGCATCATTATAACTTCCCAGCATTTTCAGTAGGAGAAACAGGAAGATATGGTGCACCAGGAAGAAGAGAAATTGGACATGGCGCCCTAGGAGAAAGAGCATTATCACAAGTAATTCCGTCTGAAGAAGAATTTCCTTATACAATAAGAGTAGTATCAGAAGTACTTGAAAGTAATGGATCATCATCTCAAGCAAGTATTTGTGCTGGATGTATGTCTTTAATGGCTGCAGGTGTTCCAATTAAAGCACCAGTTGCAGGTATTGCAATGGGACTTATTACTAAAGATGATAAATATACAATTTTAACTGATATTCAAGGACTTGAAGATCATATGGGAGATATGGACTTTAAAGTAGCAGGTACAAGACAAGGTATTTGTGCAATGCAAATGGATATCAAAATTAAAGGTGTTACTAAACAAATTTTAAGTGAAGCTTTAGCACAAGCTAAAAAAGCAAGAATGCAAATATTAGATGTTATGGAAAGTGCAATTAAAGAACCAAGACAAGAACTTAGTAAATATGCTCCAAAAATAGCACAAATTCATATTAATCCAGAAAAAATTAAAGATGTAATTGGTCGTGGAGGAGATATGATTACTAAAATTATCCTAGATTGCTCTAATGTTAAATCAGTAAATGATAAAGACGCTGTTAAAGTAGATATTGAAGATGATGGAAGAGTAATCGTATATCATTCAGATCAAGAAATAATTGATAAAACAATAAAAATGATTGAAGACGTTGCAAGAGAAGTTGAAATAGGTAAGATTTATACTTGTAAAGTAGTAGATATTCATGATTTTGGAGCTTTCGTTGAATTATGGCCAGGATGTGAAGGGTTAATTCACGTATCTCAACTTGACGATAAGAGAGTAGATAAACCATCAGATATTGTTAAAGTAGGAGATGAAATAATTGCTGTAGCAACTGGATATGATAAAAAAGGTAAACTAAATTTGTCTAGAAAAGAACTATTAAAAAAAGATAAAAAAGAATCTTCTAATAAATAATAAAATATTAAGAGGTAATTATGTATAAAAATAATATTAATCTAAATTTATATAAAACATTTTATGATGTTGCTAAATGCGGTAGTATATCTAAAGCATCTAATATTTTATATATATCACAACCTGCAATTAGTAAATCAATTAAAAAATTAGAAGAAGAACTAAATGTTCAATTATTTCATCGTGGATTAAATGGTGTAGAACTTACTGATAAAGGGGAAAGACTATTATATTTTGTTGAAAAATCATTTAATAATCTTGTAATTGCTGAAAGAGACATGCTTGAAACAGAAAATTTACAATGTGGTAAATTGTCGATAGGTATGCCTTCTAATATTGGTTCTTTCTTTTTATTTGATAAAATTATTGAGTTTCATAAAAGATTCCCTAACATTGAAATTACAATTATAACAGGTTCGACAAGTAAATTATTAAGTTTATTAGATAGTTACAGTGTTGACTTTGTAATAGATACTTCTCCAACTAAATTAAATGATAATAACATTATAGTTAAAGAATTAAAGGAAGTTAATTATTGTTTTGTTGTTCATAAAAATACAACAATATTTGATTACACTCAAATTACAACTATTAAAGATTTAGAAAAGTATCCTTTAATATTGCCTATACCAGGAACTGCTAATCGTAATGATTTAGATGAATTGTTAGTTGAAAATAATGTTAATATAGATAATGTTATAAATATTCATACAAGTGAAATGATTATATCTGCTGTAAAAAAAAGATTTGGGAATTGGATATGTTATTTATGATTTAGTGGAAAAAGAGGTAAACGATGGAGAATTGGCTGTTTTAAACATAAAGGAATCTTTACCTACAGTTATGATTAATCTTTTATATGATAAAAGTTATTTAACTCCATCTTCTAAAAGGTTTATTAATGATTATATTGATAGCAATTTAGAGTTATAGGTACTATAAATATAGGTTATAGTCATAATTAATATTTATAGTGGGATTAAAAAATAGATATTTGTCAAAAATATTTATTTTTTTTATACTTATATTGGGAGGGAAAAATATGATAAAAAAATTAGGAGTTTTTAAAGATTATTCAGATAATTCTTTAAAATCAGTATTTGCTAAAGATGATAATAAAATAATAGAGATGACTTTATTATTCAATAAAGAAGGGATGGACGTTGTTTGTGCTCCAACACACCATTTTTGTAATTTAGGGTGTAAGATGTGTCATTTAACTAATAAGGGATTGAATAAACAAATGATTCCAATAACGATTGATGATTTTATTTATGCACTAAAAGAAACGGTAAATAAAAATATAAATGGTAATTTAGAAAGAAGAACGGATAAGAAGAAATTACTTATATCATTTATGGGAGTAGGAGAACCTTTATTAAATCTTAAACTTATAAATGATATATATCAAAAGGAATCTTTATTAAAAGAAAGTTTAGGATACGATAAAATAGGATATGCTATTTCGACAATGATGCCTAATAATAATCTTTTAAAACTTACCGAAATGGTAAATGAACTAAGCATTCCTTTAAAAGTACACTTTTCTTTACATACACCAATAGACAAGGATAGATTAGATCTAATTCCAAGTACGAAAGTTACTATACAAGAAGCTTTAGAATATTTGCAATTTTATCGAAACACCTTGCAAAATAATAAAAAATTCATAGAAAAATATATTGAATTTCATAGAACTAATGATCCTGTAGAAATACACTACACACTAATAAAAGATGTAAATGATGGGGAGTTAGAATTAAATGAAGTATGTAATTTATTATCTAAGTATAGAATACCAATAAAGTTTATTAGGTTTAATCCAACTAACGCATTAGAGAAAAGTGTCAAAGAAGAAGAATGGATAAATGTAATTTCTACAAAAGTTCCTAATCTTAGAATAAAGACTTATAGTCCACCAGGAAGAGAAATAGGAAGTTCATGTGGAGAATTTACTAAGCATTATTATCATGAAGAGATAGAAACTGATAAAGAAAAAAGAGAATTTGAAGAATGGAAAAAGAAACACGAAATATTTGAATAATGATTATAAAAATATTACTAAAACATATATTTAACTAGGTGATACAATGAAGGATATAGTTAAAACTATTGGACTTATTACCTTAATATGTTTTAGTTTTTTTTATACAGAACAAGTAATAACTGTAGTTAATGAACAAGATCCTATTATGATAAAAATAAAAGAAGAACAAGATAAATATAAAGTAGATGTAATTGAAGCAAATATAAAAGACAATTCTATAATCCCTGGAATAAATGGTAAAGTAGTGGACGTCGAAAAAAGTTATAATAATATGAAAGAATTAGGAATGTTTAAAGATAGCTATTTAATATACAAAGAAGTGCCTCCTAGTAACAGTTTAAGTAATATATATGACAAATATATAGTTAGAGGTAATCCTTATAAAAAAGCAGTATCTATAGTTTTTACAGTAACAAACGATAATGAACTTAATAACATATTAAACAATATCGATAAAAGTTATGATATAAATATATTTATTGATTATAAAACTTTATCCAATAATATGGATAAAATAAAAAAAACTAAATATAATATATATCCTTATGGTGAATATACCAATGATAATTTAACATTACTAAATAATTTAATAAAAAATAATTTTAATGATTCGTTATTTTGTTTAACAAATAATAATGCAGTAATAGAAGAATGTTCAAATAATAAAATGCATACTATTAAACCAACAAATGTATTGTCTAATGCATATAGTGAAATTAATAAAAATTTAAGTTCTGGGAATATAATTCTTATAGAAAATAATAATAAAAATACAAAAGAATTTATATATGTGTATAATAATATATATAAAAAGGGATTAAAAATTGTAAATTTAGAAGAATTATTAAAAGAAACTTATTAATAATTCTTTTTTTTTATTAACTTAAGTGTTATAATTAATTTGTTGTGTGGAAGTGGTAGTATGAATGAAATAGAGTATAAGTTTGAGTTGTTAAGTAGAATGATAGAAGCTAGCCAAAACATATATATATTAAAAGAACAAATGAGAAAATCAGATAAGGATAGCCAAGATTATTATTTGTTATCAAAACAATATGAAGTAATGTTAAAAGTAGAAGATAATGTATATGAAGAATTTAAGGGGAATGAAGAATTAATATTTGATATTATAAATTATTTAAAGCAAAGATATGATGTTAAAAGTTTTAATTTTAAACTAGATTATTTTTCTAAATTGGAAAATAATATTATATATAAAAGAATAATAAATAAATTGGATGAAAGTATTATAGAATATTTGTTTGATAATATTATAAATCAAAAAGATGATTATGAAGAAGAAGAATTTGAGGAATACGAAGAAGATGACGATGGCTACGTTGAGGAAGAAGAAGACTATTATTCTGATATTGATGATATTATAGATAGTTATTTTGTAAAAGATTTTGTTTTGTTATTACTTTCTTCATTGGAACAATTAAAAAAAGAAAATAGTGGTAATTTAGATTATATAAATAAACTTCAATCAGATTTGATTTTTGCTTTTGGTAGTATAGGTAATGAAAGAGATTTAGAAGATTCTAGTAATATGTCTTTGGTGTATTTAAACTCTAAATTAATTTCTGATATTTTAGAAGTTGATGATACAAGATATAATATACTAAAAAATTCTTTGGTCAAATTTATTATAAGTGAAAATGGAAATGACGCTTTGGACGAAAATAAAGAGTTAATTTTATATTCGATGTTTATATCTTGCTTTACTTTATTGGGAACTGATCTTTATAATCAAGTTATGAAAAAAACAAAAAATAACAGTTTAGCAAGAGATAATAATCAAATGAAAACCATTTTAAATAAAATAGAAAGAAAAATTGATAAATGTCGTGAAAATTGTATGTATGTTTCTCTTAAAAAAATAAAACAATTGTAAAAAAGATTTATAAATAAAAAAAATTATGATAAAATTATATTTATAAAAGGAGAGTTATATGGAAAAAATTTTAGAAGAAGTAGAATTAAAAATGAATATGGCAATTGAATCTTTAGAAAAAAGATTTATTAATGTAAGAGCGGGAAGGGCTAATCCTTCTATGTTAGATGGAGTTATGGTTGAATATTATGGAGTTCCTACTCCAATTAGACAACTAGCTAATATTTCTGTTCCAGAAGCTAGACAATTATCAATAAAACCATTTGATAAGAGTGCATTAAATGCAATAGAAAAAGCAATTTTTGAAGCTAATTTAGGGGTTACTCCTAACAATAATGGGGAATGTGTGTTTATTGTAATCCCATCACTTACAGAAGATAGAAGAAAAGAACTTGTAAAACAAGTAAAGGCAATGGCAGAAGAAGGTAAAATTGCTCTTAGAAATATAAGACAAGAAGGAAATTCTGATATAAAGAAGTTAGAACTTCCTGAAGATGAAGAAAAAAGAGGTAATGAAAGAGTTCAAGAGTTAATTAATAAATATAATAAAATAGTAGATGAAAAATTAAAAGAAAAAGAAGAAGAATTAATGACTATTTAATTTATAACAGGGAGGTTTTGGTATGTTAAGAGCAATTAATAATATTTATGTTCCGACGGAAACAGAATATGCAGAATTAAGTAAAATTGTTGATAATAAAGAAACAATGTATGATTATATAGTGGCTAAATATTTTGAATATGATTTATGGGGTTTTTATCAAACAAATAGATTTGAAGAAGTCCCAATTGATATGTATGATGGATTTATTTTTGAAAGCAATATTGCATTGGGATTAGAAAAGCTAAAAGCATTAGTTAAAATGTATCCAGAAATAGCATTAGAAAGGTTGCCACTTGGAGAGGAAAACAGAGCGTTAGCTATTTATGAATTAACTCAAAACAATCATAAGATAAGAATAGAAGAATTAAATTGTCAAAATTTTGGGAGAAAAGAACTTATAGAAATTGTAAAAAAAAGATTAGAAATGTCTCCAAGATATCGATTTGAATATCGTAGATATGATGCAGCTGCAAGGCCTGGATTAAAGAATCAAATTGATAGTATCTTTAGAGGAGAAATAGATTTTAAAAATATTAAAAATGTTCAAATGTTACAAAGTTTAATATATATAGATCCTATATATATTACCAAAATTAGTGATGAAGAATATTTAAGAATATATGATAACATGAAAGTTACGCAAAAAGATATAGCATATTTAAAAAAATATGATGCTATATTAGCCATTAATAGCTTTGTTAGTAGATATAAATTTGATTCTAATATATTAACACGAATTTATAACGAAAAATTAAGCGATGAAGGATATGAAAAACAGTGTAAAAAACTAATAAGACAAGGAAAATAAATTATTAATAAAAGGGGGAACATGGTGAAAAGAAATAATGATATATATATTCCCACTAATAAAGAATTAGAGTCTTTAAGAACATTTGTAAGTGATGATAAATTATTTTATGATTATCTTATTGCCAAACTATTAGAAGTTACTATGTGGGAATGCTATAAGATAGATGAAGTTGATAATATTCCTACTTATGTGTATGATAATTTATTAGTGGGAGATAATGAAAATTTAATAAAAGAAATCTTTAAATCATTGATAAGAATATACCCTGAAATGATAAATAAAGATAAAGGTTATACTAATTTAATAGATATATTTAAATTTGATTGTAGTACATATTGTACAAAGAATTTGTTTTCATGTATATTGGAAAGTGTAAAAATAAATTTAGAGTCTTTTCCTAGATATCGTTTTGAATACAGACAAAGCCATGACAATGTTAGTAAAGAAATGTTTAATTTGTTAGATAATTTATTTGGAGGCACTTTTAGTGATATAGTCGTTCAAAAAGAATTGGATCTTGGAACTTTAAGAAATTTGTTATTTATAGATCCAATATACGTAATTAAGTTTAGTGATGAAGAGTATCTAAAAATTTATGCTAATAGTGGAATTGATATAAATAGAGTAGAATATTTTAAAAATAGAGATTCTATTATTTCTATTAATAAATTTTTAAGTAGGTATAGAGTTACTTCTAACTTATGGGATAAAACTAATTCAAAAAAAATTACAGATAGTGATATAGAACAAAAATGTAAAAGATTATTAAAACAAAGATAAGGAAATAGTAGTATTTACAATATAACTTTAAAGAGAGCTTCGTAAGGTGAGAGGAAGTAAGTTATAAAATATGAATTCACCCTTTAGTTTAATCGTTAATCGCGTTAAGATTCAAGTGATAACTTAGGTTATAAAAAAGGTGGTACCGCGGCAATGTCGTCCTTTTATGGTATCATCTTTTTTTATGGAGGTAAAATGGAAGAAGAGTTAAAATATAGAATAGATTATTTGCTTAGACATATATCTAATGAAACATTTAAAGGTATATTAAATAATAAAAGTGATTATGTATTAAAACTACTTGAAGATAATTATATAGATGTTGATTTAAATATTAAATATTTAGTAAAATATGGAATACATAATATTGATAAAGTAGTTTATGATATGTTAGAAGAATTAACAGAATCACATAATAGTTTTATAAAGAAAATTAAAGAATATGAAAAAAAACTAACTAAAGAAGAAGTTATAATGATGTTAGAAAATGTATAGGGAGGAAAGATCATGAATAAAATAGAAGAAATTAAAAAATTAATAGAAGAAAAAATGAAGAATGTTAGTTCGTTACAAGAATTAAATGAGTTAAAAGTAGAATTCTTAGGAAAGAAAGGATTAATTACAGAAGTTAATTCAATGATAAG
>CALVSD010000018.1 GCA_944358805.1 uncultured Bacilli bacterium
ATGCAATAAGTCCTTTCGTATAATTTTCTTTTTCAATTAATATTTTATACGACTTATTGCTTTTTTTCTATATTAGTGGTGTCACATCAATTGTAACTCTACAAAATATTACATTTTTTTTAAAATTTAATATTGTAATAAATTAAATAATTTGATATCATTAATAATGATAGGAGGAAATAAAAATGGAAAGAAAAGGACAAGGAATATTTTATGGAGTAATAGGAGTAGCAACTCTTATAGTAGCCATAATAGGAGCAACATTTGCGTATTTTACAGCAACAGCCAGCAATTCTACAACAATAGCAGGTAATGCAGCATCAGTAGGATTAACTCTTTCAGTTGAAAAAGTAAGTCATGGTGATAAAGGTTTGGTACCTCAGTTAGAAACTGCTTTAAGTGCTGCAATGAAAGGTAAAGACGGAGCAGGAACTGGTTCAGATAGCTGTATAGATGGAAATGGAAATACAGTATGCCAAGTATATAAAATAACTGTCGGTAATACCGGTACAGCTGAAGCAAAATTAACAGGAACTTTGGATTTAACAAAAGGTTCTATTACTAACTTAAAATGGGCTACAGTTACTGGATGGGGTTCTGAACCTGCAGCGCAAGGCGCAAAAGCAGACAATAAACTTGTTGAAAACGTAACCATATCAGGAAGCGGTTCACAAGAATATTATGTAGTTATTTGGATCCAAGAAACAAATGATGCTCAAGAAGATACTGGTGGTTTTTCTGGAACAGTTGCATTTAATGCTGCCGATGGTAGTGGTGTAACATCAACATTTACAGCATAGTAAAAATGTAGTATAAATAATATTACATTTTTTTCTTTTTTTGTTGTAATTAATTAAATTATTTGATATCATTGATAATGATAGGAGGATATAAAAATGGAAAACAACGGAAAAGGAATATTTTATGGGGTAATAGGAGTAGCAACTCTTATAGTAGCCATAATAGGAGCAACGTTTGCATATTTTACAGCAACAGCTAGTAATACATCTACTATTGCTGGTAATGCCGCATCAGTTGGCTTAAAACTTGATATTGTTCATGTTAGTACTGCTGCTAATAAAGGTTTAGTACCTCAAAAAGAAGCTGCTTTGTCTTCTGCAATGAAAGGTGTAAATAGTACAGCTGGAGCAGATGATGCTTGCGTAGATGCAAATGGAAACACAGTATGTCAAGTGTATAAAATTACTGTACAAAATACAGGTACAGCCGAAGCAAAATTGAATGGAACTCTAGACCTAACCAAAAATTCTGTTACAAATTTAAAGTGGGCAATTGTTAGTGATTTCGATTCAAACCCAACTACATCTACTCCTTCAGGTAGTTCGCTTGGAGAAAGTGTTACCTTAGGAGCTTCAGCTAGTCAAGAATATTATGTAGTTATTTGGATTAACGAAACAGATGCTCCACAGGAAGATACTGGTAACTTTACCGGAACCGTAGCATTTAATGCTGCTGATGGCAGTGGTGTAACATCAACATTTACTGTTTAAAAACACAATTTGTGTTTTTTTCTTTTTAATATTGCTTTTTAATAGTTTTTTTGCTATTCTATATAATAGAGGAGAGGATAAAATGAATTATAATGATGAGCATGATTTTAGTTCATATGAAACAGATGTAGATAGCTATAACGCTTATAAAACCGAAAATGTATCATTTAATAATACAGAAAAAAATAATACAAATAATAAGAAAAATTATAAAGGACCGAGCAAATTATACCTAGTTTTTTTATTTCTAGCTTTTTTAATTACTGCTATGAGTGTTAGTGTTGCTTTTTTTACGACTTCCGCTAGAAGTAAGGTTATTCAAGAAATAGAATCAGCAGTTGTTAATTTTAGTTTAAAAGTTGAAAAAATAACACAAGAAGAGAAGAAGGGATTAGTTCCTGTGAAAGATGATGAAATGTTAAATGCATTGAAAGGAACTAATGGAAAACAATGCGTAGATATTAATGGAAATACTGTATGTCAAATATATAAAGTAAGTGTTAGTAATGATTCTGATTATAGTACTGCATTTAAATCAACATTAGAATTAATAGCTTCACAAGATTCAGAATATGAGAATTTAAAATGGGTTGAAATTCTTTATAGTGATACACCGTCTATTCTTGGAGATATAAAGCCTATGAGTAATTCAAATTGGAAAACAAATTATGGAATTGGCGCTAATACAACAGGTCAATTTTATGTAGTTATTTGGATAAGTGATAATGGTGTTAATCAAAATAATAGTGATTATGGTAATTTCACTGGAAATATTACATTTGAAGCGGTTTCTGGTGATAAATTGACATCAACATTTAGTAGTAAATAAAATATCGGTAATTCCGATATTTTATTCTTTATAATTGACTTTAAATATGCTAAATGATATAATTATTTTAATAATAGGAGGCTACTTATATGAAGGTAATGAAAAGAAGTTTTGGATTTATTTTAACCGTTAGTATTCTTTCTTTTATAGTTTTGTTTACAGCGGTATTTTTTTTGACTAGAGGTAATAAAACTACATTTAAAAGTAGTGGTTATATAATTTCTTTTGAAAAAGGCAATACTGTTGTTGATAAATTTGAAGAAGGAACTGAATATAAAGAAAATTTAAATGGTGAATTGGTTTATAAAAATACGGAAAATAAGAAAACTACTTCAGCATTAAATAATTTTATTCATTATGAAAATGGTGATGTTGCTTATTTGCAAAATGGTGTAATTCTTGATTTATCTAAAATAAATGAAACAATTATACCTTACTACAATATAACAAATAAATCATTAATTGAAAAAGAAGATAATAAGTATATAATTAAAACAATTAATGGTAATTTAGAAATAAGTAATTGGCTTGGAAAAATAAGTGAGAATAAATATATAATATCAGGAGAAAAATTGACATTAAAATTAGCGGGTAGTGCTGATATAATCTATTCTAGCGAAAATTTCTTTGAATTTAGTTATATAGAAAATGGTGTAGTAGTTATTTCCGATGGAGTCACTACTAGAAGTGCTACAGCAGACGAAACTTATTTTTATATTGGGGAAAATACAGTTATTAATTTAGGAAATAAAAATATTTATTTTAATAATGAAGAAAAAGTGTCGTTAGAACAAATAACTATAAATGGTGATGAGAATATCGATATAATACCTCCAGAAGAAGAAAAGCCAAACGGTAATGAAAATAATACAGACGATAATAATCAAAATAATGATAATAACCAGGGTGGTAACAATAATCAAAGTGGTGGAAATACTGGAGAAGGAAATGAAAACAATCAAGGACAAACTGGAGGCAACGAAAATGAGAAACCTGATGGTGAAGACAATCCTGAAGAACCAGAAGTAACTGTTACTAAAAATCCACAATTTAAATTAATTGAAGCTACTGTGACAGCAAATAAAATGGATTTATTGATTGGAGTTATAGATACTTACAAAGTAATAAGTGGAGATTTGAATATTTCCATTACTAATATGAAAACTGCTAAAACAGTATATACAAATACAGTAAGTGGAGGTTCTACTACTATAGAAATATCTACTGCTATGGGACTTTTAAAACCAGATACTAATTATATAGTGTCAATTGTAGGAAATTATCAAACTGAAGATTTAACATACGAAAGACAATATTTTCAAAGAGTATTTAGGACAGAAACATTAGGAATTAAATTACAAAAAGATTATGCTTCTGTTGATAAATTATCCTTCTTAGTAACTATGGATGAAAAAACTTATATAAACGAATTTGATTTAACATTGTATGATAGTAATAATGAAGAGATAAAAACAGAACATATTATTGTTAATGATCGAAAAGAAATATCAATTTTATTTGAAGAGCTTACATCAAATACTTCTTATACTGGAATTTTAAGAAATGTAAATTATGCTAATATTATTTATAGTGATATTAATGAAGACGGTGGATTTAGACCAGATGGTAGTTATACATTATCACTAAATTTAAAAACTTTAAAGAAGCCTCCAATAGTAAGTGGATTAAAGGGTGAAGTAAGTAAAGATGAAAATTCTGTTAAACTTAGCATTGAAAATATAGAAGACACTGATAAAGGACTTACAAAGTTTAGATACGAAGTATATGAATATAATATGACTGTACCTGGCGAAGAAGGAGAACCTGTAAAAGTTATTGAAACAAAAGATGCTAAAAGTGTGGACGTTCCAATTGATGGCATCGATTTAAAGATGAATCAAACATATAGGTTTAAAGTGGTAGTAGAATATTATGATAATGAAAAAAATGTAGAGTATGAAACTGGTTATAGTAATGGATTTGTATCAGGTGCGGCTCCAGCTATTAGATATGTAATAGATGAAGAAAAAACTACATTTAAAACTTTGGCTGGTACCTTTTTCATCGAAGATAAAAACTGTACTGTTCCACTTGAAGGAAGAGAATGTTATTCGGAAATAAATAATACTTATATAAGATATTATAAAGCAGGTACTGCAACTGTTACATATTATACAGTTGATGTAAAATTTGATCCAGTAACATTAAGTGCTTCATTTGAAGCAAGTGATTTAGAAGCAAATACAGAATATGTAATAGAAGTATTTGGCGATGTTAACTTAAAAGATGGGAATGGTAAGTTAGAAAATGTTCAAATTGGTGAAAGCTTAACAGTAAAAACTAAAGAAATAATTCCTCTTACTGTTAAGTGGGGAGAAGAAAAGATAAGTAATGAAGATAAGGTATTCTCACTAGGAGGAAACCAACTTTCATCTACTAAAGAAAGTGATGCAGAAGCCGCAGGACTTATTAATTTAAAAATTAATGTCTATGGTAGTAATACTAAAAATATAGAAGATGGAACTTTTATTGGAGAAATAACAAAGGTATCTAATATTAAACAAGATTTTTATGACAATAAGTTTAAGATAGATTCCATAGATACTTTTGGACTAACTATCGATGATTTAAAGAGAAAAACAGAAGGATTATTAACAAAATATTATATTTTTGAAATAACTGAAGCGTATTACAATACAAATAAAAATACTATTCCAATTGAAAATAATATATATGCTTTTGAAATTGATAAAACTTTAATTGCAGATGATATTTTAGGGGATCCTGAAATAACAGTAGATATAAAAAATGTAAATAATGTAGCTAGTTCTGCAATTGTAAATGCTAAATATGATTATAATAATTTATTAGTATTATATCCTGAAGCTGATATAAAACTTATTATGGGAGCTTGTAATGCAGTAACTAATGATTGTTATGATCTACCAGCAACAAGTATTAATGATGGAACAGGCGTATATACACAAACTTTTGAAATTGGCGCAGGTACTGATTATTATACCGAAGATGCAATCTCTGCAGATGGTAAAATAACATTGTTTAGAGGTAATAAATATAAGTTTAGATTTTATATAACAGTAGATGGAGATAAAGATGGTAAAGTAGATTATTATTATCCAGGTAGAATAGATAAAGAATATGTATCATCAGCGGCAGTATCAATTGACAAAAAAGCTCCTACTGTAAATATGCAAATAAAATCAAGCACAGCAAATAGTATTACTTATTCTTATTACATTAGTGATGGAGATAAAACCATTTATAAGGATGAAGGAGAATTCAAATATAGTTTATATTACAAAGTTAGAGAAGAAGAACATAAGGTAAATTTTGAAAATTTTAAAGAAGGAGAATTTACTATTGAAGGTTTATCTAATAATACAAGATATAATTTATATTATAAAGTAGCTAATATCAAAAATGGAACTCCAGAAGAGGATGTTAAAAATGGATTTGAAGGTAAATATACTTTTGACGGATTCTACAACGGGGATAATTATGGACTTAAATATAGTATAACTAACAATGAAATAAGTAATAAAGTAGTAGTAAAAATATTAAATACAGATGGAATTGATGAATTAATTAAAAGAACATCAGCATATCAAGTAGTAATTAAATATAAAAATGAAACTGTATACGATAAAGTGTTTACTGATTTTCAAGAATGTACTGATGATAGTTGTTTATTATTTAAAGATATAAAGTATGCCGAAATAGAAAATTACAATGATAAAGATTTAAAAGTAGAAGTATACGCAGTATATGATAATGGACTTATTGGAAATAATTCAGAAATTGGATATTTAGTTCAACAAAATAGTAATGAGAAAGGTCAAGGCACTTATTTAGTACTTGATGAAAATCGTAATATAGTAGAAGCTACAGGACTTCCTGGAATATATTGGTATGATAAAGGATCAAGCGCAACAAACTTTAATTTATACAATATAATTTATGGTGGTAAGTTAGTAGATTATACACATCCAAATATTAATAAAAAATTAAATGTTCCTTGTAATAAAACTGAAGAAGGTTTAAAACATGGTAATTATACTATAAACTTTAAATCATTAGCAAAGACTACTGCAACAGTAGAAGGAACTGATACATTTAAGTTTTATAGTATTACACCAGATATTAGTACATCTTATGAACCAGTAATTAATGGAGCTGATATTAAAATAGATACTACTGGAATTACTAGTAATATGCTAAATAAAGGATTTATTAGTGAAGATGGAAAATATTATATTTATTTAGAATTATTTAGTAATGATGGAAATCCAATTAATACTTATAAGCAAGAAATTTCTTTAAATGAAGAAAATAAAGTAGGGATGACATATTTTAATATTTATAATTTAGATGATGCAACAACTTATAAATATAAGATTTTTGCTAAACTAGATAAAAATGGTGAATCATATACACAACTTAATGATATTGGTACTTGTGATGAAGGAAATTGTGTTCCAGTAGAATATAGTTTTGATACACTAAAAGGAGAACAGTTATTTGGAAGAGTAACCTATAATCATACATCAGAAAGTACAGAAGATAAATATTTAACAAGAAAGATTAATTTTGATTTAACCTTAAATAATGAACTTGCTAATTTTGGTAAAAATTATGATTTACTTATAAACTTATATGAGCAAGATGAAATTATAGGTACAACAACTATTACTAATGATCAAATAAAAGATAACGCTAACGTTAAATTTGAGTTTGATATAACAGATTGTGTTGATGCAATATATGGAGCAGATTATTTTAAGTTAGAACTTATTGCTATTACAGATACTACACAAACTGATGAGAACATAGAAATATATAATAACTTTATAGTATTAGATGAATTAAAACAACCACTTATGAGTGCTACAAAAAGAGCAAATACTACTAAAGACGGAGATAGTTTTATATATTCAATAGAACTTGATGTTGGTATTACTGATATAGATAAAGTTATTACTAATGGTATTTATACAGTAAAATTATTTGATCACTATGATAAAGAAGTTGCTAAAATAGAAAATTTATCAGTAGATGAACTTAAAACAATTAAGTTTGCTACTAAAATAGATGAACCTGATAAATACAATGTTCAAGTAGATTTAGTACCAGATAAAAAATATAATATAGAAATCAGTTATGAGACTTATACAAATAACTTTAGTTTAAGACAAGAAGCTGATGCTGCAGGGCAACCTTATGAAAATTATATAAAAAAGAAAAATGTATTCAATATAGATGTATATACTACTGGTGAATCAGGAGTATCATTAGGAGACGTTTCTATAACGCCAACTGCTAAAACTTTGGTAATGTCATTCTTTAGTAGTTCAAACTTAGAGAAAGTTACATATATGGATTATTCTATTGTTAAATCAAGTGCTCCAGATACAGTAATTTACAGTGGTAAATATGAAATAGGAGAAGGAAAAGAGAAAAACTTTATTGCAATTGACGATGGAGTTAAAGGTAATTATTATAACTTTATAATAGATAAAGAAGGACTTGATTTTGAACTTAATACAGGTTATATTGTAACATTTAGATTTTATGTAACTGCAGAAGATGGTTCATATCAACCAGTAACAACATCAAATAATGTTGTACCAGTAATAAGGGTAGAATAAGGAGGCAATTATGAGGAAATATGATAAAAGAAATAAAATATATTTTGGTATTGTACTTGTAGCTAGTTTAATTTTAATTATCATCTTTTCCTTTTTTATTGCCAAAGTAATTAAAAATGGAAAAATAGAGTATTTTATTGACGAAGGCTCAATATTATATGATAAAGATAAAAATTTAATTAAATTAGATACGGAATCAGTATTAAAAATTAAATGGAACGATGAATATTATCTTATGGAAGACAAAAACATGTATCTTTTAGGAACCAATGGTATTATTTATAACCCTAGTAAAGATATAATGCAATTATATGGTAAATATTATGAAGTAACTTCTGGAGGAGAAGATAATGTTGTTGTCTATGAAGACGAAACTGTTGTTAGAACCACAGAAAGTAAATTCTTAAAAATTGCAGATCGTAAATATTTGATAATAGATCCAGTTATAAAAACTGAAAATAGTAGTTTAAATACAAAGAATTATTTAATTGTAGAACTTGATAAAATTGGTAATGCAACATTAATAAATAATGAGGTTAATTTAAAAACGTTTGAACCTACTACTATTATTACATCTAATTTTACGTTTGATATTGCTAACGAACAATTAACAATATCTGATCAAATAATAGATTTAAAGAAAATTATTGGAAGTACAAATCAGTATGTAAAACCTGAAGATAAACCAAGTGATGATGAAAATAATAATTCTTCTAGTAATAATCAAGGGAATAATTCTGGTAATAATTCGGAAAATAATCAAGGGAATGCTGGAGGAAATATTGGTGGAAATACTTCGGAAGGTGGTAATAACCAAGGACAAACTGGAGGAAATAATAATGACAACGATGAAAATATTGATGATATCATTGATAAAACAAAAACAACATCAATTATTTCTGTAAATCCATCAGTAGGAAACATCTCTATTGATTATGTAATTTATGATCCATTAAATGAATATGAATCAGTGTTTGTGGAAGTAAGAGATAATAACAATACTTTAGTTAGTGTTGGTTACTTTGATAAAATGAATACTAACTTTATAATAACAGGATTAAAAGCAAATATAACATATAATTTAACTTTTAAATATGTATATTATCGTGAAGGTGTTAGAGTAGAAGAAAAATTTGATGAAGCTAGTGTTACAGTGGGAAAACCAAGTATATCTTTAAGAGTAGATAAAATAACTAGTAAAGCTATTTATTATACAGTACTTCTTGATAAAGATTATTCACTTGATACATTAACTGTTAATTTAATAAGTGACCTAGAAAGTGGAGGTCAAGTAAATTACTCTAATACATTTGATAGTAATACACTTGCTAATAAAGAGAGCGTATCAGGTTCATTTAGTTATAGTGATATTGGACAATTTGCTACATTATATGTAAATAATGTTAAATTTAGTGGTTATCCAATCGATATAGATGCTAAATATAAAGTAGTAATGAAATAAAAGGAGGCTATTATGAGTAAAAAGGAGAAAATAAAAGAATTTATAAATAAACATTATGTAATATTAATACCAATATGTTTAATAATTATTTTAATTCTTGCATTTGCAATATATAATATTCATAGATTGTATGTAAATCATACTACAGATGAAAAAGCTTCCTTTTATCAATATTTTGCAGGAAGAAAAGTAGAGTATGAAGGTACTTTAAAAATAAATAGAAAAAATAATATAGTAGACTTAGATACAGGAAAACAAAAAATAGATTTAACAAGTGTTCCTGTGTATTATAAAGAAGATAAAGTAAAAGTATTATTACCACAAAGTATGACAATAGTAAGACCACTTTCTGGTTATAAACAAGAAAAAACTGTTAATTTTTCTACAATTACTTGGGATAAAGATAATACAGCATATTTACTTAAGTCAAATGAATATGATAGAGAAGTTACTAATAGTTTCTTATATGATGGAGTAGATTTATATTTCTTCTTAACAGAAACTAATATAAAAATAGGAAATGATGAAATAACATTAAGCCCTATGTCATATATAAGAGTAAATGTTGGAAATAGTTTAGAATATTATGATAGAGAAAGTGATACTTATAAAATGATGGAAATAACAACAGAACAAGTAATTGCCACTAATAAAGATTTTGAAGTTAATTTAAGTGGTGATAAAGTAACTAATTATGATGATATCATTTTATTAATGGTGCCATCAAATTTAAACGAAATAAAATAATTGCAATAACATATAGATAATGTTATAATAAAATTATAATAATAAAGGAGTGATTAATATATGGAAATGGTTTTATCTAGTACAGCACTATGTATAGGTATAATGTTAGGACTTGCTTTTTTAGGATTAGGAATAGGTGTAGGACTACTAGGAGGCCGTGTTGCCGAAGCAGTAGGTAGAAATCCTGAAACTAAAAATGATGTAGTACATTCAGTAATGACAATATTAATAATTACATCAGTATTCTTATTATTCCTATTTGCATTTTGTTTCTTCTTATTATTCTTTAATCCATTAATTGTTTAGTATGATTATATATATAATTATTGGTTTTAGTATAGTTGTCCTCTTACTAGTTTTATTTATGTTCTTAATCTTAAAGAAAACTGTAGATACAGTAAGTGGACAAACTAAAACATACTTTGTAGATAAACTACAAGTATATGATGATTTAATAAATAAAAAAGAAGAAAAATTAAACGAAATAAATAAAGAATTAGAGAATAAAAAGGCGATGCTAGAGTCTGATGATAGTATAGAAAATAAAAGTAATTACGCATTTGATAGTAATGTTATAGATTTAATGAACAAGGCATCTTATAAACAATCAGATTTATTAGAACTACAAAAGAAAATGGATAATGATTTCCAAATAAATTATGGAAAAATAGTAAAGAAGTTTATTGATGAAATAGAACTTGATAAAGATTATGATATTAGTACTAATATTAGAAAGAAATTAACCAGTAAACTTATTTATGAATTAGAATGTAGTCCTAATTTAATAGAAGCAATGCCAAAATATTTTAATAAGGAAGAAATAGAATTATATAATAGATTTAAATTGGAAACTAATTTAGAAGATATTAATTCTTTTGTTAATTATTTAGATGAATTAATATCAGTAACAAGCCCTTATATAGAAGTATATGTATCAAGTTCAAGATATAACTTTGATAATCTTAGTAAATATGTAAGGACAATAGTAAGTGATGATATATATAAGGGTATTAAAATAGTATTTAAAAATAAAGTATATGATTTTAGCCTTAATGAAAGGAATGTGTAATTATGGATTTAAATATCGATAAAGTTATTGATGATATAAAAAAAGATAATAATATATTTTCTGCGGGTAAAGTTATTAAAGTAAATGAATACAACATTGAAGTAAGCGGACTTATTGATGTTGCTTTTTATGATGAAGTAGATATTGCAGGTAAAGCTAAAGGATATGTATTTGCTATTCACCCAAACAAAGTAATAGTGTCTTTAACAGAAGTTGAAGATAAAATTATGCCAGGTGATTTAGTATACTCTTTAAATAAAGAGTATAAATGTTTATTTAGTACAGATTCTATTGGTAAAGTAGTAGATATCTTTGGAAATGATTTAATTGCAGGGAAGAAATTTAATAACTTAATTGAAGTATCTATCGATGGCTTGGATATTCCTTTGATGGATAGGACAAGTGTAAATCGAAGTTTACTTACAGGAATATCAGGTATAGACTTAATGTATCCGATAGGAAGAGGACAAAGACAACTTATAATTGGAGATAAAAAAACAGGTAAAACCCAAATATGTTTAGATACCATAGTTAATCAAAAAGATAAAAATGTTATATGTATATATGTTGCAATTGGTAAAACTAAAAAAGAAGTAAAAGAAATATATTATGATTTAACAAAGAATGGTGCAATATCTTATACAATTGTTATGGCATCATTTAATGATGAACTTCCTACTAAATCATATTTAACTCCTTATGTAGCATTATCAGTAGCAGAAGAATTAATGCTTCAATCATTTGATGTATTAGTAATAGTAGATGACTTAAAGAAACATGCTGATATTTATCGTCAAATATCTTTAACTAGTAATAAAGTACCAGGAAGAGATGCTTATCCATCTGATATTTTCTATGCTCATGCTAGAATGCTAGAAAAAGGATGTCAACATAAAAGTGGAGGATCTGTTACAATACTTCCAATCGTAGAAACAAAAGCAGGAGATATTACTGATTATATTTCTACAAATATTATATCTATTACTGATGGACAAATAGTTCTTTCTAAGAAAAATTTTGATAAAGGTCAAAAACCAGCAATAAATTATGGACTATCTGTATCTCGTTTAGGAGCTGCTGTTCAAAGTAAAGAACTATCAAAAGTTGGTTCAAAATTAAGAAGAGAGTTACTTGCGTACTTGGATGTTAAAGATATATATGAATTATCAGATCCTAGTGAACTTAGTCCAGCATTAAAAGAAAGTATTGATCGTGGTAATAAAATGATTAATGATTTAAAACAATATAAATATTCCCCTAAATCAGAAAGTGAAATGCAAACTTTGTTTAGTTATGTAGAAAGAGTAGAAAAGGAAGGTTAATATGGAAGTAGGTAAAATAATATCAATATTTGAAATAAGTGTTGAAGTTGTTGTTAGTGATAATACTATAAAAATAGGAGATGTATTAGAAGCTGTTGATAACTCTAAATATCGTTTTGAAGTAATTGAAATAACTAACACAACTGCTTTATGTATTAGCTTAAATTCTACTAGGGGACTAAAAAAAGGAACTATTGTAAAAAAAGTTGATGATGGATTAAAAATGGAATATTCAGAAGCTCTAATGGGAAGAATATTTGATGCTTATGGGGAAGTGCTTGATAATAAAGAATTTAAAAGTATTAAGAAAAAATACATAAATAATAATACTGTTTCAATGAAAGATTTAAATGTAGAATCATCTATGTTAAAAACAGGAATTAAAGTAATAGATTTTTTTGCTCCAATGCAAAAAGGATTTAAAATGGGACTTTTAGGAGGTGCCGGTGTAGGTAAAACTGTCCTTATAAAAGAACTTATTTATAATCTATATAATGCATCTAGAATAAACTCTATATTTGTAGGAATTGGAGAAAGAAGTAGGGAAGGTAAAGAATTATATGATGATATAGTATCTTCTAACTTACTTGATAATATGACAATGGTATTTGGACAAATGTCTAAGAATCCTGTTGTAAGAAGTAAATGTGTTCAAACAGGACTAGTAGCAGCCGAATACCTAAGAGATGAAAAAAAAGGAGACGTATTATTATTTATTGATAATATATATCGTTATATACAAGCACGTAGTGAAATATCAATGGAACTTAAAGAAATGCTAGTAGGTAATGGTTATCCTTCATCTACGGCTGCAGAAGTATCAAAAATAGAAGAAAGATTAGGGTCTACAAAAGATGGAACAATAACTTCTTTCCAAGCTATTTATATACCAGCTGATGACTATAACGATGATGCTGTTCAAAATGTTGTATCATATATGGATGGACAAATAGTTCTAGATAGACATATTGCAGAACTTGGTATATATCCTGCAATTGATGTATTTAAATCTACTAGTAGATTAGTTGATAAAGATAAAATTGGTGAAAGACACTTTAAACTAGTTGAAGAAACTCTTAGATATTTAACAAGATATCAAGAACTAGAAGAAATAATCGCTGTACTTGGTATTGATGAATTATCAGATGAAGATAAAAATATATTCCATAGATCAAGAAAACTTAGATATTATTTTTCACAACCATTACATGTATCAGAACAATTCACTAATATTAAAGGTGAATATGTAGAATTAGATGATGTTTTAAATGATGTTGAAAATATCTTAAATGGTACATATGATAATGTTGATGAAAAAGAATTCTTCTATATAGGTAAATATAATGCACACTAGTTTTAAAGTAAGAATATTTGAACTTGATCATGGGTTAACTGAATATGAAGAAGTTAAGTTAGTTAGAATAATAAGTAAGGAATATAATTTGTTGATAATGGCTGATTATTTACCATTAATCGGAGAATTTGATGGTAACATTGATATAAAAGGAGAAAATGTTGAATTGTCTTTTAAAAATATAAAAGGATTTTATATGAATAGTAGTAATGTATTTAATTTAATGATAAATGAGGGAAATTATGAATTTGAGTGATGTTCTTTATAATTTAGTAGGTTTTACAGTAGTAGCTATAATATTTTTAATAATATTATCTATTACTTTAAGATTTTTATCTAAGAAATTTTCTGTAGATAAAATAAAATTGTATGGAATATTTCTAAATATGAATAATAATACTATTCTATCATTTTCTCTTATATCAATTAATTATTTGTTCCTAGTGTGGTGTTTAATTAACTTTCAGATGAATTATATATATTTAATATTCACTCTTATATTAATTATACTTTCTGATATATTTGCTAAAAACTATAAAAAAATAATTATAAGCATTATTAATATTTTTATTGAATGTTCTTCTATTTATATAACAAGTATACTTAAAGATTATATATTTAGTGAGGGATTTAATACTTTGTTATTTATTGTTTTAGTTCTTGTAGTAATATTTATATTCTTATATTTTACATATACAATGTTTAGAAGTTTAAATAACATTGTTAAATTACAAAAAGATTTATCGTTATCTAAGAAGAAGGTGAAATAATGAAGACAGAAAGTTTAAAAAAAGTTGTTAAAGTTATGAACTTTCATGCATTACTTAGAGTAGATAAAGCAAAAGCAAAAGCTAATGAACTTATGAATGTTAGTACAGAACTTACTAAATTAATGGCTAGAATAATGTATAATAAAAATTTGATATTAGATAAAAATATATTAGTTCCTGACAAAACAAAACCAAAGCTTAGTATATATATAGCTAGTGATTATGGATTTTGTGGAAACTTTAATGCAATGATTAATAGTCAAATATTAAAAGATGAAAATTGTTATAAAATAATTATTGGTAAACAAATTAAATATCGTGATAATTTAACAATATTATCAATAGATAAAAAAAGTTTTTATGATGAATTTGGAAAAATAGAAAAAATAATAAGAGAAGCTATATTAAATTTATCTTATAGTGAAATAAATGTATATTACAACCATTACTATAATTCTACTACTTTTGATTTTGTGTCAAGAAAAGTTTTTCCAATTGAATTTGAAGGTGAATATTATGAAGGTGAAGATTTTACTTTAGAGACAGATGTTCATAAAATGTTAAGTAGTATGATGTCTTTTTATATATGTTATGAACTTAAAATGTATGAAAAGAATTGTTATGCTGCAGAAAATATTAAAAGAAGTGTTATAACAAAATTATCATTAGATAAATTAGGTGAAATTGAAGAGGAAAATAAAGCTAAAGAAATAAAAGAAAGAAACGAAGAAACAATATTAAAAACAGTTGAAAATTATAAAAAAACAAAGTATGCAAAGGGAGAGTAATTTTATGAAGAAAGATAAAGAGAAAGATAAGAGTTTCTTATCAATGTTGTTTGATGATGATTTTAAAGTTAATGATAAAGTATTCGAAGAAGAAGACGATACTACTTTTAATGAAATAAAAGATCGAACAGAAGAGTTAACAAAGGAGATAATAGAAGAACCTCAAATAGAAAACACTAAGAAAGAAGAAATGACTATTGTATCATCTTTCCCTAAGTTAGATAGGCTAGGTAGTGTATTACCACATAAAGTTGATTAGAAGTAATATTTTATAAATTAATATATTGCTTTTTTTTTTAATATTTGATATATTTGTTATTATAGAGGGTGATAATATATGGGTTTATTTAGTAATAAAAAAATTATAATATTAGTTGTAATAACAATTATTTTAATAGGATTAGTAGGAGGAACATATGCTTTTTTTACGTCATCTAAAACTAATTCGGGTAATATAGTGGGTTCTACTTATAATTCTAATTTTGGAATAGAAGTATTTGAGGTTCAAAAATCTACTTCGTTAATACCACTTAGTGATGATTTAGTAACGACAGCAATTACTAAAACTGACAATAAATGTTTAGATAATGATGGTCAACAAATATGTTCTTTATATAAATTGGATGTTGTAAATAATGGAAGTCCTATCAAACTACAAGGATTTATTAGAACATCTACTAGTACTTATACAAGTAATAATTTAAAATATATGGTATATACTAGCAATGGTAATCAATTTACTCCTGTTACTGATACTTTAACACTTACACATGGTTCTGGAGATACTGTATACTTTAAAAAAGATAGCAATAACTATGTAACAAATATGTCAGATGGAACTAATAGCCCTCAAAAAATAACTTATTATATAGTTTTTTGGATATCTGAGGTAGAGGGAGATCAAAACGAAGATCAAAGCAAGAGTTTTGATTGTAAAGTAGGATTTGAATCAATATATGGAGATAAGTTAACTTCAACATTTGTTGTATCAACATAAAAAAACTCTATAAAAGAGTTTTTTTTCATATTTTATAAAATAAAAAAGATAGATAAACTATCTTATAAATCATAATGGTGTCCCGTTGGAGATTCGAACTCCAGACCCTTTGATTAAAAGTCAAATGCTCTACCGACTGAGCTAACGGAACAAGATTAATGGTTGCCTCGGCTAGATTCGAACTAGCGCATGCCACAGTCAAAGTGTGGTGCCTTACCGCTTGGCTACGAGGCAATCTAGCTACTACCATAAAAGTGGTGGAGGGACATGGATTTGAACCATGGAACCCGAAGGAACAGATTTACAGTCTGCCGCGTTTGACCACTTCGCTATCCCTCCAAAAAAAAGATGGTGCCGAAAACAGGAATTGAACCCGTAACCTACTGATTACAAGTCAGTTGCTCTACCAATTGAGCTATTTCGGCATAATAAATGGTGGGCGATATAGGACTCGAACCTATGACCCCTTGCTTGTAAGGCAAGTGCTCTAACCAACTGAGCTAATCGCCCATAGCTTTCGCTTGACAATTAATAATATATCATTTATATAAATAAGTGTCAATACTTTTACGATAAAAAAATTAATTTTTTTACATTTTGTTCATAATTTCTTTAATTTTATCATTTATCCATAAATCTAAATGCTCTTTTAAAGGCTCAAATCCTTTTTTTGTTTCTGCAAGACGTATTAGTTTTGAACCATCGTTTTTATAGTTAATATCCTTAATACTTAATTTTAAATGATTTTCTTTATCATCTATGTCTATAACTTCTGCGTAGATATCATCACCAACCGTTACAAAGTCATTAATATCTTTAACAAATCCATATGAAACTTCTGATATGTGTATTAAACCATTATAGTCTTTATCATAATTTACAAAAACTCCATATGGTTGTACAGCAGTTACTTTTACTTTAATAACATCTTTTTCTTTAATAGTATTCATTAATAATCACCACACAAGTTATTATATCATTAATTTTATAAAAATTATATAAATTATTGCATAAATAGTAAAAAAAAACTATAATTAAGTTGGTGATTAAAAATGGATGATAAAAAAAATATTGAAAAAATAGAAGAAGTTATTAACAGAATTAAACCTTATCTTCAAGCAGACGGTGGAGATATACAATTCAAAAGATATGAAAATGGTGTAGTTTATGTTTCTTTAAAAGGATCATGTTCTGGTTGTCCTATGGCATCTATTACGCTAAAAGAAATGGTAGAAAATGTATTGATATCAGAAATACCAGAAATAATTAAAGTAATAAATGAAAATTAATATTTTTATTTAAAATTTTACTGATGTTTGCTCGTTTAGGGTAGATATTGTAGGGGTTTGTTAAAACAAAATATTAAATTGTAAAATATATAATGAATGCATGATTAGAACGAAAGACCAGATTGTAGAATTATAATTACTATGTTCATAGGTTAAAAAAATAAAATTTATCTCTCAATATATAATAATATGCAAATTTTGTATTAAAAATAAATATTAACTATAGTTATAAATCACTAATAATTATAAACAAATATAAGAAGGGAATTTAAATTATGAAAAATTCTAATTTAGATATATACTTAGATTTCGCCAAAAATATTGCTTATGAAGCTGGAGATATAATGTTAAAGTATTTCAAAGATAATAATGAAGCCAGTTATAAATTTGACGAAACTATAGTTACAAAAGCAGATACTGAAATAAATTCGTATCTAATAAAAAAGGTTAAAGAAGTTTTTCCAAAACACTCAGTTGATGGCGAAGAAGAAAAATTTGGAAGTAGTGAATATGTATGGGTATGTGATCCAGTAGATGGAACTGCTATGTATGCAAGGCATATTCCTGTTGCAGTTTTTTCATTGGCACTTGTAGTTAATGGTATTTCACTACTAGGTGTTGTTTATGATCCTTTTACCGATAATTTGTATTATGCAATAAAAGGACAAGGAGCTTTTAAAAATGATAAACAAATTAGAGTAAATAACATTAAATTTGATGATAAAAGAAGTGTTTCCAACTTTGATATGTGGCCTAATTCAGAATATAATATATATGATGCTATAAATGAATTGGGAAAGAAAACATATTTTGTAAGTGTTGGAAGTGTAATAAGAGCATGTATGTGTGTGGCTAGTGGAGAATTTAATTTAGCAATTTTCCCTGGTACGAAACATAAAAATTGTGACATAGCTGCTGTAAAAGTTATTGTTGAGGAGGCAGGTGGAAAAGTTACAAACCTGTTTGGAAATGAACAAAATTATAATCAGGATATAGAAGGAGCAATTGTAAGTAATGGAATAGTTCATGACGAAGCCATTGAAGAAATAAATAATAACATGAAAAATAATAAGTAATTGTGTAAAAGAGTTATTAATTAATAAATAATTAAAATACAAAATAATAAATAGAAAGAAGTGATGTTTATGCATAAACGTATAGTATTATGTGGTAGTATGAAAGTTAAAGATAAAATATTGGAAGTCAAAGATTGTTTAGAAAAAAAGGGATATGAAGTATTACTTCCTAAAGAATGTTTAGAAGGATTACCTAAAAATATAGCTTCTAGAAAACATTTTGAAAGAATTATTGATTCAAATAATGAAAAAGTATTAATTGTAAATGAAACAAAAGATAATATTGAAAATTATATTGGACCAAATACTTTTGCAGAAATTTCTTGTGCATTCTATTTTAATAAAAAAATATACCTTTTAAATGATTATTATGTTCCATATATAGATGAATTAGTTGGGTGGGGTACAATTAATTTAAAAGGTAATTTAGATAAAATAGATGAAAAATAATAGGTATATTATATGATTTTAAATGTAAGTGGAAGAACAGATATAGTTGCATTCTATACAAAATGGTTTATGAATAGATATAGAGAAGGGTTTGTAGATGTTAGAAATCCTTTTAATTTTCAATTAGTTAGTAGGATTAATTTCCAAAATGTTGATGCAATATTATTTTGTACTAAAAATCCAATACCTATTTTAGAATATTTAAAAGAAATAGATAAGCCAATATTATTTCATGTAACATTTACACCATATAAAACTGATATAGAGCCTAATGTTCCTTCAAAAACTAAAATTATAGAAGCGGTAAAAATATTATCTAATATAATTGGAATAGAGAATTTGTATATAAGGTATGACCCAATGTTTTTAAGTGATAAATATAATATTGAATACCACAAAAAGGCATTTGAAAGAATGTGTTTATTATTAAATGGATATGTAAAACAAATAATAGTATCTTTTTTAGATGATTATAAAAATGTTAGAAAAAATAAATATATATTAAATTATAAAGAATTAACAGAAAATGATTATTGTGAAATAGGAAAAAGTTTTAGCAGTAGTGCTAAAAAATATGGTATGACTGTTCAAACTTGTTTTGAAGATAGAAATTTAAATGAATATGGTTTTAAAATTGGAGAATGTATTTCTCACGAACTAGCATTTAAATTAACGGGAAAGACTTATAAAAGTTGGACAGCTAGAAAAGAGAGAAAATGCAATTGTGTTAATTTGGTAGATATAGGCGTTTATAATTCTTGTAAACACTTTTGTAAGTATTGTTACGCAAATTATGATGAAAGAGAAGTTAATAATAATTATAGCAAGCATAATCCTAACTCATCGTTATTAATTGGAGAATTGAAAAGTGATGATATTATAAAAGAACGCATAGTATTTTGAGTTCCGGTAAAATTTTAAGTAAATAAGAAAAAGTGAAAATGTGTTTTCCACAGATTCACTTTTTTAAGCATA
>CALVSD010000019.1 GCA_944358805.1 uncultured Bacilli bacterium
TTTTCAACCAAAAAACCAATTCCATTAGGAAGTAACTTAGCAATACCAACATTTGAAGCATGCGCTCTATGACATGTTCCATAAGCATCGTTTATAAAAATATCTCCTAAAGAAGCCCAATATTTAGCTAGTTCCATATCACAAGAACTTTCTTTCTTTCCATCCAAATCTTCATATCTAGTATTTTCTACAAGAAGTACATCTTTCTCTTTTAAGTTATTTGCTAACCTTGTTAATTCTTCACTTCTTGTATCATGTGAAAATATTACTTTTCTGTTTATTAGTTCTGATAACCTAACACTAACTATTTCTAAACTATTCTTTTCTTTATCACTTTCTTCTTTTATTTTACCTAAGTGAGATAACAATATTACTTTAGCGTTATTATCAATTGCATAATTAATTGTGTCTAAACTCATTCTAATTCTATTATCGTCATCTATTTTACCATCAGTAATAGGTACATTAAAATCACATCTGATTATTACTCTTTTTCCATTTAAATTATAATCTCTAATTGTTTTCTTCATTAATATCACCCAACTATATTGATTATAACATTTTTTTGTAGAAAAAAAAAGGTAGTATTAAATTCTCTTTAGAGACTTTAATTTACCTTTTATTTCTTCTTTGTTTAATTCTTGTGATAATTCATCTATTTTATTAAGTAACTTTTCAGGATTATCTAATAAATATTTGTTTTGATCATATAATTCATTAAATCTTAATTTTAACTCTTCATACTTATTAATTTCTTCTAGCACACCATCTAAAAGCATCTTTAATTGTTTTAATTCATTTTTATATTTACTTTTAGTTTTTTTATAATCTTTTATATCATATGTTACTAACTGATACAAATTATTAAAAATTCCGATTTTATAATGACATTCTTTATACATTATATATTCTAAAATTGCTAAAACGCCAATATAACAAGCATACAAGCAACTAAGTATTAATTCAAATGATTTTTCCATTGCTATATATTGCTCTACTTTTGTTTTATCAATTGTTGTTTCTTCTGTTTCAATACAATTTCCTTGATTAGTAGAACTTGGTTTCATAAAAATGTAAGTACCAAAAAAAATCCCCCCAACAATACTTAAAGAAACAATGACAGAACTAATTCTTTCAAATATACGTTTTTTATATCTTTTTACTTCTTTAAGACTTCCCCCTATTTCTGAAGAAGAAATTAAACATCTAGATTCAAACCTATTATGTATTTCTACTGTATCATGAATTTCTTTTTTTAAACTATTTAATTCTTTTATAATAATTTCTTTCAAATCAATATCGTTACTATTACACATTAATAATTTAATTAATTCTATATCAAAATAATTAGCATCTAATCCATTACGACTAAGTTCATATATTTTTTCTTTTATTTTTTTATTTTTTTCATCTTTTAAATTTATTGTTTCAATTTCTTTTCTAATAAAATTATCTAAAAAATATGTATCAACATCATATTTTTTAATATATTCATATACTTCGCTACTACCCATAGTTATTATTTCTAACTTAATTATTCTATATGCTACATCATATATTTTTTCTACTATCTTCTTTTCGTCACTATAATGTATTGTACTAGAAAATTTTATTGATTTTAATGATTCAATAATTTCATTAGCATAACTTTTTACTTCTTCTTTGCTATCCACACTATCAATTCTATCTATTTTCATAAGTAAATATTCACAAGAATTAATCGCTTTAAAATATACTTCATATTCACTTAATTCTAGTTCCAATGCTCTTAATTTTTTTATTCCTAAACCGTAATCACAAATTAATATCATACTAGCATTATTTCCCCATTTTGTTTTACTTACTTTAGTACTAGATTCTACTTCATCAATTATCTTTTTTAAAGTTTCCTTATATCTTTTTGTATCCATTCCTAATGTGTTTACATTATTAATCATTATATCCACTTTATTTAAAAGTGACTTATATTCTATTGCTTGATCAACCATTTTCTCTCCCCCAAAATATTGAAAATTTTATCTTATTAATTTTTTTATATGTCCTAATTTATCAATTCCATATAATTCAACAAACATGCTCACTATTTTATATAATTCTTTAGTACTGTCTTTTTCCCATACATGACATCCACGATAATAACTTCTTTCTTCATTATAAGTAATTAACTCAAAATCATCTTCTAATATTGAAAAATAGACTTCACCATCTTCAGATACTTTTCTAAATACATTGTCCCTGTCAAACAAATGAGCATAATAAAATACTTTAGAATTAGGATTAACATTATCTGAAAAATCCATTTCATATATTGGATAATTATTTACACTTACTGGAACAACATTTTTAGGTGCGCCATCTATAAGTTCTTGAAAGAATCCACTAAGTTCTTCTATTTCTTCTTCATTCATACAAGGAAAATATTTTTTTATAATTTCTTCTAATTGTTCGTCATACTTTTCTGTTATCATTTTAATCACCGGATAATATATTAACACTATATTAACTAGTTGTCAACTATCATATAATTAAAAATTACAGTTTTTCTTGTTCACTTCATTGTTAATAATAAGTTGAAAAAAAATTATTTTTATTATATAATTGATACATCGATGAGTTCTAATATTTTATATTATTTTTTTGTTTAACGGTTAATCTTATGAAAGGAGAACAATGAAAAACGAATTAGATACTAAAGTATTCGCTCTAGGAGGATTAGGCGAAGTCGGTAAAAATATGTATTGTGTTATGCACAATAATGAACTTATAATTATAGATGCTGGAATTATGTTTCCAGAGGATGATTTACTCGGAATAGATTATGTTATTCCAGATTATACATTTTTAAAACAAAACGAAAATAAAATTAAAGGGCTATTTATTACCCATGGGCATGAAGACCATATTGGAGGAATTCCTTTTTTACTTCAAACAGTAAATATTCCTAAAATATATGCTCCTGCTCAAGCTAAAGCCTTAATCGACAAAAAATTAGAAGAAAGAAATATAAAATATAAAAATATAATAATTTATACAGAAGAAACTAAAGTTAAAACAAAATATTTTAATATTGAATTTTTTAGAACAACTCATTCGATACCAGACTCTCATGGAATAGCTATTGGGACACCTAATGGTACTATTGTAATGACTGGTGACTTTAAGTTTGATATGACTCCAATTGGACCTATGTCAAACATCCATAAAATGGCAGAAATTGGAAAAAATGGTGTTAAGCTACTAATGAGTGACTCTACTAATGTTTTATCACCAGGTACATCTTTAAGTGAATCTGTTGTAGATGAAAATTTAGGTGATATATTTGAGACATATGAAAATAACCGTATTATTATTGCCACATTTGCATCAAATATATATAGACTTAAACATATTTTTGAAACTTGTAAAAAGAACAAAAGAAAAGTTGCTTTATTCGGAAGAAGCATGGACACATCAGTAGAAATAGCTACTAAATGTGGTTATATCCAAGATAAAGATATTATTATTACTGCTGAAGAAGCAAATCATTTAAAACCAGGAGAAGTATGCCTACTTTGTACAGGTAGTCAAGGAGAACCACTTGCAGCACTATCTAGAATTGCAAATGGAACACATAGGCAAATAAAATTAATGCCAAATGATATAGTTGTATTCTCTTCTTCTCCAATTCCAGGAAATACTTCATCTGTTAATAAAACAATTAACCAATTATATTTAAAAGGTGTTAAAGTATTTACTAATAAAACTTATGATATTCACTCTTCAGGTCATGCTAAACAAGAAGAATTAAAACTTATGATAAGATTATTTAAACCAGAATTCTTTGCACCATATCATGGAGAATATAGAATGTTAAAAACACATACTGATGTTGCTAAAGATTGTGGCATCCCTAAACAAAATACTTTTGTACTTGAAAATGGAGATGTTTTATCTATAACTAAGAAAGGCATTAGAAAAAATGGAAAAGTACAAGCTGATGATATTTTTGTAGATGGTTCTAGAATTGGTGGTGTTGGTAACGTTATTATTAAAGATAGAAAATTAATGTCTACTAATGGTATTCTTGCTATTATAGCTAATATAGATAGTTCTACAAAAACTTTACTAAGCACTCCTTCAGTTACTACTAGAGGATATATCTTAGTTAATGAAAATGAAGAATTAATTAGAGAAATTCAAAAGAAAGCAGAATACATTATTAGTAAAAAACTTAAAGATAAAAAATTTAATTTTATGGATTTAAAAAATGAAATAATTACTGAACTTATGCCAATATTATCTACTAAAATTGGTAGAGTTCCAATAATACTTCCAATAATTATGGATATAAATAAAAATAAAACTAGTAACGAAAATTAATTTATATTTAAAAGTATTAAAAATTAAGAATGTAAATATTATTTACATTCTTTTTTTATCTTTATTATCATACACTATCTTTAAATAATTTAAATTTATTCCTTACATCTAAATTTCACATTAAGAAAATAACATAATGAATGAAAAAAGAAGTTGTTATATAACTTCTTACATTACATTAGTTTATTATTTTTTCTTTTGCTTTACTACTCTTTGATCATTTTCTACATAAACTCTATTAGAAGATAATATTGTTGTTTCTTCTTCATTTAATTCATCTTTTAACAGTTCAACTGTCATACAATTTAAACTAGTTGTATTAACACCTGGACAAATTGTTGAAGCTTTTAAGATTAAATTTATATTATTGCGCAAAATTTCTTTTAATTCTTCATATAAATTATTCAAATTATTATCTTTTTTAAACGACTAATAATTTCACAAATATTTGTTAACTCAATAATTTTCATAGTTCTAATCGCATTAATTGGAGATACAATTACATCCCCATTATTAAATATTTCTCTTAATTTACATAAATATGACCATCTATAATTTTGTATTTTATTTTTCATAGCTACCCTCCTTTAATAATGAGATTATTATACTGTCTTTCATAAAAAAAAGCGGTTAAAATAATTAATAAATAAAAAAACTCCAATATACACTGGAGCAAATTATTTTCTTTTACCTATATAATAGTTCTTCTTACCTCTTTTTACAATAATATATGTATTATGTAAGAAGTATTGATCATCTATTATTAAATCTAAATCATTAATCTTATTACCATTTATAGAAATTGCATTTCCATTTATAAATTCTCTTGCTTCTCTTTTACTAGAAGATACTCCCATATCAATAAGTAAATCTACTATATTCTTGTTAGTTTCTACTTCTCTAATCTTTTCATTTTTAAATATATCTTCAATATCAGAAAGTTCTAAATCATCAAATTTATTATTAAACAAACTTTCTGTTAATTTAACAGCTTTATTATATTCTTCTTCTCCATGTAAGAATATTATTACTTCTTTAGCAAGAGTTTTTTGCGCTTCTCTTAAATGTGGGTTATTCTTAACTTCTAACTCTAATCTATCAATTTCTTCTTTAGATAAGAAAGTAAATACTTTTAAGTAATCAATTACTTTTTCATCTTCTGCATTTAATAAGTATTGATACATTGTATATGGTGAAGTTTTATTTTTATCAAGCCATAAAGCATTACCTTCACTCTTACCAAACTTAGTTCCATCTTTAGTAGTTACAAGTGGCATTGTAAATCCATAGGCTTCTTTACCTAATTTCTTTCTTATTAAGTCAATACCTGCGGTAATATTACCCCATTGATCAGAACCTGCTACTTGCATTGTACAATTCTTTTCTTTATATAAGATTAAAAAGTCCATTGCTTGCATTATCATATAAGAAAATTCTGTATAAGTAATTCCTGTTTCTAGTCTTCTTCTTATAATGTCTTTATCTAACATATAATTAATATTAAAGAATTTCCCAAAATCTCTTAAAAAATCTATAAAATTAATATCTTTAGACCAATCATAGTTATTTACTATTTCAAATCCAAATAAATCTTTTACTTGTTTTGTTAAACATTTAATATTATGTTCTACTTCTTCAATGGTCTTCATTTCTCTTTCAGTTGTAGGTCTTGGATCTCCAATTCTACCTGTAGCTCCTCCAATTAATAATATTGGATTATGTCCTGCTTCTTTTAATCTTTTAGATATTAAAAATGAAGATAAATGTCCAATATGTAAACTATCAGCAGTAGGATCTGTCCCTATATAAAAAGTTAAACCACCATTATTTAATTTTTCTTCTAATTCAGGAGAAGATATATCTTTTATAAGTCCTCTCCACTTTAATTCTTCAAATAAAGTCATAAATTCACTTCTTTCTAGTTAATTATTATATATTATTTTTTTCTTTATTGCTAGCCATATTTTGAATATCCACTACTATATCTTCATATCTTTGATATTCATTTTCACTATATATTTTAATTCTTTGTTTTAATTTGTCTAAATATTTTTCATCATCAATATGATAATATTTATTTTTATAACTGATACTTTTTATACTTAAAGGTATCCATAAATCTACTGATATTCCAGCATAATTCATATTTCTTCCTTTAGGAAAAGCATCTATCTGTAACTCTAAGTTTTCTAAATTAGTAACTATCTTACCACCATTATTAAGTATTCTTTCAATAGACTTGATTTGTTTATCCAATAAACCATTATAATACTTTTCATCCTTAGATATTTTAGGCTTTATATAATAGTCTTCTAAATAGTTAATTATTTTATCAACATCTAGTTCATATTCATTAAATAGCAACTTATAATCATATCCTTCTTCTCTACTTACAAGTTCCCTTTGTAAATATTTCTCTAAAAATAATATTTCTAGTTCTGGAATTAATACTTTATGATTATTTATAACTACTGTTTCATAAGTAGAATCAAGTAAATTATTATTTATACTAGATAATACTTTTAATTCATAACTAGGATAAAATTCAATATTACCAAATGCTTCTTTAAAATTATAACTATCTTTATCATCTTCATAATCAAGTATTTTAACATCATATAAAATAATATCATTATGTGGTCTATAAGAATAACAGTTATTATTTTTCTTTCTTCCTATAACATTACCTTGTAAAGCAAGTTCTATACCTATTCCACTCCCAAATAAATAATTAATTATATTTCTATCCTTTTGAGGCCATAACTTTATCATTAACAATATTTTGTTTATAAAATCATCATAAGTTTTAGCCATTACTCCTTCAGAAGATGTATCTATATGGTAATTTCTAATTTCTTTTATATCATTATAATCTAGTACTTCTTTATTTACTAATTTATATATATCCATGTGTAACCACCTTATTTATTCTCTATATTTGTAACTATTTCTCTTATTTTTCTAAATCTATGATTAAGACCTGATTTAGTTATTTTATTTCCAGTACTACTTGTTATTATATCACTCAATTCTTGCAAAGAAACTTCTGGATACTTCAAACGGTATTCAATTACTTCCTTTATTTTATCATCAAGTAAATCTATTATATCATATTCTTTTAATTTTTCGATATCTTTTATTTGTCTAGATGAAGTTAAGAATATTTTATCCATGTTTGCTTGTTCACAATTATTAAGCCTATTAGTCATATTTTTATGATCCCTATATATCCTTATATCTTCAAAATACATTACAGCATTATATGCTTTTATAATTCTTAAATAATCTGATATTTTTTCTGCTTCTTTTATATATACCATATAATTTTTTTCTCTCTTTATTACTTTACTATTCAAATTAAAATCATTAAGTAATTTTGATATATAATTAGCATAATCTTTGTCATTGACAATGAACTCTAAGTGATATCTTGATGTTTTAGGATCATTAATACTACCTGTAGATATAAATAAACCTCTCAAATATGCTCTTATTAATTCTTCATCATTGACAATATATGTTCTAGGAATATTTAAATAATTATTATCTTTATCTATAATGGATAAATCATTTAATATTTCATTATTTTTATGTTTTATTTCTAATATATAATTAATTCCTTTATTAAAGCCATATCTTTGTCTTACTGTAATAATTGGTGTTACTTCATAAATATCTTTAAACAATTTAAATATTCTTCTCGCTACTGAGTTATTTTCAATAGTTATTTTTATATGTGGTTCAATTTCACTAGAATTTCTTACTATCGCTGATAATTCTGATATTAATTCTAGTTTTGTACTTTCTAATTTTGTTACTTCATTTTTTACTTCAGTTGAGAAAGTCATTTTAATTATCCTTTGCTAAATAACTAAATATAGCAAGAGCTGTTTTGATTGGATCATGTCTTACTTGATTATTAACAATTAATGCTAAATCATCTTTAATAAGTTCAATATTCATATTTTTAAGTTCTTCTTCATCTATTAATATTGGTGTACTTTTTTCCTCTAAATATAACTTTTTAATAACTTCATCTATTGGTTTAGAGTTTGCTATTACTACATCAATAAAATCATCTTTAACATATTTATTTATTTGTTTAACACAATCACTTACATAAAATCCATCTGTTTCTCCATGTTCTGTCATTGCATTACATACATACATTTTTTTTGCTTTAGATTTTTTTAATGCTTCTTTCATTTCAGCATTAAGTAAATTAGGTATTATACTTGTATATAAACTTCCAATTCCCATTATTACTAAATCTGCTTTCTTAATAGCTTTAATTACTTCTGGAGTTACTTTAACTTCATTTTTATATTTTATATAGTCAATTTGCTTACCAGCTTTTGTAATTTTGCTTTCTCCTTCAATAACTTCACCATCTTTAGTATAAGCCATAAGTATTGGTTTATCTTCCGTAAATGGTAATATTTTACCTTTTATATTTAATATTTTGCTTAAAGACTCCAATGATTCAGTTAAGTTACCTGTTATATTAAATAATGCTGTTAAAAGCAAATTACCCATAGCATGATTATTTAAATCGCTACTTGTTTTAAATCTATACTGTAAAAGTTGCTCCACTAATGGTTCTACTTCAGAAAGAGATACTAATACATTACGTAAGTCTCCAACTGCTGGAGTATCAAATTCTTCCCTGAGCCTTCCAGAAGATGCACCATCATCAGCAACTGTAACTACTGCTGTTATATCAATAGGAAAAAGTTTAAGACCTCTAAGTAAGGTTGATAGTCCTGTTCCTCCTCCTAATACTACTACTTTCTTCATTTTAAATACGCCTCCTAATTAATTATATCAAAAATAAAGAAAAAAAGAAACAAACATTGTTTATTCCTTTATTTTATCAATAAATAGTGGTAAGACTTCTTTTAAATTGTCTTCTCCCAGTACTTCTTCAATTACATCTCTACCATCTTGTTTTTTAATTATCACAACTTTATAATTATTAGCTATATCATTTTTTTCTTCATTGAGTTGCGCAATATAATAATAATCTACTTTATCTTTTGTGACTTTATCAACAGTTAAATATTCTTCTCCATTTTCTAATGTTATTATTGTGTTTAATTCAATATTCATAAAATCCTCCTTTATGCTGCTTTTCTTATTTTTAAATTAGGATTAACTGGTTGTCCAGGTCCTGGTCCTAAATTAATATTACCATTTGGTATTTCAGGCATTTTTAAATCATCACTAGAATTTAAAGATTGAGGATTAAAATTTCTTTCATTAGTTAATGGAGCTGTTGGAAAAAAATTATTATTATCTATATTATTGTTTGAACCGTTTGCAAAATTTGGTTTTGTTTCTGGCCAAAATAATCCTAAATTATTGTCTTCTTCTTTTTTAGGTTGTACTTTCTTTTCAACTACTGGAGCTGTTGGAAACGGAACTACTTTTGGTAAATCTATTTGAGGTTTAGAAGTTTCTACTCTAGTTTCAACTGGACTTACAACAGGAGAAGGAGAAAATACTTCTTCTTTAGGAAGTTCCACTACTGGTGTTTGAAAAATTGGTTCCATTTTAGGAAGCTCTACTTTTTCTTGTTCAACTTTCGGTGTAACCATTTCTGGTTTTACATCTTCTACTTTTACACTTTGGAATGTATCTTCATTAGGAACAAATTCCTCAACTTGTGGTACCACCGGTTTTACCTCTTCTACTATAGTAGGCTTTTCGATTACTTTTGGTTCTATACTAACTACAGGAGGAGCTACTTTTTTTACCTCTTTTACAATTTCTACTTTTGGAGCATCAATTCCTAAAGATTTACCTACTCTTCTCATTACAGTATTTGCTTTATTCTTCACAAAAGAAACATTAATTCCTTCCGGAACATCCTCTACTTTTTTTATTGCATTTGGAATATAGTTTATTGTTTCTACTAATTCAGGTTCATCAATTTCCATTGTTCCTAAATCACCAAATGATAATTTTTGTTCCTCTTCTTCTTTTAATGATACATTTTCTTCTGTTTTCTTTTGTGGTTCTTCTTTATATGTCTCAATTATGCCATACTCTTGTAAAATTGCTAGTATGTCACTTTTCTGAATAACTTCCTTATATGCTGATAATTTATCTTCTTTAAATGCTATTTTTTCTATCAATTTATGAATTTTATCTATATTAATTTTTTCCAATCTAATTTGATTTTTTTGTTCATCAATTACATGATAAAAATCCGTTAATATATCTTTCCTAGCAATATTTAAAGATCTTCTCAATTCCATCCTATCTTCAAGTATTTTAGCTATTTCTTCTCTTTTACCATACAATTTACTATATTCACTTTCAGATTCACTTACCAATTTATACAATTTTAGCAACATTTCTTTTTCTCTTAATTGATAATACGTGTCCCTTGCATCCGCTACATAAGTAGAATATTCTACTTCTTTTTCACTAGATATACCAGACCTAGTCAAATTATAAAAGGCTTTCTCAAAAGTATCTAATGTTTTCTTGCTTTCTTCTATAGCTACAGCTATTTTTTCTAATTCATATTCAAAATCTATAGCATCAACAATATCTGAATAATCTTTATTGTTTATTAAAATATTCCTTAATGCATTTAAAAGTTTATCTTCTAATTCATAATTTTGACGTTCATCTTTTTGTTTTTGCTCTTGCGATGCCAATAATTCTCTATTTAAATGTTCTAAATCTTTCTCTGTTGTTGCTATATTTCTATTATTTTCCAAATACTCTCTAATACTAGCAAGTCGTTTTTTATAATTTTCTAATTCCAGTTCTTCAATAATGCTACTTAATCCTTGAATACTTCTAGAAGTAACTTCTTCATATTCTCTAAGTAACTCTGCTCTTTCGTTTAATCTTGTTGTAATTAATTCTACTAATTTTTCTAATCTTTCTTTTTCTTCTTCTAATGTAGGAGCAGTACTAAATAAACTAGAAATCATTTCTTCATAATCATTTTGTTTATATCCATCAATCTTTCTTGTTGCTTCTTCAAAACTAGTAAATGTATCTGATGTTATTTTATTTAATTCGTCTTTTCGTCTTGCCAGCATTATATTCATCTTTAATATATCATAAAGTCTTTGCTGCATTACTCTATCATTGATACTTTCCATATTATCACCTCTATTATCAATTATATATTTTATTTAAATTTTGTCAACATCACATTGGCATATCAGGAAAAACAACATCATTTATAAACAAATTATCATCTTCTTGTTTAGCTATAACTCCTTTACCCTTAGCACTTTCAACATCTTCTCTATTTATAACTTCATCTTTTACTTTCTTTGCTACCAAATTATCATTTTTGATAACTGGTATTGAAAAATCATTATTATTAGGAACATGATTTGTATCTATATCTTTAAAAATATCATCAATAGTTTCTTCTTTATATTCAAATGGATCATATGAAGTATAAGAATTATCACTATCTAATTTTTTCTTCATTTCTTCATAAATACTTTCAAATAATGATTCCCTACTATTAGAATTATTTAAAACAGTATCCTCACTATTTTTAATATTTTGCCCATCTTCAAAAACTATGTCTTTAGGGACATGAATAGTTTTTGATTTTGCTTCAATTGTAGATGTAGGGATGATTTTAGGCTCATCTTTTTTTCTTTGTTCTTGTTCTTCTATACGATTTAGTTCCTGTTGATATTTTTCTTCTTGTAATCTTTGTTCTTCTTTTCTTCTTGCTTCATCTATTAAAATTTGTTTTCTTTTTAATTCCTCTTGTTTTTTATTTTCTAAAATTAATTTTCTTTGTCTTTCATCATACTCTTTTTTTCGTTGTTCTTGAAGTAATTGTTCTTGTTTAGCTTTTTCATTTTTTATTAACTGATCTAAAATTTCACTAAACTCATCACTACTGTTTTCAAAATCAATTTCCTCAATTTTTTGTTTTCTTTCACTCAAATCATCGATAATTTCACGGTATGTTTTTACATCCTGTTCTTCTATTTTTATAGTATTATATTGTTTTTCCATTTCTGAAGATACTAATTTATAAAAATCACTATCCTCAATATTCATAAATATATCTTGCATTTTTTCTCTTTTTGCAAGCAGTTCATCATAACCATCTACAGGTTTATCATATATATTTAGTAGTTCTAATAACATTTTTTTCTCAAAATATTTATCGTATTCTAAAGCAATAGAATCTAACATATTTTTACATTCTATAATCAATTCATTATCAAAACTTTTTTGAGCAGATTCTACATTTTCCATAGCTTTTTCTTTAGCAAAAGATAACTCTTTATATGCTAATTCAATTTCTTCTGTTCTTTCTAATAAAGAAAATAAATCCATTGCTTCAAAACTTTTTGATAATATATCTTGCATTTTCGCTTCTAATTCAACGTTAATTTTATCATTAGCTTTTAACTTAGATAAATATATTTTTTCTTTTTCTTCCAATACAGAAATTTCTTTATTCAATTCTTTCTTCAATTTAATATTTTGTTTATATTTATTTATGATTTCTATTTTATTTTTATAGTCAGCAAGTTTCTCTTCTCCTAGAACTTTTGGAATTTCTATTAAAGTACCGGTTATATCTTTATGTTTTTGTCTTTTTTCATTTATATATTTTATTCTATCTTCAATTAGACTAATAATATTAGTTAATTTTTCTTGTTCTTCATCAATTAAACTAGTATGTTTATTAATTAACTTATTGTAAGTTTCTTCATATATATCATTTGTGGCACTTAGAATATTTTCTTGTATTTTATCTAATTCTATATATAAATCTTCTTTATCTTTTTCGTCGCAATATTCTAAACTTGCTAAAAGCATATCATATTGTTTTTCTGCTTGAACTATTTCACGACTAGTGTACTCTAGCATACAACCACCTCTATTATAATTATATAAAATGATATGTATTATTGTCAACCATTTTATACCATTTTATAATTTTATAATTTAACAAATCCTTTTGTTTTCCTTGTTTTTTTTATTTTTTTTCATTTTTTTAATAAAAAGGGTTGTCAAACAAAACAAATTGTTATATAATGAATTAGCAAACGGAAATTTGCATTGTGCCTGAGTGGCGGAATAGGTAGACGCACAGGACTTAAAATCCTGCGAGATTCAACCCTCGTGTCGGTTCAAGTCCGACCTTAGGCACCATTTATGGAGGAATACCCAAGTCTGGTTGAAGGGACCGGTCTTGAAAACCGGGAGGTCGTGAAAGCGGCGCAGGGGTTCGAATCCCTTTTCCTCCGCCACTTATTTAGTTTATCGCGGGATGGAGCAGCTCGGTAGCTCGTTGGGCTCATAACCCAAAGGTCGTTGGTTCAAATCCAGCTCCCGCAACCATGGTTCCGTGGTGTAGTGGTTATCACGTCCGCCTGTCACGCGGAAGATCGCGGGTTCAAGTCCCGTCGGAACCGCCATTTATTTTGGCTTCATAGCTCAGTCGGTAGAGCAGAGGACTGAAAATCCTCGTGTCGCTGGTTCGATTCCCGCTGGAGCCACCAGTAAAGTACATTTAACCTTTTTTCAAAGGTTTTTTTTATTTTTAAAACATATATTTACTTATATTTACTATTAGTATATAATAGAGCAAAAAAAGGAGTTATAAAAATGGTATATATTTCTAATTTAAATAATTTTTATTGGTGCACTATGCCACTTGATAGTGAAACAATGAAAAAAATTCCGTTTTCTCATCGAATAAGACCATATTATTTTTTTGATTTAGATAAAGATGATGACGTTTATTTTGCTTTTCCATGTACTAGTAAATCCCCTTCTCCTTTAGCCTTTGAAACAGATTATGTAATTTATAAAAATACAACTATTAACTTAAAAGAATGCCATATTATTGATGGAGATAAATTTAAAAATAGTAATTGTTTTTGGGACTTAGGTAAATTAAATGAAAACCAATATGACAATTTAGTAAAAAAGTTAAAAACAAATTATTCCTTTGAAAATTATCCAGATAAAGTTAAATATACAATAAATAATTATATGAAAACATGTACGTTTTCAATATTTGATGTACTCTATAATGAGGATACTAATGAATACATAATTGCAAAACCACATAACGAAAGTTATGAATGTGTAAAATTATCTTACATACCTACATTTGGATATGTTGAAACATCTATTGACGGATATAAATGTTTTATTGACTTATACAATCCTTTTTTCATGAAAAATATATCAGGTTATAAATTGAAAACTGTTTCTTCTTCATATAACAAAATCTTAAATTCTAAAAATCAAATAAATATATATAATAATAAAACTTTAGATATCACTAAACCAGATCTATTACCATTTGGTACTGTATTAAGAGTTATTAAAGATGGAAAAGAATATATATTTATAAAAATTAATAATACCCATAAAGGTGTTTGCTATCTAATAGGAAAAAAAGATATGCTTCAAAAAGATTACATATTTTACAATATTCCATTTTCAGAAAATTTTGAATACGAATTTTTACATATAAACAATGAAAATAAAATGAAATATATTTTGTCAAAACATAAAAAATAACCATTATAAAAACTTTTATCCAATAGTTATCATCTATTGTCTTTTTAAGTTATTAATATATGCATGTCCTCTAACATAAAGCTTTTCTTTTAACAAATTACAAATAAAAAAATGAATACAAATTTATATATATGTATTCATTTTTTTATATCAAATATATAATTAGTGCTAATGAGAACATAATAAGAAATCCCATTATCATAGCTCCCAATGTCTTAGAATATCCTTTAGGAGTTATTTTTCCCATTTTGTCTAACTTCTTTATTATAGGATGCAATTTCCAAAAATAAGTAGCTATTGATAAAATCATTACTACCACTGCCCATATTCTAGTTAATTCAGTTCCCGTTATTAATACTACAATTAATAAGAATATAAAAATTAATTTTACTCCAGCAACCCAATAAGCCATATAATGAGCAAACATGTCTAAGACTTCATCTTTTTTTACATCATGCCAAGAATCAAATACTGCTACCCCATTTCCCATTTTTGAATCAGGCATAAAATATAAAATAAGCACATTACCTAATTCCATTATACAAAAAATAATTATTGCTATTTGTAATATATCCATAAAATTCTCCCTTATTATCTATGTTTTGTTTCCTTAACCCCATTTACTACTTTAATTTTTCTATAAAGTAATTCTGTATAAAATTCTTTAGGAATAATATATTCTTCTCCGTACGAAGAAACAATTATATTTCCATCTTTATCAAATCTTTTAAATTTTATTATGTGCCCTGCTTTTTCATTAGATATTTTTGTCCACGACAACGCCTTTTCTGTATGCATTTGTACATCACTTTTAGGGCCTGAAGAAACAGTAATACTATAACCATCGTTTATACATCTAGTTATTTCTTCTTTTAATGAATCATAACCATTACTTACCGCATTAACATTTTCTATTTCAAGAGAACAATCTAAACCATGAGACTTAAAGTAATAATTACACCAAAAATTAAAATTTTCAAATAATAATCCCGTCAATTTTTGTTGAATTTCAAATTCTTTATACAATACAGGATACACTAATCTTTTTTTATATTATAATAGAATAAGGTTTACTTTGCTACTTCTAAAGTTCTTTACATACTATCATAGCCCTTTTATTTACAATTATTGTTTTTAATGATTTAAATTTTACTTATAAGCATTTAAATGAAAAAATCATTATCAATATTTTCTATACTTTTTATTATATCTTCTTCTTTCTTGACCTCTATAATGCTTGTTTCATTATTTATTTTACAAGCCATAATAATTGGAAACCAATATTCTTTATTTTTTTTAAAATCAGTTATCTGTTTATAATAATAAATATTAACTTTTTTCTTTAAAAAACTTGCATACAAAAATTCTGCTACAACACCATAACTTTCATAATTATTTAATACACAACATACTATATCCGATTGTTTAAGTCTTAGAATCATTGCATTAGATTTCATCTCATATTCCTTTAAACTATCTCTTTTTCTATCGCCAATCAAATAATAATAATAAAATCCCCCTACATATTTTAAATTTTTATTTTTCTTTATGAAAGTTACATCATTTTCAAATGTAGCGCTCCTAACATCTCCAACTAGTTTACTTCTAATATCATTTTGAGCTAAAACAACAATATTTTCTTTATTTACATATCTATGATCAAAATCATAATGACAAGAAATAAATATATTTTTTTGTGAATTTTTTTCTCTAGTAATAATATTATTCTTAAGTGGTTTTATTAAATTGTTTTTTTTATATTTTCTTAAATAATCTATTATTTCATTTACGTCTTTATAATTTATGAATGTAATGTTATCATCATATGTTTTAGCCATTTCAATGGCATACCAATATTTTGAATTAATATCTAATTTGCATACTTTAGGGTCTGCAAAAATAACAATTTCTTTATTTTTATATGCTGCATATAACAACTCTGACATCGTTGCAATAGCTGAACATCTATCAATAACTACAAGCACTAAATCAGCTGTATCTATTTCTTTTAATTGGGTATCAACAAGTTTTTCGCACCCCTCAAATGTATCTGTATTAATCCCAGCATAATAATAATATCCCCCTACATATACTATTTCAGGATTAATTAATAGGCTTTCATTTTTCTTTGGTTTGTTAAAAAAAGAATTTACATCACCAAGAATTTTACTTCTAATATCATTTCTTAATAAATATGCAGCTTCTTGCTCATAAAAATCCTTATGTTTAGAGTCAAACGATGCAGAAATAAAAAGTTTTGTTTTATTCATAAAAATTACCACTTCTTTCAAAAAATTAATACCTATTATAACATGCCGCAGACTACGTCCGCAACCTAAAATTTAAAAACTCTCAAGATTTTCTTGAGAGTTTTATACAAATCACTTT
>CALVSD010000020.1 GCA_944358805.1 uncultured Bacilli bacterium
AGAATTATGAAGAGTTTGATAGAATATATAATGAAGATTTGAATTATTTATTGGAAAGACGGTTAATAACAGAAAAAGAATATAATATATTTAAAGAAGTTTATCCACATCATACAGCTTGTTTTATTAGTTATACGAGTAAATATGTAGAAGATGTTAAAATAAAAAAATATTCAAAAGATAATATATTTGGAGTTTTGTAATGAATACACGTGAAAAAATAAGTAAATTAATAGAATATTCTGGAGGAGAAGTTTTAGATAAACGTTATGTATTAAAACCTGGTGTAATGTTAATATCTAAAACAGTAAATTTGATCCCAACTGATATATCTTCTTTATTTAATTTAACTGATGATAATAAGCAATTAGGAGAATTGAATGCAAGAATTACGTTTATGAATTTTAATGAATCAAGAGAAGACTATATTGAAAAAATTATTAATAAGTTTAAACATCATTCTATTCTTTCTAATATTAATTTGGGATTTTTAATAGCAGGTGTTAAAGGGGAAACTCTATTAGAATTTGCAAGCAGTACAGCTAACATTAGTCGTCAAACAACATCTAGAACAAGGTCTGCAGATGATACTCTGTATGTGGCATCAGATTCTGATTTTGAGTTAATTAATGAATTTTTGAAAATAAGAAATAAATATTTAGAAAATCATCCACTAACTACCAACAAAGATGAGATAGAAAAAAGAAATGAATTTAATTTGTTTACTAAAGCTATGTGCTTTACAGTTTCTATGAACTTAGCTGATTGGATTTGGTATATAGATAAAAAAATAACTCAAGATTATGAATATGAATTTCAAGAAATCTGTAAAAGAATTAAAGAAATAATAAAAAAAGATTATCCGTACATAGATTTTGAAAGCGACAAAAATGCTTGTAGAAAAACAAAATTTAAGAATGAATAAAGCAAAAAGAACTTTATTATTTTAAAAGTTCTTTTTTTAATAATTCAATATTATTATTCATTATAGTTAAATAACTATCATTAGTATTAGTAACCCCACCATCAACACTTCTCATATTGTTAATAGTTATAAGTTCTACTTCATAACTATCTAATAGAGACTTTACTGTATCATTACTTTCAGTAGAGATAGAGTATATGTATTTTATTTCACCATCATTAATTAATTTTTTTACTTCATTGATAATAGGTTCTGTTAAATTTTCATTTTCTTCAAGAGATATAACTCTAATATCATATTTTTCTAAAAATTTAAATAAATCATTATCTACAACAATTGTTTTAAAGTTTGAATTTATTGCTAACTCTTTTATTGTAGCATCTAATTTAGAAAGTTCATATTTTAAAGTTTCATAATTTTTTTCAATTTCCTCAGTTAAATAAGGATTACTGATATAATTATTTAAACTGTTTTTTAAATTTTGTGCCATCATTAAGTAATTATAAGGATTTAACCATAATTCGTGTACATTATAGTCATAATTCATACCCATTGATACATCAATTATTTTTAATTTTTCATTTTTATTTATTAACTTAACAGCATAATCTCTATCTATATCTAAACTATTAAATACAAATAAATCACTATTTGAATATTCTTCTACTTTTTTATCAGAAATTTCAAATTCATCTATATTAACACCAGTTGGGAATATACTATTAATTTTAGCATTATCTCCATATAAATAATCTACTAAATAATTAATTGGATAAGATGTTGTATAAATAGTTATGTCCTCCATTGAATCTCTTTTAAAAAAACATCCAGATAATAAAAATAATATGCTTCCTAATAACAACCCTTTTTTTAATAATTTCATTCTTTTCCTTCTTTCATTGGTACAGGATCATAACCATAAGTTCCAAGGGGATTGCATTTAAGTATTCTTTTAATAGCAAGAAAACTTCCTTTAACACTTCCAAATCTATCTATTGCAATAATAGCATATTCAGAACAAGTAGGGTAATGCCTACAATAATTATGAAAATCACCAGGAATCTTTTGATAAATCCTAATTAATTTTATTAATATTTTCTTCATATTAATCACATATATTATTTTACATTATTTTTAGTTATTTGTCTATAACTTTAATTTTATTTTGTAAGGAACAGGAAAAAGTGTTATAATAATAAGGAAACAGGAGGTATTTATGAAAATTTTTAATAAATTTGATTTTAATCCTATTAATATAAATTTATATTTACAAGCATTTACTCATACTTCTTATAGTAATGAAAATCCAGGATTTGCTAATTATGAAAGATTAGAATTTCTAGGAGATGCTGTACTTGAACTTATTATTAGTGATTATTTATATAAAGAAAGACACCTAGAAGAAGGTATAATGACTAAGATGAGAGCAGGGTATGTATGTGAAAATGCTCTTGCTACTTATGCTACTGATTTAAACTTTGTTGAAGATATTAGACTAGGAAGTGGAGAAGAAGCAAACAATACTATTTTAGCAGATGTCTTTGAAGCTTTTGTAGCAGCCTTATATTTAGATCAAGGGTTTGAATTTACAAAAAAATTAGTTTTAGATATTATAATACCTTATATTAATAAAAAGATAGATTTCTTACAAGATTATAAATCTAATTTGCAAGAACTAGTTCAAACGTTTAAGAAAAGTGTTGTGTATGAAATAATTGACGAAAAAGGACCTGCTCATAAAAAAGTATTTACTTGTCAAGTTAAAGTAGATGGAATAATTATGGGAAAAGGAGTAGGAAATAGTAAAAAAGCGGCAGAACAAGAAGCTGCTAAAGATGCTTTATCAAAACAAGCAAAAATAGTTAAGTAATAGTTTATATAGAAAATAATTGGTAATACTAAAGATGGTGATGTCATGAAAAAGTATTTACTAATTATTTTTCTTTTTATGTGTTTAATTATTGTTTATAAAGGTAATTCGTCTAAAGTAACAGAAACTTTTGGAGAAGATAAAAATAAATATTATGGTATATATTCTATTGATATGAATGAAAGTTCTTTAAATACATATAAAAGTATTTTTGAGAAAATAGATAGTAATAATTATATAATTAAAGATATTAAATTTGTTAATAACTATAATAATTATATATTAGAAGAAATTAATCAAATAAAAATTAAAAATAAAAATTATATTGATGGTATAAATGAATATATAGAAAAGTGCATTATAATATTAAATAAATATAGTTTAGAAAATGAAATAAGTAAACTTAAAAGCGGTAATTTTAAAATAGATAAGATAGTTATATATACTACAAAAGATATTTATAATCAAATAATGTCACATATTACTTTCAGTATAAAAGCATAAAAAAGTTTTAAATTTTATAAATTCATGTAAAATATTAAGACTTTTTTTCTATTAAATGGTATTGTATTATTAAGAGTAAAATGTGGTAATACATTGATGTTTGTAAAAGTATTTGTAAAAAAATAAAATCTATTATATAAATAATAATTTTGAAACGTTTTTTTTAAATCATACAACTATTATCAAGTATTAATAAAATAATTGTAATAAGTAATCAAAGTATTTTTTATGCTTTTGTTCTAAATGTTAAACGTATTATATTTACTAATAAGTGTTATGCATGATATAATTGATATAGAAATTATATCTTGGAGGTTAATTAAATGAGTAAATTTATTACTGGAGTATTAGCGACAAATGCTGCAATAAATTTAAGTAAACAAAAAAAGATTTTAAATCATATTGACAATACTAAATCTAATATGGGGATAAAAGCAAAAAAAGAGTATAAGAGATTTAATCTAATAACATTAGGAATAATTTTTTTAGTTATGATACCGCTTATTATTTATACAATGTTATCTTTTGTGAATTCAATAAATAACCCTAAATACCCTGCGGGAGCTACAAAGCAAATTGTTGGTAGAATAAGTTTATATGAAGATACTTTTTGGTATACAGATAGTAGCCAAAAATACGAATTTACTTTTGATGATTACAATATTGACGATTCTTATGAACGAGGCGAGAGTATTTATATTTATTTAGACGATTTTAATAATATAGTCGCTGTTAGTCATAAGACAGAGAATTATGGAATGGTAGTTAATGTTATATTAATGTTTGTAATACCGATTGTTTTATTATTGTTACACGCATTAGTCGGAAGAAAAATATATGCTAAAAATTGGATTTTATATTCTCAATGGTACGAACAAGAAATTGAACCGTATTGTTTTCAACCTAATTTCAATGAAATTGTTGCGACTAAGCAATATTACGATGTTTCTGTTAATATAGAAGATTTAAGTGAGGATAAGCAAAAGTTATATAAAAAATATAGAAATAAAAACATTGTTTATAATTTGTTATTAGTTTTATGCATTGTTTTAACTTTTTATTTTTGTATTAAGTTTGATTTGAATCCATATAGTTGGTTAGTAATAGGAATTATAATTCTTTATGTATTAGTGTTTTACGTTTTGATTGATACATGTGATGTTGAAATGAATAGAATTAAATTTGGGTATTACGACAAAAAAGAAAAATAATTTAAAGATCAGAGCATAATCTGTTCTTTTTTGTATACTAAAGAAAGTTGCTTATAATAAAAACTAAATAAGTTAAGTCATAACAAAATAATCGTACTAAGTAATTAGAGAATTTTTTCATCTTTTGTCCTGTATTACTTTTTAAAAAACTTGTAATATTTTAAATATTTTGTTATAATTATAAAGTCTTTATACTTTGTTAAGGAAAGGAGAACAATGAGTAAAATTAAAATATTTGGTCTTGGCGGTCTTAATGAAAACGGTAAGAATATGTATGTAATTGATATTGATAAGAATATTTTTGTAATAGATGCTGGACTAAAATACGCTGATGAAAATACATTAGGAATAGATTATATAATTCCTAATATAGAATATTTAAAAGAAAATAAAAAAAGAATAAAGGGAATATTTTTAACCCATGGTCATGATGAAAATATAGGAGCACTTACAGATATAATTGGAGACTTGGAAGGAATAAATGTTTATGGTGCTAAATTTACTATAGATATAGTAAAAAAAGAATTTGAAATGTATAAGTTAAAAACAGATAATTTAATTGAAATTAAACCATATAAAACTCTTACTTTTGGTAATATTAAAATATTTCCTGTTAATTTATCACATTCAATTCCAGATAATTTAGGGTATGCAATTTATACAAAAGATGGAGTTGTTTTTTATGCATCAGACTTTGTATTTGATTCTCTTATGAGAGGTAATTATGAAACAGATATGGGAAAACTTGCATATATTGGAAAACAAGGAGTATTATGTTTGCTTACTGAATCAATGTATGCTGAAAATAAAGGACATACTGCCCCTAATCATCGTATCAGTTCATTAATTAAAGAAACTTTAAATAAGGCAGATGGAAGAATTATATTTAATGTATTAAGTTCCCATTTATATAGAATACAAGAGTTATTTAATGAAGTATCAAAGACAAATAGAAAAGTAGTAATAATGGGAAAACGATTACAAAATATAATAAATAATGCCATATTAAATGGATATTTAAATATTGATAAAAAAACAGTAGGGGATTTATCTAATATAAATGATAATAATGTCATTGTACTTACTTCTGATGAAAGAGAGAAACCTTATTCTAATATTTTAAAAATAGTAAATGGTTATGATAAGTTTATTAAAATTAAACCTAGTGATACTGTATTTATCGCCGTTCCCTTATATGAAGGACGTGAAAAAACTTTTTATCATATATTAGATGAAATAGCTAAATTTGATGCTAGTGTTGTTACTTTAACTAATGGTAAGTATTTATCACATCATGCTTCACAAGAAGACTTAATGATGATGATAGATCTTATGAAACCTAAATATTATTTTCCAATAAAAGGGGAATATTATACTCAAGTATATAATGCTGATTTAGCAGTTAAAGTAGGTATCCCTGAAAACAATATTATTTTAAAACAAAATGGTGATGTTGCAACATTTGTAGATGGTAAATTAGTGGATGATTATTCAAAAGTACCTAATGGTAGTATATTAATTGATGGTAATTCTTCTGATGATATTGGAGAACTTGTTTTAAAAGATAGAGAAATGTTATCAGATAATGGTATTATGATTGTATCTGCTACATTAAATAAGAAAACTAAAGAAATATTATGTGGACCAGAAATATTAACAAGAGGATTTATTTATGTAAAAGATAGTACAGAACTTTTAAATACTTTAAAAGATATGTGTAGTAAAATTATTAAAGATAATACTAATAATAATTATGTAGAGTACACAAAGATAAAAACAACTATTAGAGAAGAAATAGGAAAATATTTAAGTATTCAAACAGGTAATAAACCAATGATAATTACAGTTATTACAGAAGTATAAGAGGGAAACCTCTTTTTCTATTAAAGGAGTTTATGTATGAGTAAATATATATTATTATCAAGTAATAATAATAATAATATAGACAATATTATAAAAAATATATTAGATATGACAAATTCATTAAAAAATATTATCCCGAATATGAAAGTTTGTTTATAAATAAACATATTCCTGGTATATATTTAGGATCTAGAGATACTATATTGTTAATAATAAATAACGATATAGTAGGTATATGTAATATTAAATATGAAGAAAATAAAATATGTACTTTATTTGTAAAAGAAGAATATCGAAATAAAGGGATTGGCAAAGAGTTAGTAATTAGAGCAATTGATTTATTAAAAAGTACTGATCCTTTAATTACCGTTCCTAAAAGTGTTGTTTATAAATATGAAAAAATAATAAAAAAATTTAATTGGAAATTAGTAAAAAGTATTAATGATTATTATGTTGAAGGTAGTACAGAATTGGTTTATAATAGAAATATAGATGGAGGCAAAACATGGAAATAAAATTTCTATTAATTCAAATATTAGGAATAATAGCGTGGGTATTTTTAATCCTTAGTTATCATAGAAAAGATACTAATAAAATAATTATATTTCAAATAGTGGGTAATATTTTATATTGTATACATTATTTATTATTAGGAGCTTATGGTGGATTATTCATATGTTTTTTTGAAATTATATTTGATTATGGATATTATAAGACAACTAAAGATGATCTTATCTATTTAATAAGTATACCAGTTAGAATATTTGGAGGACTGATATCTTTAATTAGTTTAATTGACATATTACCAATAATTGCTAGTTTAATAGACGGTTATTCTTTAACTAAGAAAAAGAAATTCGTTGTAATAGGTGCAATTATTTCTTATAGTATATGGTTTATATATGATTTTAGTGTATTATCATATTCAGGCGCATTAGCGGATGCAATAATAATTATTTCTAATTTGAGCATTTTATTATTTAATTTTAATATATTTAAATTTCTGTATTATGAAAAACAAAAAACAAAGAAAGTTAATGATTAAATGAATTTACATCCATTTTTTTTATAAAAAAAGAAAGCTTATTTTGCTTCCATTGAATTTACTTTTTTAGTTAAACGAGATTTTTCTCTATCAACTTTATTTTTATGTACTAAACCTTTAGATTTAGCATTATCTAAACTTTTAATAGCTAATCTTAAACTTGCTTGTGCTTTTTCTTTGTCTCCTGCTAATATAGCTTTATCAGTATTTTTAATAGCATTTTTAACAGTAGATTTTAATTGTTGATGAGCTAATGTAACTTTGTTAATTTGTTTAATCTTTTTTACTGCGTTTTTAACATTTGCCATTATTAAATCCTCCCTTCAGATAACTATATATAATTTTAACAAAAAAATTATAAAAAGGCAAATATTTTCTACATTTTTTGGAAAAAATATTAAAAGGTGATATGATGGGAAATAAAATAAATTTATCTAAGTATAATATTAGGACAGATTTAATTGTAGATATTATTGATAATAATAGTAATGTTAATAAAGAAACTGATACTTATGAAGGTGTAAAAATAACTAGAGTAGAAGTAAAAAAAGATATGGAAGAAGAGTTAAATAAAAAGAAAGGAACTTATATTACTATAGAATTCGATGATGTAACTAATTATGAAGATAGAGAAAAGATAGGTAAATGTTTTGAAAATGAAATAAAGAAGTTGCTTAATAAACTTAATATAAAAGATGACGATGATTGTTTAATAATTGGACTAGGTAATGAAAAATCAACTCCAGATGCATTAGGACCGTTATCTATAAAAAATATATTGGTAACTAGACACTTATTTATATTAAATACTAATCATAAAGAAGGACTTAGAAGTGTATCTGCGGTTATTCCTGATGTTATGGGTAATACTGGAATAGAAACAAGTGATATTATTAAATCAATTGTAAATACTATAAAACCCAAGTTTATTATAACAATAGATGCTCTTGCATCATCTTCAATAAATAGGCTTAATAAAACTATTCAGATGACTGATACAGGAATACATCCGGGAAGTGGAATAGGAAACTCAAGAAAAGAAATAAATAAAAATACGATTGGAGTACCAGTAATTGCAATTGGAGTACCAACAGTAGTAGAATCTTCCATAATCGTTAATGATACAATTAAATATTTACTTAAACATATATCATATATAAAAAATAATTTTTCTAAAAGTAAACTTACATATACTAAATTCGGTAACTACTTAGATAAAATAAAAAATAGTGATTTATCACAAGAAGAGAAAAAAGAAATATTAGGAATGATTGGAGAACTCTCTGAAGAAGATAAACTTAGTTTAATTAATGAAGTATTAACTTCTATTAATTATAATTTAATGGTTACTAATACTGAAATAGATTATTTAATATTAAAACTAAGTGAAATAATTGCAAATTCCTTAAATAATGCTTTACATCGACAAATATCTCACTTCTAAGTAATATAATGAAGATGGTGATGTATAATGATATTTAATAAGAAAAATAAAATGAATTTAAAGACTCCTAAAAATAAAAAAATAAAAGTAAAATATTTTGTATATATTTTTATTATATATGTCGTATTTGCTTATACTTTTTATTATACAATGAAGAGTAATCCTAAAATAACTAATGAAGAATTTATTAATTTCTTATTAAATGGAGGTAGTATTAAAACCTTTGAAGAAATGTCTATACCAAAAGTAGTAAATAGTACTGTTAATTTCTTTTTAAATATAGATTTTAGAGAACCTTCAACTTTACTTAATACATCAATATTATCACAAGGTAAAACAGAAGAAACAGTAGTGGTAGAACATAATGATGATTACAGTAATTTAGAAGAACTTAAAGATATTAGTTCTTATATAGAAGATCCTAATCCAGTTGATGTTAATAATCCTATTATTTATATATATAATACACATCAATTAGAAAACTATGATAATAAGAATTTAGATATATATGGAATAACTCCTAATGTATTAATGGCATCATATATATTAAAAGAAAAATTAAATAAATTAGGAATTTCTACTATTGTTGAAGATACTAATATGTCAGATTTTCTTTCTATAAATGGTTGGGGTTCTTCTTCATCTTATAAAGCAAGTAGATTGTTAATAATGGATAAAAAAAGTAAATATTCTTCCCTTAAATATTTTATAGATATTCACAGAGATTCTATTACAAAAGAAGTATCAACTGCTAATATAGAAGGAAAAAGTTATGCTAAAATACTTTTTGTAGTAGGACTAGAACACGACAATTATAAAGCTAATTTAGAAACTGTTACTAATATAAATAATTTGTTTAATGAATATTATCCGGGACTAAGTAGGGGAATATATAAAAAAGAAGGACCTGGAGTAGATGGCATATATAATCAGGATATAAGTGGTAATAGTATTTTAATTGAAGTAGGGGGATACGAAAATAATATTGAAGAAGTATTTAATACTATTGAAGCTATTTCAGACGTACTATATAAATATATAAAGGGTTGATTATTATGAATAAAAAATTAGTTGTAAAAATACTATTTGGTATGGTATTTATAGCATTTATTATTTCGTATGCAATAGGAGAAAGTGGTTATTATGAATATCAACTTGCTAATAAAAAGTATTTAACAGAAGAACAAATGAAAAAATTTGAAGAAGATGTAAAAAATGGGTCTGAAGTAGATTTAAAAGACTATACAGTAGAAACAAGAATAGACTATACTAATAAATTTACTGATTTGGTTTCAAATACGTCTATGTCTATTAACAAATATTTAAAGAAATCTATTGAATCGATATTCGGATTATTAAATAAAGTTGTTCAAGAATAAAAAATTAGGTTTATAACCTAATCTTTAAATTTCATAACTCTTTCTGTATTACTAAAATTTAATTTGGCAATATCTTTAAGAATGCTATCACCATATTTATTGACTAATTTAATTGCTATATCATCTACGTATGAAGAGGCACCTTTAGGAATAAAAACACCATATTTATCGCTTAATTTATCAATTTCTTTTATAAAAACATATCTACTTATTAATGAGGAACAGGCCACAGACAAACATTTATCTTCTGCTTTAGTTATGAAAGTTATGTCTTTTATAACGTTATTTGTATCGCTTAAATGATTAAAATAACTTTTAGGGCTTTCAAATTGATCTACAACAATATAGTCATATTGATGATTATCATTAATTAAATTATATAATGCTTTATTATGTAAAATAGCTTTTATTTTATTCATATTCATATCTTTACCATAATGATTGTTATAATCTTTGTTGTTTAATATTATTGTTTTATATGGTATTTTTTTTATTATTTTTGGTACTATTTCAATAATTCTTTCGTCACTTAATTTCTTTGAATCTCTAACACCTAATTCTGTTAAAAATGGTATATTTTCTTTAGATACGTAAGATGCAGTAACAATAATAGGACCAAAATAATCTCCAGTTCCAACTTCATCAGATCCTATAGAGTTTATTTCTAATGGTAATTCAATTTCTTTATTGTTACTGTTTTTGTTAGTGACTTTTTCTTCAAAAAAATCATCTAAGTTACTTCCGCTTTTATTTATCATTTCCCACATGCTAGCTTCTACATCAGCAGATACGCCTTGAAACATAGCTTTTCCTGATTCGTATAGAGTTATTACTGTATCGTTATCATCAGCTTGAAAGATAGCATATGGAGGTGTTTTAGATCTTTTTTTCCCTTCATAAAAATCTATCATTTTATTTTTAATAATATCATTTACTTTTATTACTTTAGTTATAACTTTTTGCTTCATTATATAACCTCCACTTATATGGTAATTTTATCATAAATATTTAGTTTTAACTATATAATATTTAATATTTCTTTATTTTTTTTAAATCTTATTATATAATATATTTATAGGAGGATAAAAATGAATATTGTTGATGCAGTTATTATATTGTTTTTATTAATGGGGGCAGTTGTAGGCTTTAAACAAGGAGCAATTAAAAAAACAGTTAGTTTTGTTGGTTTACTTGTAATTATTGTAATATCTTTTATGTTTAAAAATAATTTAAGCATAATTCTTTATGAAAATCTTCCATTTTTTGATTTTTGGGGAGCTTTAAGAGGAATCCAAGTACTAAATATTGTTTTATATGAAGTTATAGCTTTCTTATTAGTATTTTTAATTTTATTAGTTCTTCTTAAAGTTATAATAGCTATATCAGGATTAGCAGAGAAAATATTAAAAGCAACTATATTTTTAGCTATACCGTCAAAAATTTTAGGTATTTTTGTAGGTTTCATAGAATATTATATATATGTTTTTATAGGGTTATTTGTAATCAGTTTACCATTATTTAATTTTATAGATTTAAATGGTTCAAGATTAGCCAATAGTATTTTACATAATACACCGGTTTTATCAGGCTTAGCAAATGATTCTGTAGAAATATATAATGAAGTATATGACATATTAGAAGATAGAGATGATAAATCTCCTAAACAATTAAACCAAGAAGTATTAACTTTCATGCTTGAAAGAAAAGCTATAAGTTATGATAGTGTTAAAAGTTTACTTGATCGCAATAAAATCGTTGTAGAAGACAAAAACTTTATTGACAAGTATAAATAGAAAGGATGATTATTAATGGCTTTAATACATTATGAAAATGAAAATTATGATGAACTTATCAAAGAAGGAATAGTAATTGTAGATTTCTTTGCAACTTGGTGTGGCCCTTGTAAAATGTTAGGACCTATTATAGAAAACTTAGGAAATTCAATGGAAAATGTTAAGTTTATAAAAATTGATATTGATAAAAATGAAGATTTAGCAAGAAGATATGGTGTTATGAGTATTCCTACAATTATTTTCTTTAAAGATGGAAAAGAAGTTGAAAAACATATAGGATTTATGACAGAAAATGGTATTAAAGAGATTATAAGTCGTTTATAATCTCTTTAATTTAAGGTGTAAACGTTTTTGGGTTGACAGGTATTTATTTTTATGATATTATTAATTAAGTCAAAAGGAGGGCAAAAAAAAATGGCGGTAAAAATTAGATTAAAAAGAATGGGAGCTAAAAAAGCACCTTTCTATCGTATCGTAGTAGCGGATTCAAGAAGTCCTAGAGATGGAAAAGTTATTGATCAAGTAGGAACTTATAATCCATGTGCTAATCCTGCAGAAATAAAAGTTGATGCAGATTTAACTATTGAATGGTTTAAAAAAGGAGCTATTCCTACTGATACTGTAAAAAACATTTTATCTAAAGCTGGAGTTATGGAAAAATACCATAACATGAGACAAGGTAAATAATGAAATTAGTTGAACTTACAGAAACTATTGTAAAAAAATTAGTAACTGATCCAGAATCAGTATCAGTAAAAGAATTTGAATCAAATGAAGAAGATACTATATTAATAGAAATAATGGTACCTTCTAATGAAATGTCTAAAATAATAGGAAAAAATGGTAATATCATTAATTCTATAAGAACTATTGTTCAAGCTAGTTCTTATTTGAAAGACAATAAAAAAGTAAAAATTAATGTTGATTCATATTAATAATCCTATAATAGGATTATTTTTTTTTATTAAAATTTGTTTTTTGTTTCTAAAACTATTTACATCACAAGTCTATATTGTTATACTTATTATAGTAGTATAGAAAAGGAGATAATATGTTAAAGACACAAACGATTAATATTGAATATGTAAAAAAAGTATTAAAGTATTGTCCAAATTTCGATAGTATTGTTAATTATGACTATGAATATGGAGATGTATTATCAAGTAAGTTAATAGATTGGTATAGGGAACTGGTGTTTTCCACGGATGGGAATAATGAAAAACAGTTAGCAATAATTTCTTTTATTGATAAAAGTCTAAATATGTATGTAAAAGAAAGACGATATAAAAAGGGGTTATCTAAGATTATAACTGTAGATGAAATATCATTGAATAATCAAAACTTAATAAAGGAACTAATTAAAAAAATAGTATCTTTTACAAATAATTATGAAAAGAAGAAGGTACTAGAAATATCTAGTTCCAAATGGATATGATTGTAAAAAGGTTAAACTAAACTATAAAAAGTTTAGTTTTTTTTGTGAAAAGAACAGATGTTTGACAAAAATAATTATATATGCTAGTATATATAACAATCAATTGTTAGAAGGGGGATTTTTATGGAGAAACAATTGCAAACAATTTATGAATATTTAGGAGAATTTACAGAGGATGAGATAAAAATGGCAATTAGTAAATTGACGGATGAAGAAAGAAAAATTTGTATGCTTAGGTATGGTAATGATTTACAGAATTCTTATTCATTGGAATATTGGGAAAAAGAAGATAGCCAAAGAGCTTATAATCCTCTGATTTCCAAAATTAAAAAATTGTTGTCAAATGATGATAAACAAGATTTAGAAGTTAAAGATTCTTGTGATGATAAAGAAAGTTTGTCTTCTAGCTTTATACTTGATGATAACGATTTGTTTATTGCTAAATTCATATTTTCTGGTAAAACAAATGATCAAATATGTAAAGAACTTGATATTAATCAACAGCAATTAGCAGAACATTTATTAAGGCTTAAAAATAAAGGTGTTTTGAATATAAGAAAATATTATTCTGATGGAACTATAAAATATAAAAATTTATCTAGTATGCAGAGTTTAAGTAATTATAATAGTGCTAGCTCAGATAGAACTATTATTACCGACACCGATGAACATAGCATAAAAGTATTAGCTATATCTGATTTGCATTTTTGTAATGAATTAGAAAGATTAGATTTAGTTGATAGAGCTTATAATTATTGCGCGAAAAACGGAATAAATATTATTCTATGTGGTGGAGACCTTATAGATGGTGCTTTTACTCAAGGAAATCAAAAAATAACTGATTTGTATAAGCAAGTAGAATATTTTTTAAAAAATTATCCATATGATAAAAATATTTTGACTTTTAGTGTAGCTGGGGATCATGATATGAGTATTTTAGGTAAAGCTTTTTTGGATATAATTGAAGCATGTAATAATTTTAGACATGATATAATTATTGGTGGCTATAATAATACAGAGATTAATATAAAAAGTGATAAAATACTTTTATATCATCATATTGAAGGTGAATCTATGATGAAAACAGAGGCATCAATAATATTGCATGGGCATTCCCACAGGTTTTTAATAAGGCACATTTCATCTACTCTAAATATTAACATTCCATCGCTAAGTAATATAAATCAATTAATGCCAAGCGCTTTAGAATTAGAACTAAAGTTTAATGGTGGATATATTTCTAGTGTTGAAATAAAACATATATACTTTGGAGAACATGACATAAATCTAAGTGAACACATAATAGGTTTACCAAAAAGAAGTGGCTCTTTGTATGGAATTAAAAATGTAGAATCATTTAAAGAAAATGTTAGTAAAGGAAGAACAGAATCACAACAACCGCTGACAAGACGACTAACACAAACAGAAAGATTTAATAAAAGATATGGATTATAATAAATTTAGTTAAAAAGGAGAATTTAATAATAATAAATTCTTTTTTTGTATAGCAATTATCTCTGTATTATTTCTTGACATAAAACTTTATAATGTGATAGTATTTATTCAAGGTGATAATAATGTACGCTAGTGTTATTGTAGAAATTGGTGTTAAAGCAGTAGATAAAACTTTTGATTACAAAGTCCCTAGTGAATTTATTAATAATATAAAAGTAGGAATGCGAGTTAAAGTTCCTTTTGGTAAAATGGAATTAGAAGGTTTTGTATTAGAAATAAAAGATAAAATAGATAATGATTATGAAATAAAAGAAATAATATCATTAATAGATACTGAACCTATTTTAACTAAAGAAATGCTTCTTATGGGAGATTTTATCGTAGAATCTACTTTATGTTCTAAAATTAGCGCTTATCAAGCTATGTTACCTAAAGCATTAAAGGCTAAAAATAAAGTATCTTTAAATAAGAAATATGATAAATATATACTTTTAAATAAAAATGGCGATGAAATTATTACATATATAAATAAGTGTAGATATGAAAAACAAAAAGAATTATTAAATAAATTATTAATAGAAAAAGAAATAAAAATAAATGCTATTACTAGTGAAATAACTACTTTATTAAAACATGAATTAATAAAAATAGAAGAAAGAGAAGCATATCGTTATAAAGTAGAAAAAGATAATAATTATAAAGAAATAGTTTTGAATGAAGATCAGAAGAATGTGGTAAATAAAATAATAGAACATAAAAATGAAAGTAAAACTTTTTTATTGTATGGTGTTACTGGTTCAGGTAAAACAGAAGTATATATGAATGTAATAGATAGTGTATTAAAAGATGGTAAAACAGCTATTATGTTAGTTCCAGAAATTAGTTTAACTCCCCAAATAGTAAAAAGATTTGTAAATCGTTTTGGAGACAATGTAGCTATTCTTCATAGTGGACTTTCTGATGGAGAAAAATATGATGAATATAGAAAAATTCAACAAGGTATTGTTAAAATAGTAGTAGGAGCTAGAAGTGCTATTTTTGCACCACTATCTAATATTGGTGTAATTGTTATTGATGAAGAACATACGAGTACTTATAAACAAGAAGACTCTAATCCAAGATATAATGCAAGAGATATTGCATTATGGAGAAGTAAATATCATAAATGTCCAGTAATCCTTGGTAGTGCAACTCCAGCGCTTGAATCTTTTGCAAGAGCAGGTAATCATGTATATGAGCTTTTAACATTAACAAAAAGGCCATCGAATAGTATTCTTCCAACTGTACATATAGTAGATATGAAAGAAGAAGTAAAAAAGAATAATTTTACTTTTTCAGAGTTACTTATAGATAAGATAAACGAAAAATTAAATAAACATGAACAAATAATACTTCTCTTAAATAGAAGGGGATACTCATCTATGCTTACTTGTTCAAGTTGTGGTAATGTGGAAAAATGCCCTAGATGTGATATTAGTTTAACTTACCATAAAACTTCTAATATGTTAAGATGCCATTATTGTGGTTATTTTAAAAAGAAAGTGGATAAATGTTCCAACTGTGGTAGTACTGACATAAAAGATTATGGAATGGGTACTCAAAAATTAGAAGAAGAATTAAAGAAATATTTCCCTTCTGCTAATATAATTAGAATGGATATGGATACTACTTCCAAGAAAGGCGCACATGAACAAATAATAAAAGACTTTGGAGAACATAAATATGATGTTTTAGTAGGTACGCAAATGATAGCTAAAGGACTTGATTTTCCGCTAGTTACCCTGGTAGGAGTAATGAACGCAGATATGAGTTTAAGTATTCCTGATTTCAGAAGTGCTGAAAAAACATTTCAATTATTGTCACAAGTATCAGGAAGAGCAGGTCGGGGAGATTTAAAAGGAGAAGTAATTATTCAGACATATAATAATAAACATTATAGTATTGTTTTAGCCAAAGATCACAATTATTTATCATTTTATAAAGAAGAAATGAGTATAAGAAAAAAATTAAATTATCCACCATATTATTTTATAACTTTAGTAAATATAAGTTGTAAAGACTATGAATTAGGTTTTGAACATGCTAATAAAATAGGGGACTATTTAAAAAAGAATTTAGAAGAAAATACGATAGTATTAGGACCAACAATGGCCAATATGTTTAAAATAAATAATATATATCACTTTCAATGTATTATAAAGTATCGACATGATAGTAAACTAAAAAGTATTTTAAAAATATTAGATGAAAGATATAAAACAGAAAATAAAGTGAATGTAGAAATTAACGTGGAACCAACTAGATTATAATGAAAAAATATGTTATTATAT
>CALVSD010000021.1 GCA_944358805.1 uncultured Bacilli bacterium
ATTTTACATAATAAAAGAACTAAATTTATTAGTTCTTCATCTATATTAAACGCGAGTAGCACGCGTACCCACGACTAATATATATTATGCTGGGTACTTTATGATGTATAATTATTTAGCTCAATTTTATATTTGTTATTCAATATATAGTATATTATATTTTCAAATATTTATTACATAATATAAGAAAATTATTTAAAAGACATAAATTACAATAACTTATATTCTCTATATAATATTCTATTATCACTACAATATTCCATTATAAATTTATTATCTTTTTTACAAATAATAATTCCTATAGTTTTATCTTGAGTAACCTTTCTTAAATTATTATCTATATAATTCATATATATTTGTATTTGTTCTATATATTCTTTCTTTAATTCAGTTACTTTTAGTTCTACTACAACATAACAGTTAAATTCTATATTATATAAAAGTAAATCCATATAATTATAACTATACCCTATTTTAATTTTATACTCATTACCAATATAACTGAAATTATTTCCCAATTCTAATAAAAAATTATCTATATCTTCTAATATTAATTGTTTTAATACCTTTTCTGATATTTCATTATAATTATAACTATTTTTTATTAATATTGGATTTTTTAATTATTTTATTTCTAGTATCTTTAGGTACTCTCTCATACTCTTGAGATTTTATTTTACTTCTTAAATCTCTTACATTTAAATTATTAATTTCGCATTGATTAATATAATATACAATTTTATCAATTTCTTTTATAGACAACATTTCATACCAATGACTCCATGTTAAATTTCCCGACATTGTCGGGACTTTTTCATATATATCATAAAACTGCTTTATTTTATATAAAAGAGATGGTGTGTATTTTTTGCCAAATTCTAGCGTTAATTTCTTTGAATATTCTTTTATTATACCGTCGCCATAATGTTTTCCAGCTTCGGCAAGTAATTTACCAATATTGTAATATGTTTGCAAATCACTTCTATTTTTACTATAATCTTTTACTTTTTTAGTAATTTCATTATTTATTATTTGCCTCTTTATTTCATTATAATAATTCATTTAACCTCCTTTTATTTTATATTAGTATCTACTTTTAAACTATCGTTCTTAATTTTAAATATAATACTTCCATCTTTATCAGTCCTATAAATAATTGTATCTCTTAAATTATTTAATACCTCATCGTCAGGATGTCCATACCAATTGTTTTTACCTACTGATATAATGCTATATTTAGGGTTTATCTTATCTATAAAGTACTTACTAGAACTAGTATTACTTCCATGATGTCCTACTTTTAATATATCAATATTATAAAGATTATATTTTTTTAAAATATCATTTTCTTTATTTACTTCAGCATCTCCCATTAATAAAAACTTAATATTATTATAAATAAAATATATAACACTAGAATTATCGTTTTCATTATCATAAATATTAGTATTTAAAAAATATAAAATATTAGTATCTATATTTAACGTTTTTATATTTTGATAATATTCAATATTTTTTTCTTTCAAAATTTTTATGACATCTAATTCCAAATCATTCAATTTACCAACATTAAATATAACTTTTCTTACTTTAAAGTTTTCTATTATATTGGATGCTTCCCCTATATGATCATAATCCCCATGTGGTGATTATCGGTTATGCATACGAATTATGGCAAAGAAAAAAGAACTACCATTGAATAGTTCTAATTATTTTTATTATCTTCTAGTGATAATACTCTTACTTTGGGTTGCTCTCCATCAGCCATAACATATTTTATAAAGATATCATTATCTATATTATGCAATAATTCTTTTAACTCATTTTCACACATTCCATTTAGTAAAGTTATCAACCCATTTTTATCTAAAGAGTCAAAATAGGAACGCTTCATACTATCAATATATTCATTTTTTATTTTTTTAAAAGATGGTACCTGTTCTAAATGAGTATAGTATCTTCGAAATAGCGAGTATAAGTATTGCTTTTTTACTTTCATGTTTTCAAAGTTCAAATTTAAACCAATATCACTGCAGTTAATTCCTTTAATACTTTTATCAGTCCAATTAATAGCAAATTTTAAATCAATTTTTCTACTATCAAAATTTATATCTCTAATAACTTCATGATCTTCCAAAAGGCAATCTATTACATCACATATTTCTTCAAAACTGATAATATAAGAAGTTGTTACTCGTTCTGGAATACTTCTCTTAAAATTGCAATTACCAAACATAAACATTACCTGTGATTCATTATTACAAATGTTAAATTCAATATCTAATTGTGCTGCTTCTGCATTACATAAGATTGACATTCTATTTTCCACATAAGGGCAATATTTTAAAATCACACTTTTAATGTATGATATTAAATCTTCACGGTTCTTCATAATAATATTCATAATTACCGCCAAAATATATAATTGTTTTCTATTATATCATACTTTTTATCTATTCTTTTAGTTTATTATTATCTTTTTCTAATTTTTTCAAACTTTTTTCTGGGGTAGGTAAATCCTCTGGCATGGTACCACCTAATCTTTTAATACTATCTCTTACTTCCCTATCTACTTCATAATGAACAGAATTTGCAGTATATTCATTGTCTACATTATCTCTTTTTAATTTAGCATCTGCTTGAGCAATTCTAAATATATTATCAGCAAGTTCTTCACTACCCATATTATCTAATATATCTTCTCTATATCTTAGTTTCTTTCTTTTAAAAATATCGTCTGCTGTTTCTCCATTATATAGACCCTTATATCCTGCATTATGAAATCTAGCTAAATCTTTTACTCCACTACTAACTGCTGTTTTATTTAAGTTATAATTTCCTTTTCTTGCTTGATTTCTTCTAAATAGTCTTTTCTCATCTTCAGTTAATTCATTATATTCTTTTTCAGTTAATTCCTGCTTTCTAGTTTGTATAGCAAAATAAGTTTTAGCTAAAGCAATTATTTTCTTTCTAGGATCACAATTAAGAACTATTAGATAACAAGCATATCTAGATAATTTGTAATCCTGTATTTCTCTTCTGGCATTTTTTGCTAATTTTATCATTTTATTGGCATCAATAAAATGATCAGAAACATTGTAATTGCTATTATTGCAGTTCTTCACAGCGATATTAATAGTTTTATGAAAATTTTGCCATAAAGAATACTCTAATATTTTCATCAGCTCTCTTGCAAGCCAATATTCATAACCGTTTTCATCTACATACTTAATATCTTCAAATACTTTTTCAGTATATTCTTTTATTTCATTCATTTTATCATTTTCCTTTCTATGAACCACAAGTCTCTATCTTAAATTTATTATTTTTGATTTTAAACATAATACTACCATCCTCGTCTGTTCTATATATTTTAGATTTTTCTAGATTATCTAATACTTCTTTATTTGGATGTCCATACCAATTGTTTTTACCTACTGATATAATGCTATATTTAGGGTTTATCTTATCTATAAAGTACTTACTAGAACTAGTATTACTTCCATGATGTCCTACTTTTAATATATCAATATTATAAAGATTATATTTTTTTAAAATATCATTTTCTTTATTTACTTCAGCATCTCCCATTAATAAAAACTTAATATTATTATAAATAAAATATATAACACTAGAATTATCGTTTTCATTATCATAAATATTAGTATTTAAAAAATATAAAATATTAGTATCTATATTTAACGTTTTTATATTTTGATAATATTCAATATTTTTTTCTTTCAAAATTTTTATGACATCTAATTCCAAATCATTCAATTTACCAACATTAAATATAACTTTTCTTACTTTAAAGTTTTCTATTATATTGGATGCTTCCCCTATATGATCATAATCCCCATGAGTTATAATTAAATAATCCAAATAAGTTATTCCAATACTTTTTAAATATGGTATTGTTTTATTTTCAGAAATATTATAATTAGAAGTATAAAGCCCTCCAGTATCTATTAGTATATTACCTTTATTATATGGAAAACTTATTAATGTTGAGTCCCCCTGACCTACATCTAAAAATGTTATATTCATAATTGGATACATATATCTATAACATTTATGTAATAATACTAACATAATTAAAAATATTAAATATTTTTGTTTATACAAAGATAAATAAATTAATATATAATATAAAATAATTACTAATATATTAGGTTTAGAAAATATTATTTTTGTAAATTCTATTTTATCAACATTTATAGAAATAAACTCTAAAAATTTAATTAATAAATATAACAGATTATCTATAAAAGGAAATATAAATGTTATTATAGATAAAGGAAAAATAATAACACTTACTAAAGGAATAACTATTACATTAAGAAATATTGAAATAATATTTACTTGATAAAAATTATAAATAGTTATAGGAAAAGATACTATAAAAGCAATATAAGATATATATAAACTTTTTAAAATATAATTATTAACATTTTTAATTTTATCTTTAAAAAGTATTAAAGCAAAGCTAATTATGTATGAATATTGAAAGCCAATATCATAAATAATAAATGGATTAATAGTAATACATATTACTAATACAAATAACATCAAATCAATGCTTTTAATTTTTAAATTAAATAATTTGTTAATAGCAAATAATATATACATAACTATGGTTCTAAGTACTGATGCTATCATTCCTAATAAAAAAGTATATAAAAGTAAAAATGTAATAACTACCCCATAATTATAATAGTTATTATAAGATATTCTTTTTATTAAATAAAATAAGATACCTGATATTAAACTAATATGCATACCTGATATTGAAAATAAATGCGATATACCATTATCTCTATATGTATTAATAATATTATCATCCATATATGACTTATCGCCTAAAATAAAAGTTTGTAAATATGGACTACTCTTAGTAATATTGTTGATTCTATTAGATATAAAATTCTTTAAATAAAATATCAAACTTGTATTATTTTTTACTTTTTTAATATTATTTACCTGTAAAATGTAATATATTTTTTTATTATATAAATATTTTCTATAATTAAAAGTGTTTGGTACTGTATTACTACTAGGTTCTAGCAATTCCCCTTTTATTTCTATTATATCTCCTAAATTTATATCATTATACTCGTTATTATTTTTATAATAGTATGTTACTTTTAATAATTCTTTCCCTTTTACTAGCATGCTTATTTTTTCTTTATCTCTAGTTGTTTCTAATACTTTTACTACAAACCTATTATCATTCAATTTATACTTGCTTTGGTATGTAATAGATTTTGTCACAACAATAGCATAAAATATACTTAATATAAATAAAATTTTAAATAAGTATCTAGACCGTAATATATATCTTAATCTGTTCATATAAAGAGGTGCCAATACCATTTACATTAAGTATTTCTTCAATAGATTGAAATTTACCATTAACATTACGATGATCAATAATATTTTGAGCCTTACTAGGACCTATTCCTGGTAGAGTATCTAACTCATCAAGACTAGCAGTATTTATATTTACTATTGATATTTCTTCTTTAGCATTTTCATTGCTTTTAGTATATTCTTTTTTTTCTTTATTAGTGTTAGTTTCATCTTCAATTACTGCATCATTTTTAATATCAGGAAATAACACTTCTTTATCAGTAATTATATTGTCATAATTAAGTTCTTCCCCGTTCAACATTTTTTCAACTTCTTCTTTTGTATATATAATTATTACCATTTCATCAAAAACTTTTTTAGACAAATTAATTACTGTAATATCAGAATTTTCTAATAATCCGCCAGCCATATCTATTACATCAATTACTCTTGTAGTATCATTCCCAATATATACTCCAGGATTTACTATTGCCCCTTTAATGTCTACTTTATATTCATGATTATTATTTTCTTTTTTCTCTTCTGTTTCATAACTAAATATTTCATTATCAATAGTTAATTCTTTATCTTTTGTTAAATTAATTTTAATAACTACTCCCAATAAAATTATAAATAAAACCAAAATAATAGTAATTAAATATTTATACTTTCTTATTAATCTCATATTCCCCCTTTCATCGTTCCCCATATATATTATTGATATAAACATAATACTTTTTCTTCTAATTTAAAACTTTTTACAAAAAAAGAATTAACAGTTAATTCCTTTAACTTTTAATTCTTCTAATTCTTTATCATCATCTTTTTTCTTTGGAGTCTTAATATTCTTTTTTTCTAAATATAACCATATTTGGTTAGATATAAATACTGATGAATATAAACCTGCGATAAACCCAATTAATAAAGCTATATTAAAGTTAATTATTTCTTTAGCTCCAAATAACATTAAACTAATTACCGGAAGTATAGTTGTTAACGTTGTTAAAATACTTCTAAATAATGTAAGTCTAATTGAATCATCTACAATTTCCTCTAAGTCTTTATCTTTTGGAAGTTTATTTTTAAATTTACTATTATATTTTTCTCTTATCATATCAAAAGTTACTATTGTAGCATTTATTGAGTATCCAATTATTGTAAGTATTGCCGCAATAAAGATTGAGGTAATTTCAATATTAAATAATCCAAAAAATAATATTACAATACAAACATCATGAACAAGAGCAAGTACACCTGATATTGCATAATTAAATTTAAATCTAAAACTAATATATAAAATTATTCCTATTGACGCTAATACTAACGACATAATAGCATTCTTAGTAAGTTCTTGTTTTACTATTTGACTAACTACATATATATCAGTCGTAGTATTAAAATCATTAGTTAATTTATTATTTAATGTATTTATTTCTTCTTTATTTAACACTTCATCAATTATTATTGTATAACTACTATTTGTTTTTTCTTCTTTTTTAAATGTATAATCTTTAGTTATTTCTTCTTTTATTTCATTTATATTAGTATCATTATTAGTATTTACAGTAATATTAGTACCACCAGTAAAATCTACCCCTAAATTAAATCCTGTAAAAATGATTCCAATTACTGATATTAATATAACAGCAAAAGTTATACCAAAATATAATTTTCTCTTTTTATAGAATTGTATCTTTTTAAATGGAACATGTACTTCATCACTTTTAACTATTTGTTTTTTCTTAACTCCAATAAATAACCATAATTTATTATTGAAGAATTTTGATTTAACAAATAATCCTAATATAAATCTTGCAAAGAATATCATTATAATAACTGTTACTATTATATTAATAATAAGCATAGTTGCAAATCCTTTAACAGAACTTTGTCCAAATATAAATAATATAATGGCTGCAATTATTGTTGTTAAGTTAGCATCAATTATACTGGTAAATGATGACTTGTTACCTATAAGGAAGGCTTCTTTTAAAGAGGCTCCTCTTTTTAATTGTTCCTTAATTCTTTCATAACTAATAACTGAAGCATCTACTGCCATTCCTATTCCTAAAAGCATTGCCGCAATTCCTGGAAGTGTTAATACTCCTTCAATTAAATAGAATATTAAGAATGATAATATTGCATAGATTACCAGATTCATACTAGAAATAAGTCCTGAAAACTTATATATAACAGTCATTAATATACATACAAGAGCAAGGCCTATAAAACCAGCCATCATTGTATTTGTAAGTGAAGCACTACCATAAGTAGCTTCTACTGTTCTTGATGATATTTCTTCTAGTTTTGTAGGAAGAGCTCCTGAATTAATAAGTTCTACTAAACTTTTAGCTTCATCTGCTGTAAAATTACCTTGAATAATAACATCTGATGCAAATGCTTCATTTACTGCAGCAGCTGATAAACATTTTGAATTACTAAGTGATCCACAATTATCTTTTTCTTTTAAATAACTATCTTCATTAACATCATAATCTAACCATATAACGATAACATTATTAGTCATATCTTTTACTTTATTAGTAACTTCATAAAAAGTATCTTTATCTTTAATAGATAAACTAACGGCTGGCTTTCCATATTGATCAGTCGTTACTTTAGCATTCCCCCCTAAAACAGAAGAAGTCATAAGTAAATTATCTGATGAATCTCTAAATGAAAGAACTGCTGTTGAAGATATTGTTTCTCTTGCTTCTTCAACATTTTTAACACCTGCTAGACGGATTCTAATGTGATTTTCTCCTTCAATAGTGATTTCCGGTTCACTAACACCTAATATATCAATTCTTTTAAGTATTGCTTTATATGTATTATATACCATATCACTATCTAATTCTTGTCCTTCTTCAAGAGGACTTACTTCATACAAAACTTCAAATCCTCCTTGTAAATCTAATCCATAATTTAAATTATTAAAAAGTGGTTTATAAGATAACACACAAGAAGATACTATACCTATACAACCAATAATTCCTAATACAAATTTAACATTCTTATTTTTAATCCTAGCCATTACTATAAACAAAATAATGGCCACTACCAATATCCCTATTATAATTTCCATACTTTTACTCCTTACTATAATATTTCTTTTTCTTCTTTATTTAATTTATCTTTTAAGTATTTATCAATCATTTTTTCTTCAACATTAATAATATCATTAACCATTTCTGATATACATAAATTAACATCATTACACCATTTACTAGTTCTTAAATAATTCCATATATCTTCTTTTTTTATATAACTATATTCACCTTTTTTAATAATTCGCATTTTAACATTTAAAGCAGGTACTAACGCTAAATATAGTTCTTTTTGACTTTTATATTCATCCATACTTATTCACCAATAACATTATATACTATTTTAATTATTTTTAAAAGACTTTAAATTATTTTATTTATTATGTATTGCTATTTTTTTCTCTAATATTTCATATATTTAATTGGTGATACAATGAAAAGCAAATTTATTAAATCTACTATTATCCTAATAATTGGAGGCTTTATTACTAAAATACTTAGTATGGTAATTAGAATTGTTTTAACTAGAGTTGTATCTACTGAAGGTATTGGACTATATATGTTAGTTCTACCTACTTTTAATTTGTTTATAACATTATCTACATTAGGTCTACCTACTTCTATATCAAAACTTGTTAGTGAGAATACTAGAAGTAATAAAAAAATAGTATTATCTACTATTCCTATTACTTTAATATTTAATATAATTTTAATGTTTATTTTATTTATAACCTCCCCATTTTTATCAAAATATTTAATTAATAATACTGATACTTATTATCCTATTATGGCTATTGGATTAACTCTTCCTTTTATTTGTCTATCAGGAATATTAAAAGGATATTTCTTTGGTAAAGAAAAAATGTTTCCCCATACTTTATCTAATATCGTAGAACAAATAGTAAGACTATTATTAACGATATTTTTTATTCCTAGTTTACTTAAATATGGATTAAATATTGCTATTACCGGTGTTGTATTAATTAATATAGTTAGTGAATTATTTAGTTCCATTACTATGTTACTATTTATGCCAAAACACATAAAAATTAATAAAGAAGACTTTAAATATAATAAATATATCATTAAAGATTTACTTAGCATTAGTATTCCTACTACTGGATCAAGATTTATTGGATCTATTTCTTACTTTTTAGAACCTATTATTTTATCATTTGTACTACTTAGTGTTGGATACTCTAACAAATATATTACTTTTGAATATGGTGTTATTAATGGTTATGTATTTCCTATTCTGCTTCTTCCATCATTTTTTACTATGGCAATATCTAATGCCCTACTTCCTGTTGTATCTAATTCTTACTCTCATAGAAATTATACTTATACTAAAAGTAAAATTAAACAAGCAATCATGTTTTCTTTATTAATAGGTATTCCTTGTACATTAATATTTATATTTATTCCTGAACTCCCATTAAAGCTTATTTATAATACTACTTTAGGAGTTAACTATATAAAAATAATTGCCCCATTTTTTATTCTTCATTATATCCAAGCACCACTTACTTCAACATTACTTGCCATGGGTAAAGCAAAAGATGCAATGTATGGAACTTTAATTGGTAGTATTATTAGAACTATACTACTAGGAGTTATCTCATACTTTAAAGTAGGAATATGGGGACTTATTATCGCTTCTATATCTAATGTATTATTTGTAACAATTCATCATATTTATTACGTAAATAAGTATTTAAAAAAAGAATATTAAAATTCAATATTCTTTCTTATATATTCTTCTACTTCATCTAATTTTAGAGTAATTTGTTTCATAGTGTCTCTTTCTCTTATTGTTACAGTACCTTCATTTAATGTATTATCATCTACTGTAATACAATATGGAGTACCTATCATATCTTGTCTTCTATATCTTTTACCAATAGAAGCAGTTTCATCATAAGATATCATAAAATGTTTAGATAATTTCTTAGATATTTCTTTCGCCTTTTCTGTATGAAATTTCTTAACTAAAGGAAGTACTGCTAATTTATATGGTGCAAGATATGGATGTATTTTTAATACTTCTCTTTCGCTTCCATCTTCCAAAGTTTCAACATTATATGCTTCACATAATACTGTTAAGAATAGTCTTTCTACTCCTAAAGAAGGTTCTATTACATAAGGAATATATTTTTCATTAGTTTCTGGATCTAAATATTCTTGACTTACATTAGAATATTTTTGGTGTTGTGATAAATCATAATTAGTTCTACTTGCTATTCCCCATAGTTCTCCAAAACCAAACGGGAATAAATATTCAATGTCAGTTGTAGCATTACTATAGAATGATAATTCTTCTTGAGAGTGATCTCTAAGTCTTAAATGTTCTTCACTTATACCTAGACTAATTAAGAATTTCTTACAATATTCTTTATAGTGTTTAAACCAATCAAGTTCTGTACCTGGTTTACAGAAAAATTCAAGTTCCATTTGTTCAAATTCTCTAACTCTAAATATAAAGTTTCCAGGTGTTATTTCATTTCTAAAACTTTTACCTACTTGTGCTATTCCAAAAGGAACTTTTAATCTCATACTTCTTTGTACACTTAAAAAGTTAGCAAATATACCTTGAGCAGTTTCTGGTCTTAAATATATTGTACTTTTAGAATCTTCAGTAACTCCTTGAAAAGTTTTAAACATTAAATTAAATTGTCTTATATCAGTATAATCTAATTTACCACAATTAGGGCAAACTATATTATGCTCTTTTATGTAGTTAATTAAATCTTCATTAGACATGCCACCAGCATCAATATGGTCATGCTCTTCGATTAATTTGTCTGCTCTATGTCTTGTTTTACAATGCTTACAATCTATTAAAGGATCTGAAAAAGTAGTTAAATGTCCACTTGCTTGCCATACTTTAGGATTCATAAGTATTGCTGAATCAAGTCCTACATTATTCTCATCTTCTTGAATAAATTTTTTTATCCATGCATTTTTCAAATTATTCTTGATAAGCATTCCAATTGGTCCGTAATCCCAAGTATTAGATAATCCACCATATATTTCACTTCCTTGAAATATAATTCCATTTTGCTTGCAATAACTAACAAGTCTTTCCATAGTTAATTTTTCCATAATATCATCCTTCCTTAAAATAAAAAATTCCTATAAATATAAGGACGACTCACGCCGCGGTTCCACCTTATTTATTCATAAGAATCTCTTTTATATATATAGCTCCGAGTTTCCAACCTCATCTTCACTTTTTTATTCTAGTTTTTAATTTTATCAATCTTTTTCTTATATCTTCATTTTCCATACAAAATTTATTATATTTAAAATATAACGGTGATAAAACTTCTTTTTTAGAAAAATCATCATTTAAAAGACTAACAAGTTCTAAATAATTATCTGGTAATATAGAATGATAATTATTTAGAAAATTTTGTCTTTTATCATCTACATTTTTCTTAATCATTAAACTATTATATATTCTAATGTTCTTTATTTCTTTTTTCCCTATATCTAAAGGAACTTCAATATAAAAATTACCCACTACTATATATATTCTATTTGTTTTTTTTATCGTTTGATCAAATCTTCTTTCATAACAATATTTAACTAGCAACTGAGCTCCGTTCCAATTAGGTATTAATGAATAAATATCATATTCAATCCCATTACAACTAATTTTATCAATTCTTGTCATTAAATTATCTCTATTAAACATTATTAATAATCTAATCTTATTAATTTCCATTAGTAACTCATCATAGATAATGTTTATACATCGATCAAGACCCATTAAAATCACCGATAATTTATTTTAACACATATTATTTTAAAAAACAATATTTAAAACACAGGCTACTATTATTCCTGTTAGAATTCCTCCTAATACTTCAATTGGTTTATGTCCAATTTTTTCTTTTAATAGAACAAAACTATCTTTTAATTTTGCTTTTTGAGCAAGAACATTAATTATTTCTGCTTGTTTTCCAGTTTCGTACCTAATTCCCATTGCATCATACATTACTATTAAACTAAATATCAAACATATAGCAAACAATTCTGAATTTAGTCCATAATCTATATATATAAGAGTGGTAAGAGAAATCACTGCAGTCGTATGAGTTGATGGCATACCACCTGCCCCATTCAATAATCTCTCTAAAGAGAATTTTTTAGTACTGATTGTTTCTATTATTGTTTTTAATATTTGAGCAAACACTATTCCTATTAAAGGTATCAAAATATATTTATATTCTTCCATATCTAACCATCCTAACTAATCTTATTTAAAAAATGTTTACTTTTCAAATATAAACCCGAATATCTATCATAATAATCATCAATAAACAAGTTTAATTCTTTCTTTATATTTTCTGATATTTCTAATTTTTCTATCTTAGAAATATCTACATAATAAAACATTCTTAGTAATTTAATCGTCTTTATATTAACTATTTTTTCATTATTTAGACAATTTTTGCAAAGATAACCACCGCGATAACTAGAAATAGTCACAATATCAGAAGTATTATGACAATTTACACATTTATCTATACATGGTCTTATTCCTAAATAATCTAGCATCTTTAACTCTAAAATATTTGTTATTACTAATGGATCAAATCCTTCATTAATTTTAATTAAACTAGCAATATAATTAGAATATATTTCTTTATTTTGTTCGTGTTTATACACCTGATTAACTAAGTCAGTTAGATATATAGAATAACTCATTTTTATTAAATCTTTTTTTATATTTTTAAAACTGTTAATTAAATCGACTTCAATTAAAGAAGAAAGGTTATCTCGATAATTAATATGAAAGTAACCATAAGTAAGTTTACTTGTAAGTCCCATATAGGGACATTTAGGACGCATCGCACCTTTTGCTACTATACCAATCAAACCATCTTCTTTAGTAAGTACATTAATAATTTTACTTGTTTCATGATATGGAACTTCCCCAATTACAATTCCTTCTACTTTCTTTATCAAATTAATCACTCTTTACTACATTTTTTTATATTCTAAATAATATTCAATTTTTCCAGTTTCTTTGAATTTTTTCCATAGTTCTTTTTTTGTCATTTTTATCACCTCTATTATATATTGAGGTAATATTGTTATTTTTATTCATTAAAATCTTTAAATCCAATTTCATTTAATATTCTATCTTTATCACGCCATTTAGGTATTACTTTAACAAATAAATCTAAATAAACTTTTTTATTTAATAACTCTTCTATATCTTTTCTAGCTCTAATTCCTATTTCTTTTATCATGCTTCCGTTTTTACCAATAATTATCTTTTTTAAATTATCTCTATCTACTATAATAGATGCGTTAATTATAATCGTGTTATTATCTTCTTCTATATTTTCAACAATACAAGTAGTAGAATGCGGAACTTCTTCATTTGTAAGTTCTAATACTTTTTCCCTAATATACTCGCTTATCATAAAAGTAACATCTACATTAGTAACAGTATTATCATCAAAATATTTTATTGTATCTGGCAAATATTTTTTTAGCACATCTATTAAGTGACTTACATTTTCTCTTTTTAATGCTGAAACAGGAACTATTTCATCAAAATTATATAAATCTTTATATTCATCTATTTTTATTAATATTTCTTCCTTTGGTAATTTATCTATTTTATTTAAAATTAATATAACTGGTTTATTAATTTCTTTAAACATCTCTATGACAAACTTATCTCCAGGCCCTAATTTTTCAGTTATATCCACTAAAAACAAAATAATATCTACATCATTTATTGAAAAAAATGCTTGTTTGTTTAATACTTTTCCTAATTTATGTTTAGGTTTATGAATTCCTGGTGTATCTACAAATACCATTTGATAGTCCCCATCAGTATATATTCCTTGTATATTATTTCTTGTTGTCTGAGGTTTATTTGAAGTAATTGCCACTTTTCTTCCAATTATACTATTTAATAATGTGCTTTTTCCAACATTAGGTCTTCCTACTAATCCTATAAATCCACTTTTCATAAAAACCTCCTGTACTAAATATCTAAGTCTTCACTATCAAAAGGTAATGGACATAATTCTTCTTTTGTATATGTCTTATACTCACCTTTGTTATTATATAAAATTATCTCTGTATTATTATTAAAGAATTCACTAATTACTTGCCTACACATAAAACAACAACTACTTATTTTAGGGCTATCTACCATTACAAGCAATCTTTTAAAGTCACCTTTTCTATATCCTTCACTTACTGCTTTAAATATAGCTACCCTCTCAGCACATACAGAGGCACCATACGATGCATTTTCAATATTAACACCAGTATAAATATTATTATCAGTAGTTTCAACTATTGCACTTACTCTGAAATTAGAATATGGCGCATAAGATTTATTTAATAATTCTAATAATTTATCTTTCATTTTATTACCTCCATTATCTTAGGTACAAATATAAGTATTCCAATAACTAAGGAAAATATAGATGCAGTAAACACTGCAGCAGCCGCTACATCTTTACAAGCTTTTGCCATTTTATTATATTCTTGAGTATATAAGTCTACTACTGACTCAAATGCTGTATTAAGAAGTTCTAAAACTAAAACTAAATTAATAAGAAGGACTACTATTACCCACTCTAATATAGATATTTTTAATAAAAAACTTAATATTACAGCTAATGTTCCTAAAAGAATTTCTATACGAAAATTTCTTTCATTTTTAAATGTATAAGATATTCCTTCAAGGCAATACTTAACTCCTCTTAAAAATGTTTTATCTTTGTATTTCGTATGCATTAAGTAATTCCTCCTGTCTTTTAAACATTATTTTTTCCTCTTCTTCAATCATATGATCATACCCAAGCAAGTGAAGAATACCATGAGTAGCTAAAAAGCATAATTCTCTTTTTACAGAATGCCCATATAACTCTGCTTGTTCATAAGTTTTATCAATTGAAATATATATATCCCCTAAAACTCTGAAATCCATTCCTTTTTCTTTATCCTCATAATCTTCTAATGCAAAAGTTATTACATCAGTTTCTCTATCTATATTACGATATTTACTATTAATTTCTTTAATTTCTTTATTATCAATTAAGATAATATTAAAAAGACAATTTTCTAAGTGTTCTTCTTTGACAACAAAATTAACATAACCTTGTAATATATCCAACTCTTTAATTTCTTTATTATAATTATTTATTATTTCAAACATTAAATCCACCCTAACTTATATAATCCAAATATATTTATATTAAATAAATATACAACCATTAAAATTATTAATATAATTACTACTAAATTTAAAAACCAATTACTACTAAATACTTTTGGTAACTTAGACTTAATAGCATCTAATCCAACAAATAATAGAAATCCTACTATACCTCCAACTAAATTCAAGATAATATCATCAATATCAAATACTCTTCCTATATACATTTGAACAAATTCAATTGTTGTAGAGACAACTAAAGTAAGAAATGCAATTGTTCCAAACTTTCTATTTTTCAAATAGTATGAAGCAAAAAATCCATATGGAATAAACATTATAATATTACCAATAATATTCTTTATAAATTTATAACTTCCTACGTCATATCTAAATATTTCTTTAAATGGTATAAAATTATTAGTTCCATAATTTACATCTTGAAAAGTAACTACATGGAATAAACATAATATATATATCATGAACATTAATCCTAATAATTCTTTATATAAACAAAAACCTTTCTTATTCCTAGTTACATATGCAAGTCTCAATGTTGATACTATTACAGTTATAATTATTACCATCGGCCAAATATCTGGCAAAATATCATAAATTACATCTCTTACCATCTAAAACAACCTCCAATTTATCTATGTTAATTTTACTACATTTTTATTTTTTTGTATACCTTTTAAAAAGAAAAAAATATTAGTTTTACCTAATATTTTATTTTTCTTCTTTTTTAGTTGTCTTTTTTGTTGTAGAAGTTTTAGAAGTTGTTTTAGTTGTAGTAGTCTTTTTAGCTGATTCTTTCTTTTCAGTAGTTTTCTTTTCTTTAACTTCTACTTTTTCTTCAGATTTTTTTTCTGCTTTAGTTTCTACTTTTTTTGGTTCGTATTTTTTACCATTTAAAGCATCTTTTGCAATTGTAACCATTTCTGTGAATGATGCACTATCACTAATTGCAATTTCACTTAACATCTTTCTATTAATTTCAATACCTGCTTTATTTAATCCTTCAATAAATCTAGAGTAAGAAATTTCATTTTCTCTACAAGCAGCATTAATTCTTGTAATCCATAATTTTCTAAAGTTTCTCTTGTTTTGTCTTCTATCTCTAAATGCATATTGTCCTGAATGCATTAATTGTTCGTGTGCAGTTTTAAATAATCTATGTTTACTACCAAAATAACCTTTTGCTTCTTTTAATACTTTTTTTCTTCTAGCACGTGCTACTGTGCCACCTTTTACTCTTGTCATACTATTTCCTCCTTAATACTATATTAAATCTTTAATTCTCTTATAATCTGATTTGTGTAATGTGCTTCCATTTCTCTTTTGTCTTGCTCTTTTAGAAGAATTTTTACCTGTGTTGTGTAATATTCCTTGTCTTGTAATTTTAATAGAACCACTTTTTCTTTTTCTAAATACTTTTGCACTTGCTTTATGAGTTTTCATTTTATTTTTCTTAACTTTTGCCATAATAAGTCCTCCTTCTATTTTTT
>CALVSD010000022.1 GCA_944358805.1 uncultured Bacilli bacterium
AAATTTGGTATAATAATTTTATAACACATTTTTCTTATGCGAAAAATGTGCCATAAAATGCTATACATTATATCATACTTTTAATACTATTAATTATATTTAATACTTCTTCTTTTGATTCATCTAATAATTCGATTCGGTAATTATTAATTCCCATATTTATATATTCATGTATATTACTAATATAATCTATATTTTTATAATGCATTATATGTGTTAAACAATTATTATGAGTAATTCTATATTTATATCCTAATCTGTCTTGTAAATAATATTTATTTTTATTAGTTTTACATACTCTACAATTATTTAATAATTCTTTTAATGGACAATACTTCATAATCATAAGTTCCATCTTACCATATATAATTACTTCAATGTCTTTATCTTTCAATAATTTAATTTTATTATAATCACATTCTGGAGATATTACTACTCTTTTAACTCCTAATTCTTTTAAAAATTTAATACTATAATCATTTACTACATTTAGAAAATAATCACTAACAACATTATTATTTTTACTATATTCATAAGCACTACCTAATTCAGATGCTAAAATATTTTCATTTTTAAATTCATTAAAAGATGACATCACTCTACTAGTTCTATAATAAATATTATTACTCTTATACTTTAAATATAAATTATAGTCATCAGTATATATATTATCTACTTTGTTTAAACATGCAAGTAATTGTTCTTCATTTCTTATTAACACATTTACATTAACATTATTTGTTTTTACATTATCTTCTATCTTAGGTATTCCATTAATTATTATTTCTTTTTTATTTTCTATTCTTTTATTTATTAATTTAGTTACTAACTCTCTTCTTAATTCATTTAATTCTTTTAAACTAATAAATATATTATCATCTATATCCACTTCAATATTATTTAATATAAAAGGGGTATTTCCTAATTTAGATAATTTATCTATTATTACTTCTTTAGTTACTGGATTATTAATAGAGGGTTCTACAACTGTTCCATTTACTTCTACTTCATTTATTCCATCACTAAGATTAATACATAACTCTTTACTTATCTTAGCACTAACTTTATAATCAACTTTTATTTTCTTTTCCCCATAATTATTTAACTTTTTTAGTAATTCTTTATCAATTGTCTTGAGTACAGTATCATCAGTTTTTAAATTAACTTTATTAGGAATAGAGATAATATCATTAGGTTTTCCATTACTTACTAATTTATCATGTTTATCATATAACATATTAACAATCATTCCTGTGTTACTTTCTTTAAATCTAATTCCATCTTCTTGATTTAATACTCTACTTAATTTTATATATATTCTATTTTTAGTAGTCTTAATTACTTTACCTAAATTAACTCCTTGATGATTAGGGCTTTCAATATTAATAATATTATCATTAAATAAGAACCCTTTAGTAAATTTACGATTAAATAATATTTTTAAATTATCTATATCTTCTTTAGTTAAAATCATTTCTTCTTTATTATAATATTTATCTATTAAAGTTCGATATAATTTAGTTATAAATCCAACATATTCAGGACTTTTCATTCTACCTTCTATTTTTAAACTAGTAATACCTGAATCTAATATTTCTTTTAAATTATCTAATGTGTTTAATTCTTTTGTGCTAAGTAAATATTCACCTTTAGTATTAAGTACTTTATCATTTTCTAAAAGTTTATAAGGAAGACGACAAGATCCTACACATTCACCACGATTACCACTTCTACCACCATTTAAACTACTAAATAAACAACATCCAGAATAACTTATACATAATGCTCCATGAATAAATACTTCTTTTTCTATGTCAACATTTATATTATTTATTTCACTTAAAGACATTTCTCTATCAAGAACTACCCTAGTAACTCCTAAATCTTTAAAACATTTAATTCCATAAATATTATGATTATGACATTGAGTAGAAGCATGAACTTCTAAATTAGGAAGTACTTTTCTAATTAAACTAATCATTCCAATATCTTGCATAATTACAGCATCAACATTATTCTTATGCAAAAAAGTTAAATATTTAACAAATTCTTCTACTTCGTCGTTATATATAATTGTATTTGCAGTTATATAAACTTTAACGCCATATATATGAGCATAGTTAATAGCTTCCACTAATTCTTCGTTAGTAAAGTTATTTGCATATTTTCTAGCTCCAAAAGATTTACCTCCTAAATATACAGCATCAGCACCATTATGTACTGCTTGATATAAACTTTCCATATTTCCTACTGGACTTAATAATTCTACTTTCATATTACACCTCTTATAAAAGAAAATAACTTAGATACCTAAGTTACTATTCTTCAGTTTCTTTTTTCTTTGATTTTTCAGGATTTTTTAATTTTTTATTTATTTCTGTTGTATTTCTACATATTGTTAATAAAACTAATGAAAAATCATATAAGATTCTAGCAACTACATTTCCTACAATAATTGTCATAAAAGCAGATAAAACATTTACAGAAAGAAGTCCTAAACCAATTAATGTTAAATAAATTGCAGTTATTAAATAACATACTTTTAAAATAGTTTCTAATAACATTTTCTTAAATGACAAGAAATCATAAAGCCATGCAGCAAAACCTGTAAACTTATTTTCATTTTCTTTGTTTAAGAACAGAATATAAATAACTATTCCACCTGCAATTGCAATTACTACTGAAATAATCATCCAAATTCCTAGTCCCTCTAATCCTGAAGTATTCAAAGAATTATTATAACTGTAATAATTTCCATATCCGTACATTATTACTCCTCCTCTTAATCAATATTATAACACATTTTACATTAATATTACAAAACAAATTTTTTCATAAATATATAAGTTAATGAAAATATTACACTTACAAATAAAAACACTTTCATTGCTACATAAAATACACTTTCTCTTTTTCTCATTATTTTTTACCTCACTATAAAAATTATATCATAAAGTTATACTTTTTTAATATAATATATTGTCAAAACATATTTTTTTTGATACAATGAATATGTTCCAAGTTATGGGGCTTTAGCCAAGTGGTAAGGCATGGGACTGCAACTCCCTGAGCACCGGTTCAAATCCGGTAGGCCCCTCCATTAGAAATTGTGTTTGAACTTTTATGTTTGAACTTAATATAAAAAAATATCAACTTCTTTTGGAAGTTGATATTTTTTTAGTATTTAAATTTAGAAAAGACATCTTTTACATAATTAATATCACTTCAAAGAAATTAAAGAGTGAAAGTAAATAAAAAATATACTATCTAATAATATTTATTAACAATACATTATTGTTTTCCATTAATGAATAAATATATAAAAAAAACTAATAGTCTAGTTTGCTGTTATGGTTATTTTATTTTTTTGTTAATACTCTACTATTAGTCTTTACCATACACTCGGTTTCTTTTGACGTTTCATCTTTATAACTATGATAGATTTGACCTAATTTAAATTTGCCAGTTCCTCTAATTATATACTGAACATTTTTTGAATCCGAATACTCAACTTCTTCAACTGGTTGTGGTAAAACATCTACAAACCTTCTATTTTGCCCCAACTTATTTTCAAAATTTTTATCTTTTAAGTCACAAGATTTAGATATTAAACACGGATAATTTTCTATACCATTTATTTTTTTATCAAAATTAGTAAATCCAATTGTTATATTTTTTATACAATTATCCAGTCCTTCTTCTTTAAATGACTTTTCTATTATTTCATCAGCTAGTTGTAAATATACTTCAAAGAAATCTACTTGACTTATTGTTTTTGAAATCTCAATATTATCAAGACATAATAAATCTCCATTTCTCCATACCCAACTATGAGCCAAAATTTTATTGTTTTTCTTTATAACAAGTATTCTTCCATTTCTACTTGTAACCGCATGCTTTAAACAAGAATAACCATTACCTAAAACCGTAAAACAACAATCCGTTTTATTACCAACGACTAACCCTTCCATATCATCTAATCTTAATATTTCATATAAATACCCATCTTTTATACCGATAATTCTTGGAATTGAAGATTCGTTTCTTTTTAACATTTGATCATGTAATGATAAAGTTTCATTAACTATACTATTATTGCAACCAATAAATTTGAATAAACCTACTAATCTATAATAATCAGGTGGTATTGAAATTTCATCACTTTTTAAAAAGTCTATTATAGTATTTAATGTTTTATCTTTTCCATTAAGTCGAATCATTTCCCATTCACTAAATATTCTAGGGAAATATTTGTATAAATCATTATCTTGGTTAAATAGCATTTCTTTTATTTTTGAGTATCCCTTATCACTAAATAATAAATTCATAATTTTAGTATTTAGTACGGGATCTCCTTGTTCATTTAATATAACATTTTTAACATCTACATTGCCAACTAAATGTTCTAGAACTGGTATTGTATCATCAATTTCTAATAGTGATTTTGCACAATTAAATCCAACCATAAAAATTAATTTTAAAATTAATTTTTTATAATCTCTAATATGCCAATTACTTTCATCAAACTGCTTATATAATTGTTTATGTTGTTTAACATTATATTTTTCTAATTGTTCAACCTTAAAGTCTTTTACATCAAAATCAATATAACCAATTCTATTAAATAGTGTTATTTCTTCAATACTTGATAATTGGTAAACAATCGTCATTGACGCTCCCATAACAATTCTATAAAATAATCTCTCTATCTCTTTAAAATTATTGCCTTCAATATTATTTATAATATTTTGCTTTTTTAAAAACAAGATAAAGTTAGATAAAAGTATTTTATATTGTTTATCACTTTTGGTAATATTGTTATTTTTTAATTTTTCCCTAATTTCTTTCAAGTTTTTAAAATACTTTTCTGCAAAAATGGAAGTATCTTCATCTATTTGTTCTAAAAATCCATTAATTCTTATACTTTCTCTATATTTTTCTTCAATATATTTTAATGATCTCACATCTCGTTTATAGCAATGACTATTAAAAAAGTTAGTATCAAATAATGATTCTATATCATTTATCTCAAATCTATCTAATATTTTTTTAAAATCTTCATTAAAAATTCTTGAAATTGAGCAAAATTTAATCCAATTTAAAAAAGTCATTGTATTAAACACTTCTTTATTTTTATTATAAAGTTCTATTACAATGTTTGGTTTTAAATTAAACACTATTTTATTTATATCTTGCTTTTTAATAATGTTATCAAAAAATGTAGGTATCAACATTTCTTGTTTTAAGCCATCTGTTTCACTCAAGTAATCAATAAGTTCTTGTTCTCTAAAGTTTTTAAAGCCTTCATTCAATTTATCATAATTTTCATTTATAAATAACTTATAAACATCTAGATTTTCAATATATGTAATAAACTTTAACATTTGATTTGAAGTAAATGTAGAAATTTTATCTTTATATTTTTTTAACAGAAATTCTATAAAATCTTTATTATAAATTGGTTGCAATTCAATAATACTATTTAAATTATCTATGTCATGATTGTTATCATAGCAACACCTATTGTGTAAATATATAGCATTAATAAATTGTCTATTATCCATTTTTAAAATGACGTCAAAAAACTCATTATAAAATTCTATATAATCTTCATGATTAAACCCATGAAATAAATTTTCTTGACTTCCATCTATAATTTTTTTTAACAAATTCCTATCTAATGTTCTTATTGTCTTCAAAACTTTTAGTGAAAGAAAATAAGATAATGATTTTGGAGCTAACATTTTGTATAAAAATATTTCTTCATCATTTTCTTTTATATAATTGATATTTTCTTGTATAAATTCTATTTGTCTTTCATCGGGCAATTTACTAATAATATAATAAATAGAAAGAGGGCTCATATCATGTATATCTATATTACCATTATTTATATATTCTTCACATATTTTAAGCGCTTTTTCTTCTTCATCAGCACTTGCATTTAATGTAATAGACATAGTGTTTTTTAGATATTTATTTAATAACATTTTTAATTCTTCACCAGCTAATTCTGGCATAATAAATCACCCTTTCTATAATATTTTAGCGTTTATTAAAATCTATCCTTAATATTCTTCCATCAGGTTTAGAAATATTAACATTTATTTTTTTTAATTTTGCTATCGCTTGATTTCTTGAAGTTTCATAAATTCTATCACAATAGTTCATATATTCTATCAATTTCTCCTAAATAATCATCACTATAAATCGCAGTATGAACAATGATATCTTTGCTACTATTAACATGATTAACATCTAAATTATATTTTAATGCTTCACTAACCATACTTAAAATATAATTTTCACAATAACCAGTATATAATGCAGTTTAAATAAAATTATAATTAAAATCTGATTCTAAATTAGGACTAAATCACATTTTTAAAAGTGATTGAATTGCTAATAAACTTTTTTTCATTATATTTATTATCTACTAAAATATGAAGTAATGATTGATTATCATCATCTATATACTCTAATCCCCCCAAAAATACTTTTCTGATTTTTATTATGTTTAAGTCAATATCTTGTGTCGTATTTGAAAGTAACTTTCTAATGTTATTTGTATTTAACATGTAGAACCATCTCCCTTAAAAAGTAAGTATTATAATAGCACAAAATCTTAATTTTTGGAATATTTTTATACTAATGCTATTAGAAATTAATACAAATTATCTAATTACTTAGAAAAATTTAAAACACCCTATCCAATCATCAGATTAATATACGATTTCGAAACTAACATATTGTTAGTTAGAATGTTAACAAATGGGTATTAAAATATCTATCTGTCTTTTATTATATATATTATAAAAAAATAAAGTTTTGTAAGTTTTTTAGAGATTATAAAGCAACCTTACATATTTATTATGTAACATTTTTGAAAAATAAAAAGACTATTTCCAAAATCCTACGACTTTGTCAACAGTCTGAAATATTATCAACAATAATATTTTAAATTAAGAATAATAAGAATAAAGGAATAGATTTTTTAGAACTATAAAAATCAAATCATCTTTTAACCAATTTATTAAATATTCCTCTTGTTTCTAGTTTTTGTTCTACACTCTGTATTAAAATACTAAGATATTCTAATTTTTGTTCATTTGTTAGACTTTGGTTAAAATTTTTTTGTTTTAGGAAAGGAGGTACTTGTCTGTTAGAAACGGATTCTTCCTTATTCAAACCTTCTTGTTCTTTTAAATGTTTATTTTCCATGTTTAACACCTCCCTCTTTTTCAATGCCATTTTCACTTAACTTTATTTCTGATTCATCAGTTCCTTTCATGTTTGAATTTACCCATAAATTTATAAAACTTTGAACATCTTCATTTCTTAGAAATCCTCTTGTACTATGTCTAATAATTCTTAAAATCTCTTGTGGTGTATAAGTTTGTAATAAAATATCAATTGCTTCATCACAATGGAATTCTTTTAAATCAGAAATTGCATAAGTTTCTTGTAGTGATGATGCAAACTTTATTAATTGTTTTGAAAAACCATAGTGTAAAAATTCTGGATTTAATCGTGCTTTGTTAATAAATCTTGTTCTGTCAAGTGCATCTGCATCTTTTAATACTTCAGCCATTTGTCTTACTCTTGGTATTTGATCATCAGTAATACCATTTTTTCTAGCAATAACAACAAATAATTCATCAACATTAGCAACATTTCTTGGAGTTTCATGAAATTCAATTATAGTACTGATTATTGATAAATCTTCTGGAGAACATTTATCTTTTAATTTTTCAACAGCAATTTTGGCACTTGCTTCAGCATGTTCTTCATAAGCATCAGTTTTTCTACCTATATCATGATATTTAGCAGATAACATTATTAAATCTAAATCATGTTTATCTTGAACAACAGATTGTCCAATTAATGTAGAGTACAACAAAACATCTTTTATATGTCTTCGTCCATAAACTTTTAATCTACCATTTACATTTTCTTCTTTGATTTCATTTTCGTACATAACTAATGAAGTAGATAATCCACTATCGGTTAATATACTCATAACATCAGAAGATGATAATTGTGTATCAATTATTTCTTGATTAATGATATAAATATCACTTCTTTCAAATTGTCTTTCATTCCCATCACTATTATTGACCATAACTAAGGTTGAATCCATACTTATTTTAAATAATGATTTTAATCTGTTAATATTAATTAATGCTTCTTCAATATTGAAAGATGGTAGTGATTGCCCAACTCCATGTTGAGTATTATTATATTTTTCTTGTTCATTTCTAACCGTTTTTTCTAATTCATAAATACAGTCAATTGCAATATTAGGCTCAGTTGTATACATTTTTTCTACTATTTCTATAATTTCACCAACAACACTATCTGATAATTGCTCATGTTTTGGAAAATACTTTTCAGATATATTAAGATGATATTCTCTATTACCTGCATAGTTACTTTCATAATCTGATATAATATCTTTTATTAATTTTGAATCTAAAGTAGTTTTAAATTCTTTTAATTTATTTTGGATTATTTCAAGTTGAGATTTTGCTATTTTTTCTCTTTCAACAACCATAATAGGTAAAGGTTTCTTAACACCATCAACCTCAACAGAAAAGTTAGATGCTGCTTTTTTAACAGATTCCCATTGTTTCATCGCTTCTGGATCACTTAACCTATCTTCAAAATTATCTACGAAATAAACTATATAAGATGGTTGCTTTTTAAACATAGCATCACCAAAAATGCTTCTTCTTTCCCAGACAGTTTCGTTATGTGTATGTCTTGTATAACCTAAAACATCATCTGGTAATAAATACATTGATGAATACATTGAAGATATTTTATAACTATCTTCTGTTGATGCAGAACATAAATCATAAGGCCCAGATAATTGTAATGCGCCTAACTCATAATCTGTAAATCCTAAACAACAATATTTTACTTCTGCAGTACCTAAATTTTTCTCGCCTACATAACTACAACAACAACCATGTGATGCTATTTTATCAACATTCCAACTAGCATAATAATCATCCGGTTCTTCCATGTTGGTATAAGCACCAATAGAAGTTATCATCATTCTACATTTCTTTTTTCCGTCGCGACCAGCTGCTAAATAAATATCTAGATCTTGCTCTCCATTTATATTACTAATAACTTTATCTTCTTGAAGTGGTTTAGTAAAACTTTTATTAAATTCTTGAGTAAACAAGTATTTTAACCTGGCTTCATAAGTAACCATTAAATCTGGTTTAACTACAAATTCTGGGTTAATATTTTCAACATAATATTTTAAAACATCTAGATTATTTAAACCAATAATTTTTTTCATATTCTCAAGCAAAATAAATTCTGATTTACTTTTTTCATCTAAAGAATCCATTGTACTGCTTTCTAAACTTTTACCATATAAATTTACTAAATTAATAGCTGTTGACAAATCAATACCAAATGTCTTTTCAAAATAAGCAGTTTTTAAACTACCTAGAGTATTTCTTTCTATAAGCATGTTTATATATTTTCCCCTTACAGAATCTATATTTTTTAATTCCTCAAAACTAGAAATATCTAAATGATTATTTGTCATTAATAAATACATTAAATTTTCTTTTTCTTCTGATGATAATTCTTTATCGTTTATTGATGAGAGTAAATTAGCATATTCAGAAGAATTTATATTATCTAAAGACTTTTCTAAAATAGGAATCCACTCTAAATTATCCTTATATTTATCTACTAATTCATAAATTATTTTAGCCCCAGCACTATTAGGAGATAATTTTAATATTTTTTCTTGTAACTTTGGATAACAAGATAGTATTTCAACTTGAGCCTTTGTAAAATGACTAGTTATTTCATCTGACAAAAAACTTGGGTTTACTGTCTTAGAAATTTCATCATTATTAGCATATAATGTTTTTGCCTTTTGTAAAGAATCAATAGTATTAGTATCTAAGTAATTAGGCCATTTAGTTTCATCAACAGATAAGAATAATTTAAGTAGCTGATTTTGAGTTAAACTATTAAGGCTTAATCCAGAATTTATTGCTATATCAATTAATTTTAACATCTCATCTGAATTTGTTATTTCAACATTTAATAAGAAATTAGGATGATTAGTAATGTATCTTGCCATGATATCATAATTAGAACACATCTTACTTCCCCAGTGAGTTAATGCATATTCACTTGTTGCCTCATAGCCATAAGATATTGCTAATCTGCATAATTCATCATATTGATCTTTATCAGAAACAGTACATGATTCAATTAAGCTAGGTTTTAAAGATATTGCTTTTTTCATAATGTGATAACTACTATTATAGACAGTTGTTGTTGCTCCACCATAACCATTTCCCATTTTTTCAACATCCGGTAAAAATCCTGCATCAGCAGAAATTTTACAAATTTCATCATAAGATTCACAAGTCTTAGCATTAAAATGTCCAACAGAATCTAATAATTTTACTTTTTCTAAATAACTTGGATAGATTCTAACCATTATTTTTGCAGTTTCAGATCCGTAACCAAATATTTCATCATCAATTTTTGGGACATAACCGCCTTGAATAGCAAGTAAACCTAATTCATCAATTTCTTTTCTAGATAAGTCTTTACTTAAAATAGTTATGTATTCTGGGTTTTTAGATATAATTTCCTTCATTGTTTCAAAGTTCCCATTAAACAAATTAATAATATCTTTTGTTTGATAACCTTTACTGATTAAATAATTATAAAGGTTAATACTATAATTATTACCATATTTAATACTATTATTTAATTGTTGTCCTTGATCTAATTGATACATTATTGCAGTTTCTGTGTACAATAATTTATTATCTTTGTTTGCATAAGAATCATCTATTCCCCTATATTGGCCTATAATAGTACCATTAAATCCGTTTTCAATAGCAATCTTTAATAATTCTTCTTTATTTGGAGTTTCATCTCTAATTATATTTATCAATTCTGGATTTTCTTGTACCAAAATTTTCATAATATCAAAACTATCAGCCAACCAAGGATTATCTTCTACATCTTTCAATGTAGGTATATAGCCATTATCAAGTGACAAACGAGCTAAATCAAAAAATTCATTTTGTGGAAATTCCAAAGAATAACTACTTGTTAAATGTCTAGTTCCAATATACTTAATTGCTTCTGGTCTTCTAAGTATTAATGTTTGCATTAATTTAGGACTTTTTTTAACATATTCGCTATTTTGTGCATCACTTAAACTAGGAACATATCCCATACATAAAGCCAGCTCATCAATTTGCTTCCTTTGTTCTTTAGATACTATTTTACAATATTTTACCATTTCTGGATGTTGCTTAACTACTTTAGAGAAAAGTAATAAATTGCCAGTGATACCATAATTATTTAAAATCTCTTCTGGTACATATCCTAGTTTAAATGCTTCAATCCAAAATTGTTCAAAAGCCGGATTACTAGAATTCATTCCTAAAAGTAAATCTGGTCTTTTGATTATAATTTTTTGCTGTGCTTTGGCATTACCATAAAAAATTTCACTACTTACAACTTCTGGTGTAAGTTCAATATTATCAAGTATTTTGTCAACTAAGTTAGGATTATTTAATAATTTTGTTCCAATTAAAAATTTTAATGATGGAACATATCCCCAATCTAAGGCTTTTACAAATAATTTTTCATTTGAAAAAACTCTCATGTAATTATAACTTTCCATCATATCACTAGTTGGCCTATATCCTCCATTAACTAATTTTTCCATAATCTCAACACTAGAAAACGCCATAAAATGATTGTTAATATAATCACTCGATGGTTTATAACCATTGTCTAAAGCCAGTGATACTAATTTATCAAATGCTAAAGCATTTTGTTCTATAAAAATTTCAATAATTTTAGGATTAGATTTTATAGCAATTTCATTAAAATAGTTAGCTCTATGATAAGAAGATTGATTCATTTGGATTAAAAATTCCGGATTAATAGAAATTTCTTGTTCAATTCTATTTAAAACTTTATCAACATATTTCTGATTAGACAGGCCAAACCTTTTATCTCTGTCCATATCAAATATTGTATTATAATCCCTTTGATCTATTAATTTAATAATTTGATTATATCTTTTTCTATCTTTACCAGTAATAATATTTAATAAATTATTATTCATTTCAAACCACTCCACAATATTTACTTTCTTAAATTTAAATACCTAACTTCTATTTTATATAATTATATCATGTTTTATAATTTTTTCTCAAAATTCATTATTTTTTTTTAATATAATATTGTTTTCATAGAAACTAATCATTCTAAAAAAATTAAAAAATGGTGGAAGCAACTTTACCGTTTGTTTCAAAATATATATTTTAAATATTCGTAAAATTTGACAAAAACATAAAAGAATTACAATGAAATTTGTAATTCTTTATTTTAATATATATTTATATAATTTATTTCTAACTGTTATTTCTAACCATACACTATCAGCATTAACTACATTATTATCTATTTCAAAGTATATTTCTGTTTTAGCAGTAGTAGGAGTTTTATTCTCTATAAGGCCTGTATATTCCTTCTCTTTTATAGTATATTTTAAATTAATAAAATTATTTGACAAATCAAAAGTACTTAATTTTTCTATATTATTTTCTACAACTAATTTTATTATATTACCTTTATCAGAACTTGTTATATTATTTTTTATTTGTTCACAATAACTATTAACACAATAATTATATTCGTATAAGAAAGTATCATTAATATCAAACTCTGTAAATTTTAAATTACCCTTTAAAATAGAATTATTTAAATCTATTATATCATTTAAATTATATGTATTTTCTAATCCAACTTCATCTAAATCTTTTAAATTTATTTTTATTTTGTTTGATTTTATATCGTTGTTTACAACATCATCATACTTTATATACATTTTTTCTTTCATTTCAGAATCTTGTATATTATATACTAAAATATACTCATCAAAATCATTACTGTTTAAAATTTGATTTTTATATCCAACACCAATAAGTTTAAAATTATTATATTGTTTTAAATCAGGAACATAACTATTATCTCCAACTATTAACAAAAACTTATTAGGACTTAATTTATATTTAGTACTATCACTTAGTTTTGATTTTACATTTATTTTTATAATAACAAAATAACTGTCATCGCTAGAAATTGTATTGCCATAATCATTTTTTTTTGTAATATAGCTATCTTCTATTACTACTTTAAAATTCATTGTATCTACAACTTCTCCTTCTTTATATACTTTATTTACTACTAGAAAATTATAAATAGTTAAAGTTATAATAGAAAATAAAGTAATTCCTAATATTGTAAAAACAAAAAATTTATTTTCTAACACGTAATACTTAAGTTCTCTTAATTGTCTTCTTCCTCTTCTTTTAATTTTTTCTGTATCTATACCAACTTCTAATTCTATTTCTTCATTATCCGTTACATCAATATCTAATTCTTTTATATCTGATTTAAATTCAAATCTTTTTATATCAAATCCTAAAGTTCTAATCACCATAAATAAAATACATATATATTCTGGATATAATATTATTCTAATTATATCTCTAATAAATCTTATTGTTTTAGGATCCGCTAATTCTCTTTCAATAGTTTGAAAACTTAATAACAAGTAAAATAATGCAAAAAAGATTGTTGAATATATTAAAATATTAATTAAATATAATAGTTTAGGTTTCTTTTTATATCGCATTAAAATATATAATGAAAGCAAAATTCCAATTACTACTAGTACACTAATAAATAATATTGGTCCAATGTAATTAGTAGCTAAACTAGGATTTACACTATTATTTATATACCCCTTAACAAAATTTAAAATATTATTTATCTTATAAGCGATATAAATCATCAATAAACTTAATATTAAATGAATACCTTTAAAATGTTTAATTAAAAATGCATATGGTTTTTTTAATATCATAATATCCCTCTATTCTCCTTTATTATACAATAAAAAAAAAGAAAAAGATATAAAATTATTTTTCTTTATATATAATTATTTGATCTGATTGTAAATAAAGATTAGGATTTTGATATAATAATAAATTTAATTTAGCATTCATACCCTTAGATACTTCTCTTAAAGTATCACCTTCCTTAGTAATATAAATATCTACTCCCTCTTTAGGAACTACTATTTGTTGATTTTCATATATATAATCATCTTTTTTCAAACCGTTTAATTGAGCCAACAAATCAGGATTTACATTATATTGTCTAGAGATTTTAAATAAATTATCACCTTTTTTTATTATATAATAATTAAAATATGGATTTTCTTTATTAAGTAAACTAAATTGCATGTCATTTAAATTTCTTTTATCAAAATTATTAGCATTACTCATATATTCATTATACAAATTATACATAATATCACTCCTATTTCAATTTATGCAAAAAAAAAGAAAAAGTACTTATTTTATACTCCTTTGAGCATACTTTCTTTTTTCTTTTATCATATAATCACTTACTTGAGTTTCTATTTCAGGAAGAGCTTTTGGATCAATATTGCTTAATAAAACTTCTTCTTTTACTGTATCAATCTTAATTCTTCCCCATATAATGCCATCAATCACCGTTAAGTCGTTAAACATATCAGGAGTAACAGCAATAAAGAAATATCCAAATAATAATCTTTTGGTAGCAATCATTAATCTTTTACTTGTTAAAACTATTAAATTAGTATTAACAAAATCAAAAGAGCCATGATTTTTTTGTCCCATAAAAACGTATAAAATTTTCTCATCAGGATTTAAATGTTTTGCAATTACTTTACTATGACTTCGTAGTCTCCATGCTACAGTTAAAGGATATTTCCTTTTAAACTCTTTCGCTAATCTATAAACTTCTTTCATATTAATCACCCATTTTATATTTTAAATTTTATTTATTTAAAATTATATTTTCTTCTAAAAATGATACTAAATTTTCTTTTTCGGTGTAACCTGCTAATGAATCTATTACAGTTTTACCTTGTAGTAATAATGTCGTAGGTGTTCCCCATTGTTCTCTTTTTAAATAACTATTCGAATTAGTTAAAAGATTGTATTCATCATTTGTTATATTAGCTAAATTTAAACTATATACAGGAATACTATATTCGTTTGAAACCTCAGTCATAACGGGAATAAACATCTCACAATATGAACATCCGTCATTGACTATCATAACTATAAAAGGTTTTTCACTTTCTATTTTTTCTTCATATTCTGCATATGTTATTTCTTGTACACCTGCTTCACCTTCTAAAGTAACGGGTGTTTCTATTTTATTTTTATTTCCACTAAATGCTAACAAACTAATTAATATAACTAATATTACTCCACCTATTAAAAGTAAATCACTTTTTTTAATTTTCATATTTATACCTCCTGCTTATAATTTTACATTTTTTTATGTTTAAAATCAAGGTGTTTAAAGAAATATATCGTTTTTATTAATTATAAAACTTTTTATAGTGTTTTTACTTTCTTGTGAGCTTCTTTTATTTCACTACTCTTCCAAGTATCATCAAACGGTCTAGTATAAAATAAACTATTTTTATATTGCATTATCATATCTTTATACCATTTTAAAATTTCTTTACTCGATATATTTTTGGTATAACCTAATTTATCTTCACTCAAATATGTATCGTGGGTTTCTACAAATTTAACCATCATATCTTTATTACTTCCATCATAATTTCCTAAAACATGCATATACTTTGCATATTCATCAATTATTTTTTTATCTTCCTCAAATATTACTTCTCCATATAAAAACATACCATATTTTTTTAACCTATATATTAAATCAGGCCAAAAATCATATCCTTCACTAGGTAGACCTATTGATTTTGCAGCATCAAATCTAAATCCTGTAATGCCACAATCAATTAACTCGTTTAAAAAGTTTACTATCATATTTTCAACATCTTTGTTATAAACATTTAAACCTGGCAAATCAATACAATGATGGATTACATCTTGTCTATTTTTCCAATTACTAACTTTTATTTTTTCTTTCCAATATTCTGGATTATTCCTTAATTTTTCATTTACTTTAATGTGTGGTTTAAAATTGTCTTGTGGATCTGCTCCCATATGATTAATTACAGCATCCGCATACACTCTAAGTCCTATTTCATTACACTCTCTACATAAATTAATTAAATCTTCTTTAGTTCCAAATATATTTCCTATTCTAAAATCTATTGGTTGATAAGACATCCACCACTCTTTCATTCCGTCCTCTTTTAAAGGCTGAATAGGATTTATTTGAATTGCATCAAACCCCTGTTCACGAATAAGTTTATAATTTTTAGAAATATCTGTTAATTTCCAGTTGAAACAACTTATTATTCGCATACTACATCACTACTCCTATAATATAAATATAACAAAAAATTTATAATGTTACAAGAGAGAATATACTATAGATCAGGATAAACGCATGAGTTTTTGAAACTTATGCGTTTATCCTGAGTAGAAGCACAGATTACTCTATGCAACCCTCACAGAACCGAACGTGCAGAGTTACTGCATTCGGCTCCTCACAATATAGTATTTATTTCTCAATTAGCATAGATGTTTACTTTGATTCTTGGTTGTGGTAAATCAAAGAATTTAATCATAGTTGTAAAACCTTTATTTCTA
>CALVSD010000023.1 GCA_944358805.1 uncultured Bacilli bacterium
CTAAATGAATTACCATGTCATATCTATCTAGTAAGTCTTCTTCGCATATTTTTTTGCCTTTATTATATGATATATAATTTAATACTTCTTTAAATTCTTCATCAGTAATATACGCTTTATTATCAAGTAGTCCTCGATCATATATTATTACAACATTATCATCAGTATATTGTTCTAATACTTTATTATATACCTCTTCTTTTTGTAATTGATATTGCATTATTATTTTTTGAAACTCTACTAAATTTAAACATTTATCTCCGAATGGTCTAACTCCACTTTTAATAAGTTCTGTTGCAGATTCTCCTACTACAAATACTTTATAACCTAAACTAATTAAATCTTGTTCAATTTTTGCTAAAGCTGTTGTTTTCCCCGCACAAGGTCCCCCAGTTAAAACTATTTTCTTTACCATTATTTTATTCTCCTTATCTTTCTTTTTTCTAAATCAAGTTCATGAATAGAAGCATGTTCTACACCATATTTTTCTTTATCCATAGTAAGTTCATCATTATTTAGAAGAACATATATCATATTAATTACACCTCTATGTGTTACTAATAATGATTTATCATATTTGTCTATATTTTTTAATACTAATTTAATTCGCTTATATAAATCTAACATTGATTCTCCATTTGGATACTTTACATTAATTTTATCCATATTCATATATTCTGGGTATTTATTAAAAGCCTCTTCTTTTTTTAATCCTGTTAATAATCCTTTATCTAGTTCTCTTAATTCACTCGTTTTTATTATATCTAAATTAAGTATTCTTCCAATAATATTTGAAGTTGTTACCGCTCTTTTAATATCACTAGTATATATTTTACTTACTTTTATATTATTTTCTTTTAACCATATACCTGTATTTTCTACTTGTTTTATACCAATTTCAGTTAAATCTACATTTGAATGTCCCCCAACATAAGATTCATCATCAAGTCCATGTCTAACTAAATATATCATGAAAAATCTCTCCATATTTCTGACTCTCTAGGTCCAATTGAATTTTGATATTTCCCCGAATATAAAGTTACATCACCATATATTCTATGAAATAATACTTGTCCTATTTTCATACCTTTGTATACTCTTACTGGTTGTGTTGCACAAAACTGAATAGTTAAATTACCTTTGAACCCTATATCTACCAAGTCAGAAGTTATTTGAACAAATAACCCTAATCTTCCCGTCGAGCTTCTACCAGTTATTATAGGAACAAAATAGTCACTTCCTATTATTTCTTTAGTATACCCTAAATATATTTTGTTTGGCATGAGCACTATCCCTTCATCAGGTATTTCTATTGTTTTAGTTACATTATGTTTTTTACTATCTAATGTATCTTTTTCATATACTTTTAAATAATCTCCAAGTTCATAATTATAACTATTAGGATTTAACATATTCTCATCAAACGGTTCTATAGTGATTCTTCCTTTTTTTACTTCCTCTTTTATTTTATTTCCTGATAATATCATTTTTTACACCTTCTTCATAAAACATACTTACTTGGGGAATTAAATAATTATTATATTTTCCTTTGTCATATAATAAATCTTTTTTACCATCTAATCTCCAAAAAGTAACTTGACCAATTCTCATGTTTGGATACACTCTAAGTGGCATTACTACTCTTAGTTCAAGTGTCCAACAATGGTTGCAACCAACATGTCCAAGCGGTGCTGTTACTTGTAGAAATAGTCCTAATCTCCCTGTTGAACTTCTACCAATTAATTGTGTTACATATTTTTTGCTACCTATTTTTTCTTTAGTACTGGCTAAATATAATTTGTTGGGTTTAAGTAAATATCCATTATTAGTCAACTTTATTTCTTTTATTTTACACTTTACATGCGGATCTATTACTTCATTTTCTATTTCTAAAATTATATCCCCTAAATGATAATTATAACTATTAGGATTTAACATATTTTCATCAAACGGTTCTATAATAATTCTTCCTTTTTTTACTTCCTCTTTTATTTTATTTCCTGATAATATCATAAGTAATAACTCCTATGTTTTTTTAAAACCTTTTGATCACTCCTACTTATTTCTCTTTTACTTAATTCTTCAATAGTAGATAAATCACGTTCAAAAAGAGACATTATTGGATCTGGGCAATGACATAAATTTACATGAGAGATATTATCATTTTTTAATATGTATCCATGTTCTTTTTCTGTAAATCCTAATTGTTTTCTAATTTCTAACTTTAAATTATAAATTTCTTCTAGTAATTCTTGATAACTATAATTACCATCTAAAATATAAATTACAGCATTATTTCCAAATAAATATACCAAATTGTTAATATGATTTTGTATAATTAATTTATAATTATTATCTTTTTCTTGATAAAATTGTAAAGCTTTCATATCAAAATTATTTATTAAATATCTTTTTATAACTTTTAAATTGGAATCTTTAATAATTTTTTCTATTTCATTTATATAGATTGAAGAATCGGGCTTTAATAATAAATATCCATATAAATATCTTTTTTTATCTAAATTAAAGTCTTTATAAAACTTATTATCACTCCATAATATTAATCCATCAAAATCACTTACATCATTATCTTTTTCATAGATAACTTTTTTATTATTTATTGGAAACTCTACATAACTATCATTATATATTAATGAATGTGGATACAATGTTCTTACAACATATTCATCAACAATTTGGTTAGTATTTTTTATTAAAGCATCTAACTTTTCAATATTGTCTATTCCTCCTTTTATTAATGGAATTGAAAGGCGTAGCTTGGATAATGGATAATTCTTTCTAAAATACATTATTCTTTGATTAAATGGAATGTTGTTCTTAGGATTCATAAATGTATTGTTTATTTCATCATTATTACTAACTAAAGATAAATTAACTTCATCAATTCCTTCAATAGTTTTTAATATAAATCCATTTGTATATATTTTTATATAAGAGTCTGGAATAATTCTTTTTATAGTGCTTACTATTACCTCAAAATCAGGATGTATTAAAGGTTCTCCTCCACCAGTTATTTCAAACTTTCTAATATTTCGTTTTTTTAATAATTGAATATTTTCTATAAACTTATTATCCACTTTTAGAAATTCGTCTTTTTTATCGTAATTTCTTGACTTTGATATACAAAAAGTACAATCACAAGTACAAGTATTTTGAACAGGAATAATATAACATTTATCTAACATTGTGTGCCTTCTTTCTTGTTTTATTTTTACCTAATATCTTTTCTATAACTTCCAAAACATTTTCTCTATATGTTTCTAAATCACCATAATTATCTATTTCATAATCACATTCAATTTCTTCTTGCCATTCTAATTTAGATTTAGAATTAACTGGTGTATGATCATCTCTATCTCTTTTAAATCCATTTATTCTTATAAAAACAAATCCCAATTCTTTTAAAAATGCATAATCATTTGGCCTACAATCATCATTAGTTATAATTGTTTTTTCACTGGAACATAATTTATTATAAAATTCATTTAATAAATAATTAGGATTTTCTTTTCTTACTTTATATCCTAAAAATTGAAGTAATTCCCCATCCTGTGTATTCCCTATAGCTTTATTTATTTTCCTATAGAATTCATTTTGTAAATCATATAAAGGTTTGCCTATCTTCACATTTTCTATATCATAGTATTCTTTTATTATTTCTATTGCTGTTGATTTTCCATAGCCACTTGGCGCTATAAACGCTATTAACTTTTTCATGTCTCCTCCTTATGCGTATTTTATACACTTATTATTTGTATATAAAAATGTATTTGCATACATTAAAATATATCTTTTTCTTCTATAACATTATTAAATTCATACTTTTTAGCAGGTTTCTTACCTTCAAATACTTCTGTTTTATTTGTTTCTTTTATTAAACCTAAATTAATTATTTTTTTACGGAAGTTTCTTCTATCTAATTTTTTTTCTAATATTGTTTCATATGTTTTTTGAAGTTCTGGCAAAGTAAAACCCGTTGGAAATAACTCTTTTAAAACATTTGATGATATAATTAACTTTTTTAAATTACTCCTTGCCTCATTTAATATTTTGTCGTGATCATATGCTAAACATTTTGCCATTCCTAGTTCAAACCAATCACAATTACTTGTTTTTTCTGTGTCTTTTAATACCGATTTTTTTATATCTATTACTCCAATAAAATTAATAGCGATCATTCTTTTTAATGGCGATCTTTCTACAGTGCTCTCTATGTTGCTAAAATAAATTTTTACATCTTTAAGTCCTGTCTTCTCATAAATTTCTCTATTCATCGCTTCTTCTATAGTTTCGTTATTATATAAGCCACCACCAATTAAAGACCATTTATCTTTGTAAGGTTCGTTTTTTCTTTTTATTAAAAGAATTTTAACTACTCCCTTATCAACAGTAAAAATAGAGCATATAACATGTATACCTATATTTTTATATAATTGATTATTTATTTGCATATTATCACCACAATTACATTATAAGTGTATCTTGTACGCTTGTCAATATAAAAAAGAAAACTTTTTTAATTTTCTTATGAATTTTTACTTAATGTTATTTTAGTTTTTTGTTCTTTTCCATTTCTATTATATGTAACTTCTATTTCATCTCCTGGAGAATGTTTATATAATTCGTAACGGAATTCTGCTAATGAATCAATACTTTCTTTTTCTAATTTCGTAATGATGTCTCCTTTAGTCAAACCGCTTTTAGCAGCTGGAGAACCTTCTACTACTTCTACTATTGCAATGCCATTATTTATACCATCAGGAACAGTTATTCCTGCTTGCCATAAATAATAACTATCTGTTACATCTAACATACTAATTCCTATATAAGGTCTTTCTATCGATCCACCTTGTTCTAAAGTATTTGCATATAGTAAAGCATCTTCTATCGGTATAGCAAAACCCATTCCCTCTATTTCATCTTGAACTAATTTTAAAGAATTGATACCGATTACTTCTCCGTTCAAATTAAGAAGTGGACCTCCACTATTTCCAGGATTAATCGCAGCGTCCGTTTGTAATACTTTCATATAATAATCACTAGTATTACCAGAAAAGCTTACTTCTACCATTCTATCTTTTCCTGATAATATACCTTTAGTTACAGTACCACTATATGCTTCTCCTAAAGGAGAACCTATTGTAAATACAGTATCCCCTAATCTTATTTCCGAACTATTTCCAATATTAATTACACTTAAAGAATCACTAGCTTTAATATTTAACACAGCAATATCTGAATAAGTTTCTCCTCCTAAAACAGTTGCAGAAATTACTTCATTATCACTTCTTATTATTTTTACTTCATCAGAACCTTCTACTACGTGATTATTTGTCATTATGAATGCTTTGTCATCATTTTTTTTATAAACAAAACCTGTTCCTGTAGATATTTTAGTACCTTTGTTATACGCAACAACCACCACAACTGCATCATATGCTCTTTCTACAGAATCTGCAATCGAATTTTCAGTATAATCTAATTTTGTAACATTTTCTACAATACTCTTTGATATACTAGGAACATTTGTAATTACTAAATATGATCCTAAAGTACCACTTATAAACGATAATAATATAGCTACTACCAATATTACTACATTACTATTATTTGTTTGTTTTTTATTGTTATCCATCACTAACCTCTTTCTATAAATCTAATATTTCCATGTAATTTACAGGGAACCCCATTCTATCCAGAATTTTTTCTACCGGAATTGAATCTATTCTGCCATCTAATAATTCTATTTCATATTCTATTTCTTTCATCATATCGTGAAATTCATCTTCTTTTAACAGATGTTTTAATATAAGAACTAATGCAAAAACATCACTCTTACCATATATATACTCACCATCAGTCATTGGTATTCTCAATAATTCATGATATTTATTATTAGGAATATATCTTTCAGTTCTATGTTCATATACTATATCTTCATGTGCACATAAATTTCTATAATTTGCAAGTATTGGCAAAAATTCTTCCATCTCATATGTACTAGTGCCGAATATATCTGCTATTGATACTTTATCTTCTTGCTTTAATATAGTATAAAGTTCACACACAATTCCGAAAGATAATACTTTTACCAATATCCATAAAGGTATATACCCATAATTATTAACATAATGCATAGTAGCATTATGATTAGAACAATTTACTCTGATTTGTCTTTTCATTTTATCTACTAAATCTTTAACTTTTTTTTGCTTTCTATGTTCATTTGTAAAGTTCTTTATATTCAAATATTCTTTTTCACGATAACCATATTTTTTAGATAGTTGATAAGAAACTATTGATTTTAAATTATTTTCTATTATTAACAAATTTTTAAATAAAATATTTCTAAACTGTCTATCGAAAAAAAATATTGAATATAGTTCTCTAAAAGTAGCTCCTATTACAAAGCTTTTATCTTTAATAGAGTTCATAAGTAAATGTCTATATCCATTTATAAAAAAATAATTTTCTCTAAGAAGCACATCTTTTGCTTCTTCACAATCTTCTATAATTAATCCTTTCCCCTTTAATATTTCTATTTGTTCTTCAAGGGTTTTAAACATCTTTTCCATGTTATCACCTACTTTCACATTATAGCATAAATCCCTAAAAAAAGATATAAATTTTTTGTTATAATTATGGTAATTTGTGATATAATCTTTAATATAAGGGATGATAAAAATGCCTAGTTCAATGACACATTCATATTTTGCAATAGATATTTATAATAAATTAAACAATTTATCTAAACACAAAATTGATGGATACACAAACAGACTTAAAACATATGCATTAGGTACTGATCCTTATATGTTTTATAATTTATTTATAGGTAAAAAAAACAAAAAAAGTTCTAATATTCAAAAAATGAACCATACCACTAAAACCAAGGATTATTTTGTAAATATGATTAATTATATTATTAACAATAATTTGGAAAATGATAAAGATATTATTTGTTATTTATATGGTTCTATATGTCACTACTTTTTAGATAAAACAATTCATCCTTTTATATTTTATAAAACAGGTCTTTTTAACAGAGAAGATAAATCAACATATAAATATAACGCTCTTCATGAAGAAATGGAATACTATATAGATTTTTATATGATTTATAATCGAGAAAAAACAATACCTAAAAGTTATAAATTTTACAAATATATATTTAACATAGATAAACTAAGTATTGAGTTATCAAAAATGATTGATAATATTATGAAAGAGACATATGATGTTGATAATTCAGCATCAATTTATATAAAATCACTTAAACATATGTATATTTTTAATAAAATATTTAATTACGACAAAACAGGTATAAAGAAAAAAATTTATAAATTAATAGATTATATACAACCAAATAAATTTATAAGAAAAGAAGAATTATCATTTAATATAGAATATAATAAAAAAATTCATTATTTAAATTTAGATAAAAAAGAATGGAATCATCCTTGCGACATTAACGAAAGTTATAATTACTCATTTATTGAATTATATATGAGTGCATTAAATAAATGTGTTGATTGTATTAATAACATAATAACAATGATTGATAATAAAAAAATAGATAATAAAATTATTAATAAATATTTTGATAATTCATCATATTTAACAGGAAAAGATTGTAATGATAATAAAAAAATACAATATTTTGAATTTTAAAGGAGGTAATATTTAATGAAAGTTACAATAAGAAGAACAATTGGTAGCGATAATACTAGAATAATAGATTTATTTAATGAATGTTTTAATAAAAATATTGTTTACCACGATTTTAATAATTCTAACAATAATATTATTATAGTGGCAGAAATAGAGGATACAATAATAGGAATGCTTGAGATTGATTTTATAGAAAACAATATTCAAAATAGTAAATATGCCATTATAAATAATGTTTGTGTAGATAATAAATACAGACATATGGGTATAGGAAAATTGCTTTTAAACAGTGCTGAAGTTATTTGTAAAGACAATAATTGTTCTTATATTAATTTAACTTCTAATAAAACTAGATCTGAAGCACATGCTTTGTATAAAAAAGAAAATTATAAGATAATTGATACTTGTATTTTTAGGAAAGATTTAAATTAATCTTTCTTTTTTATTTATTAAAATAGTTCTCTATTCCTTTTGCTATTAAGTCAGTAAGTTTATCTTGGTATGATTCTTGTCTTAATAAATAATTATCGTTAGGATTAGAAATGAATCCTGCTTCAATTAATATACCTGGTCTAGTTATTTGTTTATACATAAAATAACTATTATCTTTTTTATTTTCTTTTATATTAGATATATTATTTTTTAATGTATTATACATTACTTTAGCTATTTCTTCATTTTCTTTGTTTTTAGTAGTATAAAATATTTGTAATCCTTTCCACGCATTATTAGTATCAGAATTTAAGTGAATGGATATATACATATCACTTTTAGCATTGTTTATTAATTGTGCTCTTTTAGTTAAATCTGGTCTTTTTCTAACTGCATAGTTTTTAGGGGCCAAATCATAATCACCATCTCTAGTTAAATATACAATAGCACCTTTACTTCCTAATTTTTGTTCTAACTTTTTTACTAAAATTAAGTTCATATCTTTTTCAAGAAATTGATTAGAAACAGCTCCTGAATCTTTTCCACCATGACCAGCATCTAAATATATAACTTTACCTAATAGAGTTAAACCATTTACTTCAGCATGTACTCTTGATAAAGTAAATACACAAATAAAAAACATAACTATAATTAGAATCTTATATTTCATATAATTCACCTAATTAAGTATATGTTTTTTGTTTACTACTTATCTTTATTTTGTAATTTCATATATATATCATCTATATTTTTTCCATCTCTTATGCTTATATTTTTATCAATATCAACTGCTTTAAATCCCAGTTTCTTATAACAGTGAATAGCACGTACGTTATTTGAAAAGACACTTAAATTTAATTCTTTTAACTTAAACTTATTAAAGCACATATTTATTATAGTACTAAGCGCTTCTGTACCATAATGTTTATTTTGAAATTCTTCAGTTATACATATTGCAATTTCTACTGAATCATCTTTTAAATTAATCAGCTCTATATTACCAATAAATTTGTTAGTATTTTTATCAATCATAGAAAAAACAAAAGCTTTTTCTTCTAATTTTTTATTAATCCAACATAATTCATCTTCATATGTATATTTTTTATCCTTTGTAGAAATAAATTTACTTATCTCAGGGTTATTAACCATTTTTAAATAGTCATTAATAAATTCAATTGAAACTTTTACATAATTAATTTTATTTGATTCAAAAATTATATTTTTATCATTAATATTTAATAAATTTTTATATTTTTCTTCCATATAATACCACTTTTCTATATTTTTTTATTTGATTATAAATCTATTAATTACCTTTGTTTTAACTAACCCTTTCTGAACCTCTTCTAAAGTTACATAATCTTTAATTATAGTAAATATAGCATCTAAAATTTTATTATCATGTTTTTTTTCGCTAATTTGAGTAATAATATTAGACAACTTATATTTTTGAATACTGGTAAGTGGTCCCCATATCATTATAGAAGCAGTATCTAGAATATATTCTAAACAATATTTGATAGACTCATTTCCATGCAGTAGTTCATCTGTTTTTTCTTTTTCATTTAATTCAAATAAATTACACCCTTCAACATGTTCATTTTGTGCTTGCCTCATAATTTGCGCCTCATAAAATTCAATCGACCATATAAGTTTTTTAATTAATCGATCACCAAATCCAGGCAAATAAGTAATACCATTTTTCCCGTTTTCTTTCGTATGTGACAATAAATGTTTAATGGTAAAAATACTCATTTGTAAAAGGTCTTCCCTCTTAGTACTATACGCATTGAAAGGACTAAAAAAGACTAATTTATCTCCTTTCACTAGTTTATCTACATATTCAAGAGTTGGGTTTACATAACCTTTCGTAAAATATAATTGAGGCTCTATTCCTTTATTATTATTTCTTTCTACTTTTCTTTTTATAATTTGCAAATCCCTTTCTAAGTAATCATAATCAATTTTATATACTGGATTATCAAATATAAAATCCTCTAAGCTTTGATAATCAAATATTTGGTAAGAAATTAAAGCATCCAACAATAACTGACTATCTATTCCATAGCGAACACTTAATAATTCAATTAGTGGATAAGTTGTAACATTTTCTAATTTCAACATATAACTCCCCCTTTTTTAATATAAAGGTTTAAAAAATTATCAATTTTTCCCTAAAACATGATAATTTTTATTGATTGTATTTTATAACTTTTTCTATTTATTGTCAACTAAAAAAAGTGTTTAAGCATTGGCAAAACTTTTACTTTAATTATTACAAATTAATATTAGACAACTATATAACGAAATAACTATTTCTAACAAAAATTATAAAAACAAATTGATCATTAACAACCAATTTGTTTTTATTTTTGCAATCAATTATTAACACCATGTACTACTGATGGAGTAGTATCATCAATACTAGCAAACCTATATCCATTTCTTTTGCCATATTGTATTACATTTCTAAGAGCATCTCTAGTAGCAGTATGTCCATAAGAATCATGCATAAGAACAACATTTGTTTTACTATGACTAAGATTATTAACTACGTTTAAATATATTCTATTAGAATCAGTATAGGCTCCTCCAGCATCATCAGCATCTACATTCCAATCAAAATATCTATATCCGTTATTTAATACTTCACCAGTCAAACGAGTCATTATACCAATACTATAATTTCTACTAACAGTATTAGAACTTCCCCCAGGAAATCTTATAATGTTAGTTTTTTTACCAATAATATTTTCTACTTTATTACTTATTCTATTTAAATCAGCAAAATAATTATCTACTGAACTATAAACATAACTATAATCATGTGAATAAGTATGCAACGCTATTGTATGGCCTTCATCGTAGGCTCTTTTAATTATATAATTATTAGAGTCAGATTGTCCTGTTACGAAGAAAGTAGCTTTAACACCTTCTTCTTTTAGTATATCTAAAATATCTAAAGTAAGATTACTAGGTCCATCATCAAAAGTTAAATATATATATCCATTACCTCCTCCACTTGGGGGATATATTACGCTTACTTTTCTTTTTACACTAGTTGTATTACCACTTTTATCCTTAACTGTATAAGTTATTTCATATACACCAACTTTAGTATCGTCAACAGATCCACTTGTTTCTATTAAAGAAGTAATATCACCATCACAATTATCAGTAGCACTAGCACCTTCTTCAACATACGTATTACCTTTGTATATAGTTACATTTTCATATCCATTTAAAGTTATTACTGGTGCTTCTTTATCTTCTTCTTTTATTTTTCTTTCTACTGACACTTTATTCTTAGAACTATCTTCTACTGTATATACTATTTTATCTTTTAATTGTTCTTTAACTACTTTATCAGTTAAATCTCCATCATATTCATCAGTAGCACTAAATCCTTCTTCTTCATATTTACAACCAGGACATAATGTAATATCGGTATTTCCTTCTAAAGTAATAACAGGATCTTTTTTATCTACTACATTAACTGTTTTTGTTTTCTTTAAGATTAACATACCATAATTAAGAACATAATTAATCTTGTATTTTCCTACTTTTTTAGTATCTACTTTACCCAATACTTTCACATCTTTAGTATAATCTCTAAATACATTTCTAGCAGTTACTTTACCTTCGCTATATTTTTCGTTATAGTTTAAAGTAACTTCTGTACTATCTAATTTTATCTTAGGAATAAAAAAATAAATTAATATTAAAACTAATATAATAAGTATTATGCTAACAATTCTCTTCATAATTTATCACTTAACAAGAATATAACACATTAGCAATAAAAAGACAACATTTTATTATAAATGTTGTCTCATTTTACATATTAAATAATTTACTTTCTACTATCTTTAATTGATCCTTTTCTTTTTGTAAATTGTTTCTTTCTGCTTCAACAATATTAGCAGGAGCCTTATTTACATAATTAACATTAGAAAGTAATTTCTCTCTTCTTGAAATAGAATTTAATAAATTCTCTTTTTCTTTTTGTAAATTTTCTTTTTCTTCTTCTAAATTTTTAGAATTATCATATAAAATATCTATTCTTATACCATTATATTCTACAATTTCACTATTAATTTCTTTATTTTCATCACAAATTTTATCATTTAATTTAAGCATATTAAATATTAATGATTCATTTTCTTTATTTTGAATATAACTTATAACTTGGAAATCTGCTCCAACATTAAGCTCCGCTTTTTTATTTCTAAATGCTGTGATAAGTTCAAGTATATTATCAATATTTTCTGTTTCTTCTTTATAGATTTCTTTCTTATCATAAACTGGATAACTAGAAATCATTATAGATTCACTTTCTTTTATTGGAAGCATACTATAAATTTCTTCTGTTACAAACGGCATAAATGGATGCATCATCTTTAATATATCAGTAAGAACTTTTAATAATACACTCTTAGTAGTATTATTTTGATTAAATTTAGATAGTTCTATATACTTATCACAAAAATCATTCCATATAAAACTATATAATGTATTTCCTACTATATTAAAGTCATACTTAACCATAGATTTTCTTACTTCTTTTATTGTCTCATTTAATTTAGTTAATATCCATTTATCTTGATCATTCAAGTTATCTAAAGTATAATCTTCTTTCTTGAAGTCTTCCATATTGATTAAAACAAATCTTGAAGCATTCCAAAGTTTATTAATAAAGTTCCATGTTGATTTAACTTTTTCTTCATCATATCTAAGATCCATTCCTGGCGCAGTGTTTGTTGTTAAGAAAAATCTAAGTGAATCCGCACCATATTCATCAATGACATCCATTGGATCTACTCCATTACCTAAACTTTTACTCATTTTTCTTCCTTGTTTATCACGAATAAGTCCGTGTATTAAACAATCTTTAAAAGGTATATCATTCATTAAGTGTAGTGATTGGAATATCATCCTACATACCCAAAATGGAATAATGTCATACCCTGTTACTAGCACATCATTAGGGAAGTATCTACTATCCAATTTTTCTGGCCAACCTAAAGTTGAGAAAGGCCATAATGCACTAGAAAACCAAGTGTCAAGCACGTCTTCATCCTGTACCCATCCTTCTTCTTTAGGTGCTTCCATACCTACGTATACTTCATCACCTTTATACCAAGCAGGGATTCTGTGTCCCCACCATAATTGTCTAGAAATACACCAATCATAAGTAATTTCCATCCAGTGAAGTAATATTTTTTCAAATCTTTTTGGCACAAAATTAACTTTGTTATTTGTTTTTTGAATTTCTAATACTCTATCTGCAAGTGGACGCATTTTAACAAACCATTGTTTTGATAAATAAGGTTCTACCATAACATCAGTTCTTTCACTAAATCCGACATTATGAGTAATTTCTTTTATTTTAATTAATAAATTATCTTCTTTTAATCTTTCTACCACTTTTTCTCTTGCTACATATCTATCTAATCCATTAAATTCTAATGCGTTCTCATTCATTGTTGCATCAGGATTCATTACACAAATTCTCTCTAAATTATGTCTATTTCCTACTTCAAAGTCATTAGGATCATGAGCAGGAGTAATTTTAACAACACCTGTTCCGAATTCCATATCAGCATGGAAATCCCCAATTACTGGTATTTTCTTATTTACTATTGGTAATATAACATTCTTTCCTATATAATTCTTATATCTTTCATCTTTCGGATTAACTGCTACTGCTGTATCTCCAAATAAAGTTTCTGGTCTAGTTGTAGCAACTTCTAAATATTCATCACTATCTTCTAACATATATTTAATATGATAAAAAGCACCTTTTACTTCTTTATAAATAACTTCTTCGTTAGATAATGCTGTCATAGCTTCCGGATCCCAATTTATAATTCGCTCTCCTCTATAAATAAGTCCTTCATTATATAAATCTACAAAAACTTTTCTAACAGCTTTTGATAATCCTTCATCTAAAGTAAATCTTTCTTTATCATAATCAAGTCCAAGTCCTAACTTAGCCCATTGTTTATGAATATTATCTCCATATTCTTCTTTCCAAGACCACGCTACTTTTAACCATTCTTCACGGTCCATTTCTCTTGGATTAATTCCTTCACACTTTAATTTTTTATCTACTTTAGCTTGTGTAGCAATTCCTGCATGATCCATTCCTGGAAGCCATAATGCATCATATCCATCCATTCTTTTATATCTAGTAATTATATCTTGAATAGTTGTATCCCATGCATGGCCTAAGTGTAATTTACCAGTTACGTTAGGTGGAGGTATAACAACGCAAAAAGGCTTCTTATTTAAATCTCCACTTTTAAAGTATCCTTTTTCTAACCACTCTTCATACTTCCCTTTTTCTACATATTTATGATTATACTTTTTGTCTAACATTTCAATCATCCTATCTTTCTATCAACATAAGTTATTAATACTTTCTCTATTTGTTTAAAAAATCCTTCTACTTCTTTACTTGTAAATGTTAATGATTCAATTATCTTAGATATATAATTATTATTTTTAAGAAGTGCATAACTATATCTATAATTTAAACCAAATGCATCTGACAAAACTGCTAATATTTCATCAGAATTATTTTCAGTAAGTTTTCTTTCAACGACTCGTAACTTTTTAAAATTATCATATACCATAGCACTAGGATAAGTAGTAATTCTACTATCTATATATGGATAATTTAACATTATTCTAAAATTATCTATTTTATGTGCGTCTCTTAATACATTACAAAATGCTGCACTTTTATCATCAATACCTTTAGGTAATCCATTTTTATCATAAGCAAATATAGCTAACTTTATTATATTATCATAAGTAGTATCATCAGTAATATCTCTTAATATATTATTATCGAACATCATTCTTGCAGATTTTAATGCATAATCTTCATTATCAGTTTCATCAGTTAATCTATAACTTGGCATTTCATCAAAATTTGCTATCTCATGAAATAAACCAATTAACTCACAAACAATTACTTCTTCTTCATCAAATATTCCCGTCACAAGAGCTATATCTCTACATATTTCCATAACTTTTAAAGAATGAAAATATCTCATCTTTATATTGGCATTATTCATATCATATTTTTTTACATATTGTTCAAAAACTTTCATAACTCTACTACTTTTTAACTTCATATACTTCTATCCCTTTCTATGAACAAAAATCAAAATAAATTTTGACTGACTTACCTCACGGTAAGTTTTTTCTACTTCACAGGAATTTATATTCCTCCATAGACCAGTTTCGGATAGTCGCTACCCTATTTATATTAATTTGTCAAAATTTACTGTGTCATTAGTTCTCTTTCATAAGTTTTAATATATTTTTTTAATCCCTCTAACATAATATTTATTGCTGCATTCAAATCTCTATCGTGTATATGCCCACATTGAGGGCACTGCCAACTTCTAACACTTAAATCTTTAACTTTTCTATTTTGATAATCACATACATTACATAGTTGACTACTTGGATAATATCTATCTATTTCAATTAATCGTTTATTATACCAAATTGCTTTGTAATTTAGTACACGAATTATTTCTGAAATAGGATTTTTAGTTAAAGATTTAGCTATATAGTGGTTTTGTTGCAGACCTTTTACATCCAAACTTTCAACAGCAATAATATCATTTTCTTTAATCAATTTATTTGTAATCGTATGTAGTAAAAACTTACGAGCATTTTTTATCTTCATAAATAATTTTTGTATTTTTAATTTTATTTTATATCTGTTTTTACTTCCTAATTTACATCTAGATAGCCATCTTTGGAGACCTCTTAATCTTTTTTCATTAAATTTAATAGTATTTTTTATTTTTTCATTATGTGATGTTACTAAAAAATTTTTTATTCCTAAATCTATTCCTACTATACTATTAGAATTAAATTGTGGAATAATAATATTTTCTTCTACTAATACACTTACATAATATTTATCCCCTTCTTTTCTAATAACTGCACTTTTTATTAATCCATTAAATTCCTTTTTAGTTCTGTATCCTCTTATTGAAACATCTTTTAGTTTGGGCAAAGTTATAGTTTTGTTTATTAAATCTAATTTAATACTATTATAATCTTTACCTTTATAAGTGCTTTTTATATTATTTGTTTTATAACTATTAT
>CALVSD010000024.1 GCA_944358805.1 uncultured Bacilli bacterium
TTTTTCTGTTATTAACCGTCTTTCCAATAAATAATTCAAATCTTCATTATATATTCTATCAAACTCTTCATAATTCTCTTCTTCAATCAATCTTTTATATAACTCTTTGTTTAAGCAAAAGTCGTAAGCCATTTTACTCTGAAATCCATAAAATCTTTTTTCTTTATCTTCCCTTTTATACACTAATTCTTTATCGTAAGTTAAAATATTTTCATATATATAATCAAAAATTATTTTAGTTAATTCTTCTATACTCATTTCATTATTTAAATTGAGCTTTTCAATTATATATCCTGTACTCAACATTTTATTCACATCTTTAGATACTCCTCCAGGAATAATATCTTTATAGTCATTAAACCAATCAAAAGAAGCTTTGGCACGACATAATTTTGAGTTAACGTTTGATAAAGTCCATTTTAAATCACTAATGTAAACTGGCTCAAACCACTCTAAATATTTTTCTAAATCATCTTCATATTTTTTATCTATTATAAAATATTTTTTAGTTCCTAAAATACAATACATTACATTACCAAGTAAATTATCGTATAAAGAATTATTCCTTAAAGCATTAAACCCTTGATAAATATTTTTTTTATAAAAATCATATTTTACTCCTAATTTTTTTAAAGCATCTATAAAATACATATCAGCAAGAACTAGGCAAACACCTTCCCCTAGCATTCTTTCAATTATATAAACTTTTTTATCTAGTTCGCTTCTTCCAGTTATTTGTAAATCAGGAATCATATTATGCAAAATATCATGAATAAAAAACGTAAGTTCATGAATGTAATCTGCTCTAGGGACTTGAGGTAACCCAGCATTAGATAAAGGTTGCCAGTAATTAAAACTGGAATGATTTGCAGAATTTCTAAAAAATAAACCATTATAAATTCCTTGTTTTATCATTCTATCAAGCTCTGGATTTACTTTGGCTATATCTTTTACATAATCACATTTTTCATATACATAATCGTATAAGTCTGTATCAAAATCAACACATACATCCTTTCTTTTTGGTAAATAATTTGTACTTATCATTATAATCATCCTTTCTTATGTTAAAGTTTAATATTATAAATATTTTTTCCTTTCGAGATATATTATAACAAATTTTCTTTATGCTAATAATACATATTTGTTATCATTATAATAACTTTAAGTTATATATTTCATAAAAAAAGAACTTAAAAAAGTTAAGCTCAGTTTTTTAATTATTATTAATTGTTCGTTTTAACATCTTATTTTTATCTTTAAATTTCCATTTGAATGTATTACCTTCACTTATATTATAATTATTATCAGATAATAATATAGTTATATCAGCAAAATTGACACTTCTATTATCATTGTAATTTAATGAAATAACATAAGCAACGGCATCGTTAATATTTATGTTAGTAGCGGAAGGAACTCCTAATAATAATTGCTCTTTTTCTTCAAATTTATTAGTACATAAAAACCCTTTGTGCAAATGACCTGATACTAAAATATCGATTCTTGATACAAGAGCTGTATTTAAGTTGCATATTTGATTTAGATCAGTTATTTTTTCCTTAGGATTACACCAATTTGCAAACATTTTATGACTAAAATTAATATTAACATCAGAAAACTTTAAATCAATAAATGGCCGAGGTATAATATAAAAATTATTTCTAAATCTAGATAATTGACGCAAATCATAAGTATATTCTATATAATTAGGTTTGTAATCAAAGTATCCATGTATATGCTCATCATGATTACCTATCAAAAAATATGTTTTTATATCTAAATTTTGGGGATAATACTTTATAAATAAATCCATCTGACGTTCCATTTCAGCTTGACTCCACTTTTCATAGTAAGCTCCTGAAAATATATCTCCAAGATGAAAACACTTATTTATTCCATTTTTACTAGCATAATTATAAATATTTTGTAATAAATTAAAATTCTCTAGTTCAGGATTTCCTATATGTGTATCAGATATTAAAAGAAATTTTTTATCACTATAGTCATCGATATTAAATGAATAATAATGTCGTGTATATGAAGAATTTTGAAAATAATAATTTGAAATATATTTATATATAGGTTCTGTACTCCAATAGTCATCTCGAACAATCTTACCATGATCAACCATTAAAATATTTAAAGCAATATTAATTTCTTCAAGTGTATAAAACAAATTATTATTATCTAAAAGTTCCTTTATTTGAATTATAGTTAAATTCAAATATGATATAAATATTTTTTCTAGGATAATAACTAAATCGTTAATTTTCTCAAATTCAACCATATAAAATCCCTCCAAATTTAAATATATACTAAAACAATAAGAATTATATTAAATAAAAAAGTATTAGTTTTAAAAGACTTTTTTTAACTTTTTATTTTCTTTTTTAAAATTCCAATTTATAGTTTCTCCAGATGTTATTTTATTGTTACTATCGCATAATAATAAAGTTATATCTGCAGAGTCAACATTACCCAAATCATTATAATTTAAAGATACAATATAGGCAACTACACCATTGATATTTATATTAGTAGCAGATGGAACTCCTAATAATAATTGTTCTTTATCTTTAAATTTATTATTTAACACAAACCCTTTATGCAGATGGCCAGATATTAACATATTAAATGTATCAGAATAAAAAATATTGTCTTTTTCTATTTCATCTAAACAACTTAACTTTTTATCTCGTATCATCCAATTAAGAAATAGTCTGTGACTAAATTTAACATTAACATTGGAAAAAGCAGCTTCCCAAGTGTAACGTGGTATAACATAAAAATTTTGTATAAATTTTGATAACTGTCTTAAATCATAGATACTTTTTTCATAAGATTTTTTATATTCATAAAAACTATGCAAGGATTCATCATGATTTCCAATTAATGAATATGTTCTAATTTCTGAATTTTTAGGATAATAATTACTAAACAAATCTAATTGATGTTGCATTTCATCTTGATTCCATTTTTCATAATAAGCTCCTGAAAATATGTCTCCAAGATGGAAGCACTTATTCACTCCATTACTTATTGCAAAATTATAAATATTTTGTACCATTTGAAAATTTTCTAATTCAGGATTCCCTATATGTGTATCAGATATTAAAAGGAATTTTTTATCATTACAATCATCCACATTAAAAGAATAATAATGTCGTGTATATGAAGAATTTTGAAAATAACGATCAAAAATATATTTATATGTAGGTTCTGTACTCCAATAATCATCTCTAACAATTTTTCCATAATCTATCATCAAAATACTTATCGCCAAATTTATTTCATCAATTGTATAAGAAAAACCTTTATTTTCTAAATTTTGCTTTATTTGATGCATATTTAACTTGGAAAATTTATAAAATAATTCTTCTAACAACCATGTTAAAGTTATTATTCTATCTCGATCCACTATACTCTCCCCCTTAGTGAAGAGTATTATACCACAATTTATAAAAAAATCAATTAAATCATTTATAATAAGAAACTTCTTATAAAAAAAAAGTGATCTTTCAATCACTTTCTACGCATAATTAATTATATAATTATCTTATTTTTTTTGATTTACCATGTATATTTTGCATTTTCTCTTTCATTTGCTTAGCAGCTAAAAATCTCGCACTACATTGATTTTTAGTAGCACTATCTATTTCTGCTAAAGTTTTTCCATTGTATAATTCAAAAATAGGATCAAAACCAAAACCATTGTTTCCACGAGGAGCTGTTATATTTCCATATATTTCACCTTCGGCTACTATTTCATTTTTTCCATCGTAATAAACTAAACAACAAACTACTTTTGCACTCTTATCTTGAATATTTTTACATTTTTGAATAATTGCTTCATTAATTTGTTCATCAGTTTTTCCTTCTCCTAAAAAACGATGTGTAAAAACGCCAGGGAATCCATTTAATGCTTTTACACAAAGGCCTGAATCGTCAGCTATTACTGGTTTTCCTGTAATTTCATATAGTGCTTTCGCTTTCTTTTGAGCATTACCATAAAAACTATCTTGATCTTCTTCAACATCAAAAGTTATTCCGTTTTCTCTTAAAGATGTTATCATATCTTCTCCAAATATACTTTTTAGTTCTCTTAACTTTCCTTTGTTATTTGTAGCAAAAATCATAATCTATCCCTCCTTTCGAGCTATATTATATACCAACAAGTACTATAAGTAAAATATCTTTTTTGTCATCGCAATTATAACTGTCAGTTATGTATAGTGACTTTTTAGAGTATAAAATATTTTAAAATATTTTATCTTCTTTTTTTCACTCTTTGAATTCCATTATGATTTCTTTCAAGTAATATTTCACGCATCATGCGTACTACTTCTTCCTTATTTATTAAATATGGATGCTTGTTACATAATTCTGTTAGTTGTTTATCCATTTTATTTAATATTCTATCATCCACTTCTATAATTTGATGCATATTATTCGGTTCTTGTAAAATCTCTTTTGCAAATATGTTATTCAAAAAATAATTTAAAGAATAAAAAGTTTCCTTGACATTATTAATTTTAATATTTTTAAAGTATGGTATACCTGCAACTAAAATATTTTTACTCATTATTTTATCTTTTTTTTCTGAAATAATCCATTCTATTGGAGTTACCTCTAACCATAGTAAATTATCTGGTCTTTTAACAGTTATATCATTAGTTAAAGTTATATTAGCTCCGTAAAAATGTCCTATTGCTCTTATATATTTCTTACCCAAAAATTGATATTCAACATGTTTGATTACCCTTACATGATTATGTTTTAATTGATAATTTACATCATTTTGAAAACTTAATTCTGTAAAAACTCTACCTGTTTCAGGCAATAAAGAGTTTAAATAAAAAAGTTCTAAAATTGTTGCTAGACAAATTGATGGTCCAAATTGAGAATACTCCCCATAAGTTAATAAATTATTATTAGAAGATAATGAATAATTTTGTTGATTAATGCAAGAAAATTGTGATACTACTCTAACACCATATTTCAAATCTTGTTTATAATATTTTTCTAAATTCCCATCAGGATTTATTCCTATAAATTCTTCTGTATAAATATTTCCATTATTTATTGTATAATAACCATTTCGTGTTTTTTCCCCTGCCCATTCGTTTGATGGATAATATCCTTTACACCCTTGGATAGATGCAAAGTCAGTTAAAGGGGCTTCTTCTTTACAACAAAAGCTAGGTTCTTCTTCACCAAATCTATAATGAATATCAGATACAGTTGGAATAGTAAATAAATTTTCTACTCCATAATCACCATATTTTTTTAACATTTTTTTTAATTTTAAATCATTTATATTTTTATTGTTCATTCCAAAACCCCCTCTTGTAATATTTATAACCTACCTCGTAATATATTAAATCATAGTAAATTATTTTTATACAATATTATTTTTTCTACTTGTGACACCTGTTCATCAATAGTTAAATGTGTGCAATCAACTAAAAATAAACGATTATGTAACATATTCTGTTTTTTCATATAATTGTAAGTATCTAAATACAACTTATTATATTTAAAAGCATCTATATCATATTCAGATATTACTTTTCTTAAATTAATACGAGACTCTAGCTCATTTTTATCATTATTTACCAATATAATTATAATAATATTGTTATTTAGCAAAAATTGTTCAATTTTTTTAGCTCTAGTTATCATATTTATATTAAAAAGCATATAATTAGATACGTTTTCTACCGATCTATCTTGGCATATTATTCCTTTTTGTAACAATTTTTCAACAGTTACAGTTTTACCTACACCATCTGTTCCTTCTATAATAACATTATTTGATTTTATAGATCCATTATAAATTGCTAAATTTTCAAACGCATTAACATTGCTTACATCAATAAATCCTTTGGGAGGATTATACTTATCTAATGGTTTATTACTAGAAACTTCTACCATAGTAATTTTTACTGGTTCCATAAATATATCAACATCAATTTCATAATCACCATCAATATAATATTTTCTTATTTTTCTTATGCAATTATAATTATTACTTTTTAAAACTTCATAAAATTCTTCTTTTGTAATCTCTACTACTTCAGTTATTTTATTCATTTTTTTGTTTTTGGTATATTTTAACTCGCCTTCATCATTATATTCACGATATTTATAACCATCTTTATATGTTTGAGTTAGAATATATTCTTCAATGCAATTCATCTCATTCAAATATTTATCTAAAAATTCTTTTTTTGTTGGAATAAATTTTTTCTCTTCATTGTTAATTTTTCCTAATCTTAACATAACCATTGTCTATAACTCCTCTTTTTTTAATTTAATAGGTTGCAAATGATAATCCACTAATTCGCCACCATAATATACAATATTTGAATAACCATAATCTAGTTTTTTTACATAAAAAGTGATAGGTATATTCTTATATATCCATTCATATCTATCAAAGAATTTTTCATCTTTACATTTAAATTTAGCATTATTGGACATATACTCAATAATTTTATCTGAGTCTTTTTTTGTAAGGCCATTATTTAATATCCATTTAGAATATGAATTGTTAATATTGCCATCAAATGTATTTAAATTTAAAGTTTTTAAACTAACTGTTTTAATATTAGGATATCTATCAATGAACATCTTAATTTCTTCTAGATATTCATCAAAACTTTTATTTTGTAACATAACATAATTAAGTCTTATATTGTTAGCTTTATTAAAGTTAGATGTTTTAATATAGTCTCTTTTATACCCTAAAACTTCCATATCCTTTTTAGAATCAAAATAACATCTTGTAATTTCTATCATAAAATCATCTTTTAATAAATTAAATTTATCATCTTCATAAAAAATATTACCACTAGATTGTAATCTCTTTTCGTCAAATATATTAACTTTATTTACAGCGTCTTTTATAATCTTTAGACTTTCATAACTATTTAAGGATGGTTCTCCATTACCTGATATTATGAAATATTTAAATCTAACATTTTCCTTTTTTAACAAAGCCAATTTTTCCTCAAGCTTTTCTAAACAATCTTGTCTTATTGGCCATTTTGTTATTTTTGCAGTACAATAAGGACAATTTTTATCGCACATAAACGAAGAATATATTAATTCTAATTCCTTATACTTAACCATACAAAACATCCCTCAACACATTATTTAATTCCTTTTTCTCTTTATAAGTATATATTCTTATATCTTTTTTCTTTTTTAAAGCATTAGCTATGGCAAACCAATATTCTGACTTTATAGTATAATTAGAGCTTTCCTCACAATATAAAATTATTATTTCTTTTTTATTGTCTAAAGCCCAATCTAATTCTACTATCGTTCCAACGGAAAATGATTCTCCAAATACTGCAATAAATATATCAGAATTCATTACAGCTAAATATTCATTTTCTAATACAATGTTACAATCAGTTGATGTATAATCTCCGTTTGATGCTTGTTCACAATAAAAGGGACCATTATATATATATTTATCATTTATTTTTAAATTATCTTGAGCATATGTTAATAACGATGAGTCTTTTAATAACATAGACCTAAAGTCATTGACTAGCCTTTCACTTAAAGATAATTTTTTACTTTTTATTATATCAAATTTTCCTGCAATATATACTTTTTTCAAAATAATCTACCCCTTACCTTTATTGCTATTCATTATTTTTTTCCAATTTATAAAACTTCCAACAGCCATAAATGTCCAAATTACATTAAGAGCAAATAAATATAATGCTTGATCTGGTAATAGCCAGTAAGTAACACAATAAAATATATCATTAACAAACCAAATTACCCAAGTATCTATTTTTTTTATTAACATATAATATGTAGCTACAAATGAAGATACTGTTGTAAAAGCATCTATTAAAGGCAGTGGATCATCTGTTGTTCTTAAACCTAAATAAACTATATATGTTCCTAATGCCATTATTATAATATAAAAGATTCTTTCTTTCCATGAACACGAGCCGATATACTTCTCATCCTTTTTATTCCAAATAATAAATCCAATAACACCTACAAATATATAACATAGGCTATTTACGGCATCCCCATATAAATTTACACTTAAAGAGAATAAAACCATAAATATCATTTGAATAATGTAAGCAACCCAATTACTCCTTTTATTTAACATTACAAGCAAGCCTTGTAATAATCCAAATACTGTAGCACTTATTTCTAAATAATTCATTTTTTTCCTCCATAAACTAGTTATTTTTATCTCCATAAAATTTTATTAGATAAATTTAATCTCTTTTTCTTTTATATTTTTTAACAATGACATATAAACTTCCTTATATTAAATATTTATTGAAAGTTTAAATCTTTAATAAATATTAAATGTATTTTCAGAATATCATTTGTCTTATATACTTATATTATTGAAATTAAACTACTATAATCATCATTTCAGGTTTTATTATAATTAAATAGTTTAATTACTAACAATACTTATTTGTTATTTGTATAATAGACTATACTTAAAAAGTAAGAATCTCATTTTATCTATAATCATATTATTTCACTTAAATATTTATTTAATTATACTTATTCAAACTTTTAACTATAGAATGAGCAATATTTACTGACGTTGACAGCATATAATCATTTGAAAAAATTAAATCAAATTGTTTTAGGTCATATTCAATACTTGTTTTTTCTCTAGCATTAAAATAATCTAAAGATATATTATCCCTTGTAATAACTTTGTCTCTTCTAATTTGAGAATCACTTTTAATTAAAATTTTCAAATTACAATTTTTCCAAATTGGATGTTCTGGTAATAAAATCCAATCTAAAATAACTATTCCTTTAGCAGACTTAACGATATTGTCTATTCTTTGTAAAATATAAGGATATGTTTCATCTGTCAAATCTTTCATTTTACTATTTTCTTTAAAGACTATAGCCCCTAGTTTTTTTCTATCTATATTTCCAATATCATCTAAAATTTGATCTCCAAATTTTTTTAGTAAATTTTTTAATATTTTAGGATTTCGTAATGCTTCATGACCAATTTTGTCTACATCAATTACACATGAGTTAGGAATTATTTCATTAATCATTTTTGCTATTGTAGATTTGCCACTTCCAGACTTCCCAGTAATCCCTATAATTTTATTACACATATCTTTTTCCTCTATCATAGATATCTTTGATTATCTCACTAGGAATTAATGAGGATGCATCTTTTCCATTAACAACTAATTTTTTTATAATACTTGAACCTCTAAAATCATCTTCACTAGTAATGTCGTATACAAATAAAATCTTTTCGCCATATTCAATATTAGCCATATAATTAACAATTAATTGAAGACGTATTTCTTCTTCCAATGTTCTTCCTGACTTAACTCCACGAAAAACATTAAAAATTTGCTCTTCATGACAAATATCATGTAACATTTTTACCCCAGCAGATTTAACAACTACCCTATTTCCAAACTTTTTAACGCTTTTTTTCACTAATTGTTCTCTTTCATCTTGACTAAACCAATAATTCTTTTTTTCATAATTATCCGCTATAATTACGTAAACCTTTTCAAATATTTTTAATGCATTTTTCAATCTATCTTCATGTCCATTATGCCATGGATCAAAACTTCCTACAAAAATACCACTACTCATTTTAATTACTCCTTTATATTTTTATAACTATTTTTTCCTTAATTTTTGTTTGTTTTTTAGATTCAGTTTATCATATTCATATAAAACTTTTTCAAAAACAGTTTTAAAGTCAGTATTAAAAAATCTTCCAGCGCAACGATTTTCGTGCCCTCCACCATTACAATTTTCAGCAATCTTTAATATATCTAAATTATATTCAGGATTTTTCTTTAATTTAATAAAGTAATTATTACCACAACCAATTATAAAACATGTAACTGGATTTTCTTTTGTTGGACCTGTTAACTTATCAAATTCTTTGTGTTTTAAATATTTAGTAATATCTCCATATTCTATAGGTTCTAAAAGTGTAAATATTTTAAATTCACCATCAAGATAATATTCCTTTACTTTATTATATAATCGAATTTGTTCTTCTGTCATTTTATCCATTTCTGTTAAAATATTTTCTCTAACTTGATTAGATAAATTTAATAATTCTACTATTAATTTTGTATTTTCTGTTACTGATCTTTCAAAACCGAATGTATCAGAAGCAATACCATAATATAAGTTATACTCCATTTCTTCTGGAACAATTATTCCATTTCTTAATAAAATTTCAGCAACAATTTCTGATGTTGATGAATACTGCGGTAATATAATCTTATTACTACTATAGCATTCTACTTCTTCTCTATTTTTATCATGATGATCAATTATATATCTTTTATCTATACTAACGCTTTCTAGTAAATCTAATCCGTAAATTCTATCTTTTTCATTTACATCACATAAAATTGCATAATCTATATTCTTATCATTTAATTCTTGAAGAGAATATATTTTTAATTTATTCTTTAAATTTTTTAATATGTAGACTGGCTCAATTACTGGTATAACTTCTATATCTTCATCGTTTGTTAATTTAGATATATAATTAGCAATTGTAAGAGTACTACATAAAGCATCATAATCTGGATTTTTATGAGTAAATAGCACTATTCTTATTTTCTTTTTTCTTTTTAATAAATTATCTATATTTATGTGATTCTTAAAATATAATTGTTCTTCTACACTTAAACTTTGATATATTTTAAGGACTATTTCATCTAAACTAAAATATAATTTAATATTATTATTTTTTAAATAATTAATATAATCAATAACAATATCTAAAATCATTTCTATAGATAAATCTAAGTTATTTAAATAGTTTAAAACTTCTTTATCAATGTATTTAGTATCTTCTAATTTTAATTCATCTAAGATTGGTAAAATTTCCTTTTTATATTTACTATAATATTTTTCTAAAGTTTGATGTGCATTTAATGGTTTATCTTTTTTTGTATACCTTGCTGATTCCCAATCTAAAACCATTTCACATAAATCTAATTCTGTCTTTTCATTATTTGACTCAAGATGATGCGAAGAATTTAGTACATGAAGATTATGAGCATTTTTAACACTTCCAATTAGATAATTTAAAACTTTATCCATATCATGATATTTAACTTGTTTTAATAGTTTTTCTTTGTCTTGATATTGAACTTTCTTTGCTAATAAATTAACTGCTATATTATGCATTATTGAATATTTTATTTTACTAATATTAAACATTTTACACCTCAATTATAATTTCCATATTTACTTTTACTTGTTTTTGTTCTTATTTTACTTCTTCTTTCAATATTATTTCTGCAATAAGGAGAAATAATCATTTCAGGGGTCATAAATAAATCCATGTACATCTTTATATCAGAAGAATGAAAATCACCTATAGTACCTTTATAACCAGCATTATTTAGAAATGGTATTCCTGCCATAATTATCTTTTTGGATAAAGCAATCATTTCTTTACTATCAATTAACCAAATAATTGGATCAACTTTCACCCAATATGCTTTTCCGGGTTGTACTATTTCTCCATTTGATAATACCTGGTTTTTATATTTATTTAAAGCAATTACTCGTACAAATTTTGAATTATTAAACTCATATTCTAAGTTTACTGATGGTTTAATTCTAAAAATGTTTTCTTTATTATCAGAGTTATTATATGTATAAAATATCCCTGTATCATTAAGTTGATGGCATGTATATAAATGCTCCAAAATATTGGAATCTGCTTTATTCACAATTGTCTGTGGCCATTCCCACAATTCATATTCAAAAACATTTTCTCCTATTTTCACAAAGTTACTTCTTTGTGATTTTATTAATTTTTCAAAATCATCTGAATATACAGGTCTAATTCCTATTGTTTTGTTCTTAGGACTACTAACGTTTAATTGTCCATTCCAATCAACATAATAAGTTTCATTATAATATGGATACATCATACAATTTTCGCTTGTAACTATTTCGTTTTCTGATAAATATTGAAAATTGTATTTATAATTACCATCTCTAGTCCACCAAAAACCAACTCTATTTTTAATTATATCAGTATTAGAATTATTGTTTGGAACATATACACCACCCCCTAATAAAATAGCATAATCTGAAATTTCTGCTTTTGTACCACATACTTTGAATATTTCTAACTGTCTTTCTCCTTCAATGTCATCATTTCCTAATAAAATAAATTCTTTCATAATTACCTCCTATAAACTATTTTTTTTCTTTCTTAACGACTTTTTAAAATAATTAATTTCATTAAAAATTTTTTTTTATAACGTTTTCAAAACATATGTTATTAAATCTAGCTACACAACAACACTGATGTCCTCCACCATTATTGTTTATAGCAAAACTTAACAAATCAATACAACAATTTTTATCTTTTTTCATTTTAACTGTGTAATTTTTATCACTTCCGATTATAAAAAAGGTTGCTAAAATATCGTTATTAGGTAACGTTAAATTATTAAATTCTCTATGATTTAAATATTGCATTATATCACCATAATCATTTGGTAATAAAAGTGTTAGTATTTTAAAATTACCATCGTTATAATATTCTTTTATTTTAAATTTTAATTCTTTTTGTAATTCTGTCATATCATTCATTGTATACAATATTTCTCTTTTTACTGTATTAGATAAATTTAAATACTTTACTACTTCTATTAAATTATTAGACAAATTTCGTTGGAATTCAAAGCTATCAGATGCAATTCCAAAATAAAGATTACATGCATCTTCATAAGATAATATAATTTTATTCTTTTTAAATAAATCTCCTATAATTTCTGATGTTGATGAATACTGCGGTAATATAATCTTATTACTACTATAGCATTCTACTTCTTCTCTATTTTTATCATGATGATCAATTATATATCTTTTATCTATACTAACGCTTTCTAGTAAATCTAATCCGTAAATTCTATCTTTTTCATTTACATCACATAAAATTGCATAATCTATATTCTTATCATTTAATTCTTGAAGAGAATATATTTTTAATTTATTCTTTAAATTTTTTAATATGTAGACTGGCTCAATTACTGGTATAACTTCTATATCTTCATCGTTTGTTAATTTAGATATATAATTAGCAATTGTAAGAGTACTACATAAAGCATCATAATCTGGATTTTTATGAGTAAATAGCACTATTCTTATTTTCTTTTTTCTTTTTAATAAATTATCTATATTTATGTGATTCTTAAAATATAATTGTTCTTCTACACTTAAACTTTGATATATTTTAAGGACTATTTCATCTAAACTAAAATATAATTTAATATTATTATTTTTTAAATAATTAATATAATCAATAACAATATCTAAAATCATTTCTATAGATAAATCTAAGTTATTTAAATAGTTTAAAACTTCTTTATCAATGTATTTAGTATCTTCTAATTTTAATTCATCTAAGATTGGTAAAATTTCCTTTTTATATTTACTATAATATTTTTCTAAAGTTTGATGTGCATTTAATGGTTTATCTTTTTTTGTATACCTTGCTGATTCCCAATCTAAAACCATTTCACATAAATCTAATTCTGTCTTTTCATTATTTGACTCAAGATGATGCGAAGAATTTAGTACATGAAGATTATGAGCATTTTTAACACTTCCAATTAGATAATTTAAAACTTTATCCATATCATGATATTTAACTTGTTTTAATAGTTTTTCTTTGTCTTGATATTGAACTTTCCTTGCCAATAAATTAACTGCTATATTATGCATTATTGAATATTTTATTTTACTAATATTAAACATTTTACACCTCCTTAACAACGAATATTTAATATAAAAATCCACTTGTTTTGTATTATAATTAAAAATATGTTATAATACAAATACTTATTAGTTATTGTTTTCATAACTAATAGTTATGTATAAGGGGTGATTTTATGAACATTAATCTTGAACTATACAAAGTTTTTCTTAGTATTGCCAAAAATGGGAATATAACTAAAGCTGCAAACGAATTAATGATTAGCCAACCAGGAGTTAGTAAATCTATTAAAAATCTTGAAGATCAATTAAATTGTTCATTATTTATTAGATCAAAATCAGGTGTTTACTTGACTGAAGAAGGAAAAATGTTTTATGAAAAAATAACAAACGCTATGGAGCTAATAGATAATGCAGAAAAATCACTAATGGAAATGATAAATATGGAATGTGGATATATAAATATTGGAATAAGCAATACATTAACAAGAAATTTTTTATTGAAGTATCTTAAAGAATTTCACAAATTATATCCAAAAATTAAAATTAAAATTTTTACTAATCCAACTTCCGAATTATTAATTAAAGCAAGAAATGGTATAATTGACTTTATTATACTAAATTTACCATATAATATTCCTAATGATTTTAGTATAAAAAAATTAAAAGCCATTCAGGATTGTTTTGTAGCAAATTCAAATTATAATTATTTAAAAGGCAAAACCATTTCATTAAATGATCTTAGTAACTATCCACTAATATTAATGTCAAAAGGATCTAATACAAGATATTTTCTAGATGAATTTTGTTTGGCTAACAACATAACATTAACACCTGAAATGGAACTTGCTAGTTATTCATTAGTTACTCATTTTACTAAAATTGGATTAGGCATTGGTCTAGTTACTAAAAACTTTATTAAAGAAGAATTAAAAAAAGGAGAGCTATTTGAAATTGATACTATTCCTAAATTAAATAAAAGATATATAGGATTAACTTACTTAAAAAATAAGCCATTAAGTCATAGTGCCAAAAAATTCTTACAAATAATAGAAGATGAAAAAAAAGAATTATTAAAGTAATTACTTTGATAATTCTAATTTTTTTATATCTTTATTTACAAATTCTATATCATTAATAATATCAATAATATCTTCTAAAATTACGTCTTCTTTACTAATCAATAGTCTATATTTATTAGTAACAATAATACCCTGCTCTAATAACTCTCTAATTAATAAATATAAATAATTTTTATAATGTAATATATATGTAGTATTTTCTAATTTACTAGATAAACTACTATCTATATTATATTTTTTTATAGCAAGTAGATATAATAAACTTATTTGTTTAGCTATATTTATTTGATTAACAAAAGATATATTATTAATACTACTAGAATATAATTCACTTACTTTATTTATATTTGTAAGTATATTATCATCTTCTTTATCTAAAGAATCTTTTATATCATTTATCATATTGTATATTAAATTAACATTACCATCTATATTAAACTTTCCGGTCTTTAAAATCAATTCTATTTCTACTTCTAATTTAATTAAATTATTTAATATAATTTTATCTAACGTTTCTTTATCATATAGGATAAGTCCATTACTATTTTTTATATTAGTGGCTTCTATAGTACTATATTCTATTATATTATCTAACTTACCTTTAATTGTTAAATATTTATCATAATCATTATCTTTTAAAATATTTAATAACATTTCTACTATTTGATAACGTTCACTAATTAAACTATTTTTAAATTCTTTCTTTTCTTCTTTAGGAAATATATCTATGTTAGATTCACTTTCATTGTGTATTTCCCAATAAAATTTAAAGTCAGGTCTTAAAGGTAATTCAGAATACTTATTAGCAGTTGAATAGTATTTCATACGTTTTATAAATTCTGGATTAGCATTTTGTTCGATATAATCCTCTATTTCTACTAATTGAGCTTCATATAAATCATCAAGAATAGTATATTTAGGAACATCAATATACTTACTACTAGTTTCATAATGTCCTTTGTTGTCACATTTTTCGAATATAGGAAAAACATAACCAGAAATTATTTCATACAAATGACATCCTTTTTTTATAAACATGTATTCTTCGTTTGAATCAGTAACTCTAATTTTATCAAATTCAAAAAGATAAACATCATCATATACGTCATATTCTTCGTAATTAGAGAACCCTATTTGACATATGTTTCCTTTGTACACTTTACACATACTTTTATATTCCACCAAAATCACCGCCTTATATTATTTCTCCATAAACATTAAGTTTATCAACTTTTGTTATTTTAACCTTTACTATTTCATTATTACCTATATTACTATTTAATATAACAGGTACAAAGTTAGATGTATGTACTACTACTTTACCATCATGTCTTACTTCAGTAACACCTTCATAAATTTTACCGATACTAT
>CALVSD010000025.1 GCA_944358805.1 uncultured Bacilli bacterium
TATTCTTTACCATTAGCTTTAACTTTCTTACTAGTACCCATTAATCTTTTAATTGAAGAAATTGTTTCTGGATTAATTACAGCTTGATGTTTTGCTTTTTCTCCTACTAACATTTCTCCATTTTTAAATGCTACTACTGATGGAGTAGTTCTTCCACCACTAGCATTAGCTATAACTTTAGCTTCTCCCCCTTCAAATATAGATACACAACTATTTGTAGTACCTAAGTCAATTCCTATTATTTTACTCATATTATCACCTTTCCTTATTTTTCATCATCAATTTTTCCTTCAATGATGACTATTTTTTTCTTTTTATTTTTACTTTTATTTTCTTTTTTGTCTTCTTTTATTGTTTTTTTCTTCATAGAGTTATAAATGAATATTGCAAGTATAATAACTAATATTATTGGAAGTAACCAGATTACTAATTTAATTGCAAGTACTGCCACTAATATAGCTACTATTAAATAAATAATTTCTCTTAACACATCTTTATTCATATAACCTCTATTCGTTTACCTTAACCATAGATGGTCTAATAACTCTATCTTTATACATATAACCTTTTTGGAATACTTCAAGAACTATTCCTGATTCTTTATCAGGATTGCTTTCTTTCATAACTGCTTGATGATAAGTTGGATCAAACTCTTTTCCAAAAGCTTCTATCTCTTTTACCTCAAATTTATCTAGCATATTATTAATTTGTGTATATACCATTTTAAATCCTTCTAAGAATTTTGATACTTCATCATCTAAATTATCATCATCCATTTTAATAGCTCTTTCAAAGTTATCTAATATTGGAAGAAACTCTCTAATAATATCTTCTTCAGAATATTTAAGCATTCTACTTACTTCTTCATCTTTTCTTCTTTTATAGTTCATAAGTTCTGCTTGATTACGAAGCAATGCTTCTTCTAATTTTTTGATCTTATCTTCTAAAGCATTATTACTATTAACTTCTTCCTTTACTTCTGTTTGAATCTCTTCTTGGTTTCCCCCTTTTATTTCTTCATGGATATTTTCATGTCTATTTTCTTTATTCTTCTTCATGGTCGCCTCCTATATTAGACTTAATATAATCAAGAAGTGAAACAACCCTATCATATTCCATTCTCTTAGGTCCAATTATAGCTATTGTTCCTTCTTCTCCATCAATATTATAATGAGTCTTTACTACCGATACTTCATCAGATAATTCACTATCACTACCAACATATACATTAATACCATTTTTATCTTCTGCTATTTCTCTTATACAATTTACATCTTCAAATTTACTGAATATTTCTTTTATCTTTTCAACATCACTAAATTCTGGTTGCTTTAAGAAATTACTTCTTCCTACAAAGTGAACATTATTTTCTTTATTAGTAATTTCACTAAATGCATCATAAAAAGTATTATAAATTAGTTCATGTTGTCTTACATATTTACCTATTATTGGTTTTACTGAATACTCTAATTTTTCACTTATTTCATCAAGTGGTGTACCTACTACTAATTTATTTATTAAATCAACTGTTTTCTTAACTTCTTCTGTTGATACATTTTTTGGTAAATATAAATTTTTATGTTCCACAAATCCTTTATCAGTTATTACCATAGTTAATATTTTATTATCTTCAAGTGGAACAATTTCTACTTTCTTTAATTTATTATCTTTGGCTCCGTTTCCTAATACTACTGTTGTATAATTTGTAATTTCTGAAACTATTTCAATACTTTTTTTAATGGCATCATTTAAATCTAAGGTATTGTTGTGAAATATCGTTTGTAACTTAAGCATATCTTCTCCAGTCATATTTTTAGGTTGCATTAAATTTTCTACATAATATTTATAACCCTTTTCGCTTGGAATTCTTCCCGATGCAAAATGATTTTTTTCTAACAATTTTAATTCCTCTAAATATACCATTTCATTTCTTATTGTAGCACTAGAACAATCCAAACTATCACATATTTGATGTGAACTAATTGGTTTAGCACTCTTTATATACTCTTCAACAATAAATTTAAGAATATTTTCTTGTCTATTACTAAGCATCTTTTCACTTCCTTTAGCACTTCCATTATATGACTGCTAAATTGATTATATTACTATCGATTAGCAATGTCAATACCTTTTTGCTAAAAAAATAAATTTTTACAAAATTTTAAATGTTCACTTTAAAACTTCTATTAACATTTAAATCCTTTAGCCGTTTAATTAATTTAAAATCAACATAATAGTCTTTATTCAGAACATACACATCTACATAATATAAATATTAAAATATATCCTCCTTTAAAACAAGAATCTCTTACAAACTCAATATTATCAATATTTTCTATCTTTTTAGCAATTTTATTTACATTTGCTTCAATAAAATAATAAATTGTTACTATATTAATATAATCACTATTTATTTTTATTAACTTACATGTATTTTTCCTATTAGCCATTATTTTAAATTTTTACTTATTTTATTATTAAATATTATATGAACTTAAGAAGAAAATAAACAAAGTACCTAATACAATAAAAAATCCTTAAAATAAACATAAATTTAATTTTAATATTGTTTCTACTGATAAATGCTTGGTATTTACTTATATTTATACAATAATTAATCAAACTATTTGTTTGTGAATAATATTTAATATTCGCATCTTTTAATTTAATAAAAAAGAAGCATATATATTTCTACATATGTTTCTTTTTTATTAATATTGGATACCTATTATATTCAGTTGGTGATTCAAGTTCTATTAATTTAATATCATCAATATTGGTTTTATAATAAATATTACGAATATACTCAAACCATGCTTCTTGTGTCGGAACATGAAACATTAAATATTCCTGTGAAAAATGTGTACAACCACATAGAGCAATAAAAAAATTTTTTTTACTTTCGTTTGCTTTTTTTATAATAAGTGGAGTTGCTTGACAAGGCATAATTCCTATTAATAAATCAAAGTTATCTACAGAATCATTTAGAGTAAAATTTCTTTTAATTAAATTTATATTTTTCAAAGAAGTTGTAATCAAATTTTCATCATAAACTGTAATAGTACCACTTTTTAAAATTAATTGTTTATCTGCAATATGGCTAGCTAAAGACGGATAAAAGCCCCCACCTATTTCTAAAATATTATTATTTAAGCCAAAATAATCTTCTATTAAATTTAAATATTGTAAATAAGGATTATTATCTTCAGTAAATATTCCTGTAGCATCATATACTTGGTTCATCAAATCCGGTCTAGCAACATCTAAATCATTGCCATAATTTTTTAATATGTATGAAACTGCTTCTTTCGGATATTCATCTCTATATTTTTCTAAATACATTTCCAAATTCATAATATCACCAAATAATTATTATATACTTTTTTCTCTACATGTCAATCAAAAGCTTTGTATAATCTATACGGATTTAATTTTTTTGATAATCAGTAATTTAATATACTAAAAAATAATTACTTGTATTACAAAAAAATAATAATTGAAGAAAAGGAAACTTTATGTAAACTTACTATGATTAATTTCTTTCTTTAACTAATAAATTTAATTTTTTTTATATCTTACCAACCCACTTAGAAATATTCCAACTATACATATATATAATATCACTTTTACATTTATGTTAAATATATAAAACATTAAATATAAAATACTATTAGTTATACAAAAAATAAGTTCTACTACTATTAAATAACTAGAAGTATTATCTATTTGTTTATCATATAAATTTTCTGAAGATACTACTTCATACATTCTTGAAAACAATCCTTCTAAAAAAGCAATTAATAATATAAGATTATTATTAATTATATTTATCTTCGAAATAAGAACTATGCAAAATACTATATTAAGTAACCAAAAATATTTATCTACTTTTATTTTCCTTACAAAGAAATATACAAAAATAATCGAAGATATTCCCATAACTATATTAAATATTCCAATATATTCCATATCTTTTTCAACATACAAAAATAAATATAACGGTTGTAACATTAAAAACATAACTTTAAATTGTTCAAACATAAAAAATAATATTTTATTCTTTTTAATATTTTTTAATGATAAATTAATCCTTTCCTTTTTATTTATATTTTTAATACTAATAAGAGGAATCATACTTAATGCTGATAATGAAAAAATTATTATTACTACATAAATTAGTCCAAAATTATCAGTAATAAGTGCCCCTATATAAGAAGATAATATATAAGCAATATAGTTAAATATTAAAATACTTCCTATATTTAATCTATTATCTTTTTCTATTACATTTAATGCCAAATAGTGTCTTATAGAATGATATGAATAACTACCAAGTCCTAGTATCATACTAAATATAATTAATGATAATATATCATTATTCATATTATTTAAATAATAGAAAGCATAACTATAAATTAATGATGACACTATTAAAACATATTTATAATTAATTTTATTAATTAAATAAATACTAATAGTATTAGTCAAAGATGCTGTTATATACAAAATAAAATAAAAAAGCATTATATCTTTAATACTATATCCCATTTTATATAAAAGAACACTAGAAAATATTTCAATTATATTTCTAGCAAACGTTGATATTAAAATAAATATATTATATTTTTTTATATTAGACATAAGATTCACCATTATTAATATGATTATTATTTTATTTTTTATTTATCTTATGATAAAATACTTACAGGTGATTTTATGTTTAAATATACATTAGATAATAAAAGATATCATACATTAAATTATTTTTATAAAACGACATTTAATTCAAAAGTAGTAAAAATTAGTTTAAACGGAGGATTTACTTGTCCTAATATTGATGGTACAAAGGGTTATGGTGGATGCACTTACTGTTCTAAAAGTGGAAGTGGCGAATTTGGAGGCAACATTAATGATGATTTAGTAACACAATTTAACAAAGTAAAATCTGTTATTGATAAAAAGTGGCCTAATAGTAAATATATTCCCTATTTTCAAGCTAGAAGTAATACTTATGCACCAGTAGAAGTATTAAAAGAAAAGTATGAAACCGTATTAAAGTTAGATAATGTAATTGGACTTGCTATTGCTACTAGATGTGATGCTATTAGTGATGAATGCTTAGATTATTTAAAGGAACTTAATAAAAGAACTTTTTTAACCGTGGAATTAGGGCTTCAAACAATTCACGAGAAAACTTCTAACTTAATTAATCGTGGTCATACTTTAAAAGAATTTGAAGATATGGTTTATAAATTAAAAGAAAGAAATATTAAAGTAGTTGTTCATATAATAAACTCTCTTCCTTACGAAACAGAAGAAATGATGTTAGACACTGTAAGATATATAAATAAATTAGGAATATGGGGAATAAAAATTCACATGTTAAATATTATTAAAGATACTCCACTTGAAAAATTATATCAAAAAGAACACTTTCATATATTAACAAAAGAAGAATATATAGATATTGTTATAAAACAGTTAGAATTATTAGATGAAAAAATAGTAATAAATAGAATTACTGCAGATCCGGATCCTGATACTTTGGTAGAACCTACTTGGCTACTAAAAAAGTTTTGTGTACTTAATGATATTGATAAAGAAATGAAAAAAAGAGATACATATCAAGGAATAAAAGCCTAATATGTATCTTCTATTTATTTATATAAGCAAACGAGCTATTACTTCCCTCTAATCCTTCCATTTTAGCATCGTTTACTATTACTAAAGTTGCAATAGCAAGAACAATATAAAATATTATTACTCCCTTATTTTGTTTTAAAACTTCAACCATTTCTTCTCACTACCTTTCTTACAATATTATATTATCACGAATAGTTGTTCGTGTCAATAATAAATATAAACAAATGTTCTTATTTTACATAAACATTTGTTTGACTTTATTTTAAAAGTGTGTTATTATGGATACGGAGGGATTCTATGATTAAAGATAATAGAGATTTAACAAGTAAACAAAAAGAAGTATTAACTTTTATAAAAAAATTTCAAGCTGAAAATAAATATCCACCATCAGTAAGACAAATATGCAGTGCACTAGAGTTAAGATCTCCTGCAACTGTTCATGCTCATATTCAAAATATTATTGATAAAGGATACTTAAAAAGAAGTAAACAAGGAAATCACTTAATTGAGTTATTAGTACCTAATGAATTTGAAATGCATAACGAAGATATTGTATCAGTTCCACTTTTGGGTAAAGTAACAGCAGGAAGCCCTATTGAAGCAATTGAAATGCCTAATGAATTTTTCTCACTTCCTACTTATCTTATACCTAAACATAAAGAAGTGTTTACTCTAGAAGTATCTGGAGATAGTATGATTAATGCTGGAATTTTTGATGGAGATATTATTATTGTAGAAAGATGTAATACTGCTAAAAACGGTGAAAAAGTTGTAGCTATGAATGATGAAAATGAAGTTACTTTAAAAACTTTTTATAAAGAAAATGGTTACTTTAGACTACAACCAGAAAATGATTTTATGAATCCAATTATTCTCAATAATGTTACTATTTTAGGGAAAGCAATTGGACTATATAGAAAATTTTAAAAGGAAGAATTTTTAGATTCTTCCTTTTATTCTATATAAGATGATTCTGTATTATATAAATTACTATATATCTTACATTCTTTTAATAATTTTTCATGATTATTTGATGCTATTAACTTCCCTTTATCAATTACATTTATTATATCAGCATCAATTATTGTAGATAATCTATGAGCTACTATAACAACTGTATGATCTTTAACTAAATCATCAATTGTTTTTTTTTATGTAAGTTTGACTTTCATTATCAAGTGCACTAGTTGCTTCATCAAATAATATTATTTTTGTATTTAATAAAAGTGTTCTTGCTATGGCTATTCTTTGTTTTTGACCACCAGATAAATTTACTCCACCTTCTCCTATTATGGTATTATATTTATTAGGTAAACTCATTATATATTCATCAATATATGCTTTTTTACAAACATCTCTTACTTCTTCTTCCGTAACATCTTCTTTTACCATTTTAAAGTTATCCATAATACTTAAATTAAATAAGAATGGTGACTGTCTAATTATTGATATATTATTTCTTAAAGATTCTTCAGTTAAGTCTTTTATATCAACTCCATCAATTAATATTTCTCCTTTTGTAGCATCGAAATATCTAAGTAGTAAATTAAATATAGTTGACTTACCATTACCACTTTTACCTACTATAGCAATCTTTTTATTAGGAACTATTTTCATATCTAAACCTTTTAAAGTTTCTTCTTCATCAGTGGAATATTTAAATTTTACATTCTTAAATTCAATTACTCCTTTAACATTATCTATGTTTACATTACCGAATTTCTCATCTTCATATAAATTGTTTTCAAGTATTTCTCCTATTCTTTTTAAAGATACAGTAACTTTATTATAACTAACTTCAAAATCACTAATACTTTCTACTACTTCATCAATTCTCCAAATATACATCTCTATCATTACAAAAACACTATATTCTATTTTCCCTTGAATAAATAAATACCCACATGTAAATAAAATAATAAATTGTAACACAAAATAAGCAAGATTATTTAAACAATAATACAAGTATTCACTTTTCTTTATTTTATTAGTATTATAATATAATGAATCTATTTTCTTAAAAATATCTTTTTCTATTATTTTCTTAATACCTAAAGACTTTATTTCTCTTATTCCTGTAATATTTTCTGTTGCCTTTTTTACGTAATCGTCTGACTCTTTTTTTATTTCTTCTTGAACTTTTTTTATTTTAGGGAAAAATTTATACGAAATAAATCCCATGATTAATCCAAATATTATTATTTCTATTCCTAATATAATTGAAATATTAAAAGATATTATTAATACAAAAACAACTACTAATGCTTTACACACTAATTTAATTAGTTTAGCAAGCAATTCCATTACTCTATCAGTGTCATTATATAATCTATTGATAAACTCTCCTACTCCTATTTTTTCAAATGCAACCGCAGGCAAATTATCTATTTTTTTATATAAATCTTTACTAGCATTTTTTATAAATTTAATTTCTAAATAATTATATAAATAATCCCTTGGTAACTGTAATATTGAATAAAATATTATATAAAGTCCTTCCCATAGTCCTAAATATATAACAAAACTATAGACATTCTTTGTAAGTAATTCTTCTAACGCTTTACCCCAAAAGATGGCACTAAGAATTGTCGGAGCATATGTAAGTATTACCAACAAAATATATATAAATAATTTAAATTTATCATCTTTAATATACTTCCATAGAACTTTAAAACTCTTTACTTTATTCACACACATCACACTCCTTTAAGTTATGTCATTATATCAAAAAAAGAATCTTTTTTCAACAAACAATGATAAATATGCATTTAACACAAGGAAAAACATATTTTTAACTTTCATAATCAAATAATAACTATATAAATTTTAGGTATCTTTTTTAATTTATTTAATAAGTTTATAATGAGGTGAATTATGAATATTATAGATAAAAATTTCTACGAATTAATCAATCTTTTAAATCAAATGGATGTAAATGAAATATTTGAAAATATAAAATCAAACTATATGAAAGTACATCCTGATACTAGAGCTTCTATTGAAAAATTTGTTAATGATTTTAAATATTGGGGAATACTAGATTCCAGTAATAATGATTTTAATCTAATTTATGAAAAATCTTTATCCTTTTATGAACATTTAGAAGACTATATTTGGTTATATAAAAATTTAAAAGATTATCGTTCTAAAAAATTATTATATGGAATTTTAAATAATTGGTATAGATATGATTTTACAACAGTAAAAGAATGCTATGACAATACGTTTAAACACTATTTTGACTTAAATTTAATTCCTTCTTGCAATAATACAACTTTAGTTGATTTAGGAGCCTACACTGGAGATACAATAGAAGACTTTATTAATATATATGGAGAAAATAGTTATAATAAAATATACGCCTATGATATTACTAAAAACAGTATTGCTAAAATGAAAAACAATTTAGCTAAATATAACAACATCATATATAGAAATATAGCTATTTCTGATAAAGAAGAAACTTTATATATTAACGAAAGCGTTATTGACGCTTCTGCTAATATAGTTAATAATGAAGGAAATATAGAAATTAAAGCTACTACATTAGATAATGATGTAAAAGAAAAAATAGATATTATTAAAATGGACATTGAAGGATATGAACAAAAAGCTATTAACGGATCTATTAATCATATTAAAAATGACAATCCAATATTATTAATCTCAGTATATCACAATAATGAAGATTTATGGAAAATACCACAAATAATATATAAACTTAATAATAATTACGATTTTTATTTAAATTGTCATGGTGGCAACATATTCCCTACTGAAATTGTCCTAGTATGTATACCTAAAAAAAGCAACTCTAATTAGTCGCTTTTTTTATAAATTAAATTATTTCTCCAATTTTTTTATATTTGTATTTTTTTTCATATCAACAATATTTTTTTTAAACAAAAAGAAATATTCAAAAAGAAATTTTTCAACTATATTAGGAATAAACAGCATAACACTATTATCACTAAAAATATTTAAATTACAAGTTTTTGATTCGTTTGACTGTTTAATATAATTAGCCGTTTCTATTAACACATTAAATATATTATTGTAATCAACTTCTTCAATTCCAGGATTAATAAAATTATTTTTCGCATAATTGTATAATCCACTATAATCAAAAAATATTTTATAATAATCAAGAAGAAATTTATTCATAGTAGTATAATCATTATATATACTAACCTTTCCTTCATTATTAAAAACATCATCAACTGAATATAGTTTTCCATTTTTCTTAACTTTAATTATCCTTAAATCTTTTGTGTATTTAGTAGGTTGCATATTTTTATCTAAACATTCAAAATTTTCATTAAATAATTCACAAAAAAACATTTTATCTGTATAAAGATGAAATAAATAACCCATTGCACTAAAATCATTTTGAATTATGTGTTGATATTTTTCTACAAATTTTTCTACTACTGGTATTTGAATAAAGACCTCTTCATCTTCCATCATTATAAAATGCGTTTTTACTTTTTCTTCTTGAATTTTCTGATAATATTCTTTTTTTAAAAGCGCTAATTCTTCTTCATCCAATCCTTTAGGTATATGAAGATTTGTCTTTATAGAATCAACAATTAAATTTCCTAATAAAAATTGGTTTTTTTGCTCTTCTGTGAAATAAACATTATATTCTTTTTCTATTCTTTTTAAAAATTCTATACCTGCAACATGATGTATTACAAAAGATGCCATAGGTGCCTCCCTTCTAATCTTATTATAAAATAAACTTATATTTAGTAAAATATTTATTAGTTATAACTAACATAACTAATAAATATACTATTAATTAAAATTATAAAAATCATCCTTAAATTCATTATATAAGGATGACTTTAAAATTATTTAACTATTGTTTTTGCTATTAACTATATTTTTAAATTTTTCTCCACGATCTGCAAAATTTTTAAACATATCAAAACTTGCACTTGCTGGAGAAAATAATACTACTTCTCCTTTTTTAGCATGTGAATATGCTGTATCTACTGCTTCTTCTAAAGAAGATACTATATATTTATCAATTTTTTTATTTAATTTGTTTTCTGCTTTAACTGTCGCATCGTATATTTTTTCTTTAGTATCACCCATTAGTATTAAAGTTGATACTTTATTTACTATTGGTTCTCCAATTACATCATAATCTATATGCTTATCATATCCTCCTGCTATTAAAACTATTGACTCATCATATGAATTAAGACCTGCAATAGTTCTAGTAGGACTAGATGATACGGAATCGTTATACCATTTTACCCCATTTATTTCACATACATACTCTAATCTATGTTCTACTCCTTTAAAAGTTTTAAATACTTCTACCGCCTTATCTATATCAATTAAATCCTTAATTGCAGTCAAACATGTACATATATTTTCATAATTATGACGTCCTCTTAAAAGAATATCTTTATAATCAATGATCTTACTATACTCTCCATCTCTTACTTCATATATAGCGTCTTCTTTCATACAAAAGCCATTGCTAATATTATCAAACTTAGAAAAATATCTTACTTCTCCTTTAGCATGGTTACTAAATTCTTTTACTATTTCATCATTATAATTTAGTACACATACATCATTTTCATTTTGATTATCAATAATTCTTCTTTTAGATAAAATATATTCTTCCATATCTTTATGTATATTTAAGTGATTCGGTGTAATATTAGTAACTACTGATATATTAGGGCTTACTGTCATTCCCATAAGTTGAAAACTACTAAGTTCTAATACTACAATATCATCACTAGTCATCTCACTAGCTTTTGTAAATAGAGGTGTTCCTATATTTCCTCCTAAATATACATTATAACCATTTTGTTTTAGACATTCTGATATTAATGTTGTTGTTGTTGTCTTTCCATCACTTCCTGTTATGCCAATTATTTTTGATGGAATTAACTTCATTAACATTTCTATCTCAGTTGTAACTAAACATCCTCTCTCTCTTTCTTTTAAAAGTTCACACCTAGTAGGAAGAATACTTGGACTTCTAAAGATTATATCAAAACCTTTTAATCCTTCCATATAATTACTACCTAATACAGTCTTTAAACCATATTTATTTATTTTCTCTTGAACGTTATTATCTAATTTTTCATACTCTTTTTCATCGAATAAACATATATTAGCTCCATATTCATATAAATAGTCTATTAAAGGTAAATTACTAACTCCAAGACCTAATACCCCTACTTTTTTCCCTTTTAGAGACTTATTAAACTCATCTAGTTTAAAATCTTTCATAATCACTCCTCTTTTCTAAAGTTTTATCCTGCTTTACCATAAACTTTACCATTTTCTAATTGAACATTTTTATAATAAAACAGTTCCCTAACACTTACTATTTGATATCCCTCATTTATTAAGTTCGGAATTACAATATCAACAGCCTTTACAGTAGCACTATATATATCATGCATAAGAATAATATCTCCGTCACTTACTTTATTCATAACTCTAGATACTATCTTAGTAGAATTATGACTTTTCCAATCTAAAGTATCTATATCCCATATTATTATGGGCATATCTATGATTTCTTTTATTTTTTTATTAAAAGAACCATAACTAGGTCTTACAACTTTAGGATATCTATTTATTACTTTGTATATAAGTTCATTAGTATCTTTTATTTCTTTTATGATATGTTCACTATCCATTTTTGTCATAAGTTTATGTGAATAAGTATGATTACCTATTTCCATACCATATTCATCCATCATCTTTATTATTTTTTCATTACTAGGTATTTTACTACCTAAAACAAAGAAAGTAGCACTAACATTATATTTATTTAATATTTCTAATATTTTACTGGTATTATAATTAGGTCCGTCATCAAATGTAAGTGCTACCATTTTTTTATTTACATCAATAAAATCACTTTGTTGCACATCGCTATCATTTGTACTATTACTAACTTCTTTTACCTCTACATTATTATTATTTATATTAAAGACTACACTATCAATATTAACTTTATTGTTAATATTAAAATACTTATAAAATATTACTTCTACTTCATTATTATAAATACTATAATCATAATCTAAATACATATAACTATAAGTATCAACTTTATATTTAAATTCATCAATTACACTATTTACATATTTATTAATATAATTATCAACATTTTCATTACTAAAACATGGATAATCTATTTCTATGTAGTATTCATTATTGTTTACATAATACTTTTTATTAATAATATTCTTATTATTTAATATAGATACTAATAATAATATAATAGTTAAAATTATAACTATAATAAATACTTTTTTCATAGAATCACCCATTTAAATATATTTATTATAGTTAATTATTATTAATATTTTATATTGTAACCATTAAAACTTACATTTAAAAACTTTTTAGAAGATAAAAAATCACACATATGAACAAATCTTTGAAGTTCTGTAGTTGGTTTAGGTAATACTTCTTTTTTACGATAATCACAGTTCCACTCACCCATATGACTTTCTATCATTCCACATAGCTTTCTAACTTCATCTGTTTCCATATTTAAATTATCAGCATTTTCCATGATTTGTTTGGAAATAAGAAGTGGATGATCCACTCTAGTATATTTTCCTTTAGGATTACCTGATTTTAATCCATCATGTAGTATTAATGCCATAATAATTAAATCTTTTTCATTGGCACTAAATTTACTTCCTATACTATTATTTTCTAAAAGTTCATGAGCAATTCTAACTGCAACTTTTGTATGTTTTAAAAGTCCATGATTAGAACTTGCAAATTTTGGATGATACTTACCAGTAGATGACGCTGGTATTTCAAAAAAATAATCAGGAAGTGTATTAATTAATACCTTTATATCTTCTTTATTTTTTTCATCTTTTATATATTCTATTTCTTTAGTAAAATATTCTGTCTTATTCATTTTATCCCCTTTCACAATTATTTTTCTTTAACATAAATATCTAATTTATTATAAGGTATTTCTACTTTATTCTTATCTAATTCATTTTTAAGTAATTTTAATGTGTTTCTTTTAACTCCATAAAAAGTCATTGGCTTACATTCAATTACAATACTATATACAATAGAAGAATCACTTAAAGAAGATACACCAAGAAGCTCTACTTCTCCACATACATTCTCTATATTCTTAATATCATCTTTTAACCCTTCTAATATACTTTCTAATTTATCAATATTAGTATCATAGCTTACATTAATGTCTACTATTACTTTAGCATTCGCAGCACTATAATTAATTACCTCAGTAAAAGCACTATTTGATATAGTCATAATTTCCCCAGTATATGCTTTTATCTTAGTGTCTTTTAATCCTGCTTCTATTACTTCTCCCATGAAGCCATTAATTTTTACAGTATCTCCTACTGCATATGCTTCATCAAATATATTGAAAATACCCGCTAAAAAGTCTTTTGCAATATCTTGACAAGCAAGTCCTAATACTACTCCAACAATTCCTAAAGAAGCAATAATACTAGTAGTATCTACACCATATACACTAAGTATTGCAAGTATTACAATAATAGCAATAAAATATTTAATTAAATTCTTAACTATTGATATTATAGTAATTCTCTTCTTATCAGTTTTAGCATTTTTCTTTATTTTAAACTTACTAACCCTATTTATAGAACTAGCAATAACCCCATATAAAACTATTCCTACTACAATATAAACAATAGGCAAATAAAATTGTTTTGAACATATAAAATCTAACATCTAATCAATCCTTCCTAAAAAAATTATATATTTATTAATTAACTATGTCAAGAAATCTCAATAATATATCATTAGATAAATATATATATTTACTATTTATATACATTTTATCATTATCAATTATTAATATATTATCTTTAAGCAAATCATCTATACTAAATACTTCTCTTATATCTTTCTTATATTTATCAAAAAATTCACTTATACTTATTCCTTCTATTTTTCTAAGTCCTAATATCATATCATTAGACATTCTAATATTTATATCTTCATATTCTTTATCACTTATAAATAAACATTTATTATATTTATTTATATTTCTAGTATTAGTTATACGATAATCATCTATATAACTAACACTTCCAAGTCCAAATCCATAATAATATCCATTATTCCAATAATTAATATTATGAATACTTTTATATCCTTCTTTAGCATAATTACTTATCTCATAATGAATATAACCTTTACTAGTTAATTTATTTTCTATATATTTGTACATTTCATACTCTATATCTTCATCAATATTTTTATAATTATTAATACTAAGAATAGTATTATCTTCAATAATCAATGAATAACAAGATATATGTGGTATATCTAGATTTAAGAAATAATCTATATCCTGTTTTACTATATCTATATTATTAGTAACTCCATACATTAAATCTATATTAATATTATTAATATTATTATTTTTCAAATTATTAATAACCTTATATACTTCTTCATATGTATGATTTCTATTTAATATTTTAAGTATATCTTGATTAAAACTTTGAACTCCAAGACTAACCCTATTTACTTTATTTTTACTAAATAATTTAATCATATCTATACTTAAACTATCTACATTACATTCAATAGTAAATTCATAATCATTATCTATATTAAATATTTTTATAATATTAAATAATCTTTCTAATTCATTTAAAGATAGTGATGATGGAGTACCTCCCCCAATATAGATAGACCTAATTAATTCCCCTTTATATCTACTTTTAATTTCTTTTTCTAAACTATCAAGATAATCATTTATATATTTTTTATTATATAACATCTTACAAAAATCACAGTAAGAACATATACAATTACAAAAAGGTATATGAATATATATATACATAGTATCACTTCCAAAAAATATTATTTTGTAACCTACCCTGTTACATACAACAAGTTAATTATATGTTATCATTATTTTAGAGATATTGATATCGGTGTTTACTCTCCTTAATTTTGTATGAGGAGGTGGTTCTAATGTACATAAATTACTTTAACAGGAGGTTTTACGTTGGAACTATTAGTTCTAGCTTTAATAGTTATCTTATATACTATTATTGCTATTAAACACAAATAAAAATATAACACCGAAGTATATTCGGTGTTTACCATAAAAAACAGAGTAAACATTGAGTACCAATCAATGTCTCTTTTATTATATGAAGTAACTCCATCTATATACATAATATCATAAAATTGAATTTACTTCAATACATTTACAAATATTTGTTAATCCTTTTTTAAAATGTCACCATATCATTAATAGAAATGTCACCAGCATTAATATATAATATCTCTTTGG
>CALVSD010000026.1 GCA_944358805.1 uncultured Bacilli bacterium
AAAAAAACAACTCAATATTAATTGAGTCATTTTATAGAAAAAATTGTATCACATCATTTACAAATGTATAAAAAAGAATATTTTTATTCTTCTAATTCTATTTTTTTATATTCACCAATATTTTCTATTACACTTACAAAAAGTTTTAAACCAACTTTTGATGGATAAATATTCTTTTCTAATATAGTTATATTTTTAATTTCTTTTATCTTGTCATTATTTAATAACTTATCTTTAGATAATTCTATTGCTTTATTTATTGCTTCTTCTTCAGTATAATATTCATCTACAACATTTAATTCATATTGTTTTTCCTTTACTAAACTAATAGGTAAAAAATTATTATTTAATATTAATTTAGTGTTCTTACTGTAAGTTTTAAATTTATTAAAATCAAATAATGATATTCTTTTTCCTAAAAAATTTATAACATAAACATCTTTATTTTTCCCTGTTTGAGTTTCTTCTTTATAAATAAAAGGATAACTTATATCTATCGTATACCATACTTCCCCATACACTTCACCTTCTGCTGTACTTACTATTATATTGCCATCAGGTTTAATAATACTTCCTGATATTATTGTATCTCCCTTATTTACATAATCATTTATTTTTTTTATTTTTTCTCCTTTTAAAGCCTCTATACTATATATAATTGCATTCTTAGTAGAAATAATATCATAATTATTTTTATTTTCTATTTCTTCTTTTATTTTTCTTTCTTCTACTCTTACTATATAACTAGTTCCATTTTCAGTTATTTCTATCCATTCTATCTTATCTTTATTATTTTCTAAGATTTTATCTTCTATTTGTTCTATTTCTTCATAACTTCTTTTAAAAATATATTTATGTATACCATTTCTATTTAATTCTTTTAAAACTAAAGATTTAATTTCACTACTAGAATGAATTACTTCTAAATTAAAAATAATATTTGATAAAACATATAATATTGTAATACTTATAATTATTAAAGATAACGAACATATATATTTTAACATATTTTCTTTAAACTTAATTTTTCCATGTTTAGAAATTATCGTTAATTTATATATTGTCCGATATTCTTTTAATTTTAAATAATCACTATATTTTATTACTATTATAGCTTCCTTATAAGATATTGGAATGTATTTAATAATATTTATTTTATCCTTAATTAATCTTTTTATATAATTATTTATATTTTTTCCTTCAACTTTTAACTTGATGATACTATTAAATGTTTCAAAGAAAGAATTTTTCATAGTATATTATACCTATTTTTAATTGTAAAGTTCTTCATAGTATCACCTATTATATTTTATTTTTTATAACTAATTTTATGTTATTTCACAATTATTTCTTTAATAAATCCTGTTATTAAAATTTCTTCATCTAACATTTTAGATACTACTAAATTTTTACCTTTTATTCTAGTAATTCCATCTTTATGTTTAACAGTAACTTCTTCATCAGTAAAATCTATTATTTCTATATAATTATTTATATTAACTGAATTGTTTATAAATACAATTTTATATTCTAATTCGTTTAAATATCTATTAAATTTATTTTTTATATTCATAACTATCACCATAATATTATAAGATAATAACAAAAAAAGATTACAAAAAAAGAAGTTATTCATTTCCTTTAATAACTTCTATTGCTTTTCTTGTTAACATATCTAATTTAATATATTCAACATCTTTAATTTCTTTTAATATATCTTCTTTAGTAACTCCATAAGTTTTTGCCATATTGTCAACTTCTTTTTCAACTTGCTTATCAGTTACTTTAAGTTTTTCTTCTTTAATTACTGCTTTTAGTAAATAACGATATTTGATTCTTGTATTAGCTTCTTCACGCATCTTAGATTTTACATCTTCTACAGTTGTATTTGCATATTGTAAATATAATTCTTCTGTTACTCCTTGCATTTTTAATTTATCTAAGAAATCTTTATACATATTTTCTACTTCAGCATCTACTAATTCATCTTCTATTTCAATTGTCATATTTTCAGCAGCTTTTGCTAATACTTTATCAACATAAGCATTTTCTAATTGCATTTCTTTGTATTCTTTAAGTTGTTTTTCTAACTCTTTTTCTAAATCTTCTTTTGAAGCAACTCCTGGCATTGATAAATCATCAAAGAAGTCTTTATCTAATTCAGGTACTATTCTTTCTTTAATTTCATTTACTTTAACTTTGAATACTACTTTTTGACCTTTTAGTTCTTCACTAGCATAATCTTTAGGGAAAGTTAAATTTAATTCTTTTTCTTCTCCTTTAGACATACCAATTAATCCTTCTTCAAAACCTGGAATAAAAGTATTGCTTCCTATTTCTAATTCATAATTTTCAGCTTTTCCGCCATCAAATGCTACTCCATCTTTAAATCCTTCAAAATCAATAATAGCAATATTACCATTTTCTACTTTTCCTTCTTTAGTAGCTATTTCAGCATATCTTTCTAAAACATGGTGCATTTCATGTTCTATTTCTTCTTTAGTAACTTTTGCTTTTTCTTTTTTTATTCCTAAATTCTTATATTCTCCTAATTTAACTTCAGGTTCAGTTATAATAATGTATTTTACAGTAAGTCCTTCTTCATCTAATTTAACCGGTTCTATTTTCGGTTCTACAACAGGTATTAATTTTTCTTTAGATAAAATTTCAAAATATTTTTCGTTAATTAATTTGTCTGCTGCTTCATATAATATTTCTTGTTTTCCATAATGTTTTTCAAAAATATTTCTTGGAGCTTTTCCTGGTCTAAAACCATCAATTTTTGCCTTCTTATTCAATTTTACAAACGCATCATTTTTTGCTTGTTCCCAAACTTCTTTTTCGACTGTGTATTCTACTACTTTTTTCATTCTTTATTCCTCCTACTTTACACTAACAATTTTTACATCATATTTTCCATTTGGACTTTCTACACTTCTAACATCGCCTTCTTTAGCACCCATAATGGCTCTAGCTAATGGACTTTCATTAGAAACTTTATTTTCAGAAGGATCTGCTTCTTTTGAACCAACAATCATGTATTCTTCTTCTTCTTCGTCATCTATATAATAAATAGTAACAGTACTTCCTAACCCTACTTTACCGTCCTTGTTACTTTCAATTATTGTTGCTTTTTCTAATATTTTTTCAAGTTCAAGAATACGTCCTTCTACTTTTGCTTGTTCATCACGTGCTGCATCATAATCTGCATTTTCAGATAAGTCTCCTAGTGCTCTAGCATCTTTTAATGCTTTTATTATTTCAGGTCTTCTTTCATTTTTTAAATGATTTAATTCTTCTTCTATTTCTAAAAAACCTTCACTTGTTAAATAAATTTTTTCATCTGCCATAATATTATTTCCTTTCTTTTTATGTAATATTTTTTATAAAAAACATTAAGGTGTATATAAAAAAATAAGCCCCTCAACTATTTCAAGATTTTACTATTTTTTTTAATTTTTGTCAAGTATACCTTTAGTTTTTCCATATATATTTTTTAAATAGTCTTTTTCTTTTATATATTTATTCCCTATTTTAAATATATGCATTTTATTTTTATACATTTCCTTTTTATTTTTTATTATTTTTATTTTATTATAATTATATTTATATAAATACCTTTCTAGTATAAATTTATTATATAAAAATTTTAATTCTTTATAATATTTATAAGTATTTTCTATTAATACAAATATTATTAACATATAACTATAGTTATTAATTCCTTTCATAAATATAATTATTATCATAAAAAAAGATATAAAAAGACTAATATAATTAGATAAATTAAAACTAAATATTTTAGATAATATTAAATTAAATATTTTAAAGCCATCTAAGGGATAAACAGGAAGTATATTAAATATAAGCATTGAATAATGATACATAGTATAAATATTAAATATATAATCTCTTATATAATTACATTTATATAAAATCAATATAATAGTGTAATACACAGTTTGAAAAAAAATACCCATAATAGCAATTAATAATTCTTCATCAATGTTTCTGTTAATAAGATCATCAGTTTTTATTAATCCACCATATGGATATATAATTAGCTTTTTTACTTGAACATTATATTTTATACACATTAAATAATGTCCAAATTCATGAACTAAAATAAGAGAAGTAAATATTATTAGATTATAAAAATATCCTGTTAAAGCAAAACCTAAAGCAATAAATAAATATGTAGAATGGAATTCTATTTTATTTAAGATATTCTTCATAATTTAAATATTCTCCATTTTTTGAGTATACTAAATATAAATAATTATTAGTAGTTTCCCCTAGTAAATCTCCTGCTTCTATATAATCATATAGATTTATAGATTTTGTAGACATATTTCCATACCATATATCTACACCATCCATACCTTGAATTATAATTACATTACCATAGTTTTCTTTTTCTCCTATAAAAACTACAATACCACTTTCTAGTACAGGTACTAAGTAATTATTATCAACCTCTAATTTTACTCCATCATAATATTTAGAAGTATTTTTATAAACTAATTTTTCATTAAATACTGGTTTTACATCAGGAACAAACTTATCTAAAATTGATACACCTCCTAAATATTCATTATACATTTTTTTTATATTTGTAAATGATATATTAGTTTCATATACATGTTTTTTTACTATATTTTTATAGTCTTCACTAGTTTTGCAAATAATTGCCAATAATAAAAATAATGAAAGGCATACAAGTACTCTGGATAAAAAGTTTCTTAAATACTTTTTTACATCACTGACACTTTCATTATTTATTTTTTTATTTTTAATATACTTGGTTTTTTTTCTTTTATTCATAATGTCCCCTAACAAATATTATGAATAATATATATATTTATTCTAATTATTAGTTAAATAATTTAGAGCATCATCAAATGTCTCAACACTAACTATCTCCATATCATAATTATATTCTTCTTTTACTTTAATAGCTTCTTCATAATTATCTTTAGGAACAAAAACTATTTCCATATCATTATTATGAGCTCCAATTATTTTATATTTAACTCCATCTATTGCACCTACATTACCATTTGCGTCAATTGTACCTGTGCCGGCAATTTTTCTTCCTTTAGTTATATCCGTTTCTGTCAATGAATTATAAATATTTAAAGCTATCATCAATCCACCTGAAGCTCCACCTTCACTTGATTTAAAGGTAAGATTAATCTCTGGATCTACATCATATATATAATTTGTAAGAATGACAATACCTATAACTTTACCATCAGTTGTATCTTCTACATTAACAGTTACTTGTTGCTCTTTATTATCTCTTATAATATCTAAAACAATGCTATCCCCATCATTTTTATTTTCTATAATTGTTTTTAGAACATTTGAACTTTCAATTTCAATACCATCAGCCTTTAATATTTTATCTCCTACTTTTAATCCATTGTCACTAGTAGTAGCAATTACAATATTTTCTCTACCTTTAATATTTACTTTCTTTCCTGCTTTACTATATGCTACAATTATTGCATTTTGCATAGAATTTTCTAACATAACTTTATTTCTAATAGCTATTTCTTCCATTGTTTCATTAGATACTTGAACTTCTTCTATTTTTTCTGTATCCCAATCTTTTAATATATAAGAAGCTAACATCATTCCTACATTTGCTTCATATTCTGTAACGTATAATAAATTTAAAGTACCACTGGTATCATTTTTATCTTCAACTTGTATTCTATCTCTTATATCAATAACACCACCCGGAGCTAATATATAATAAGGAAGTGGAAAATTAATAATACACATAAATACTATTAAAAATATTAAAAACTTAATATTGTTCTTAAAAAAATCTATTATTTTATTTTTCATGTTATCCCCTCACTTTAAGTATATAACTTATTTTAAAAGTAATAACAATAATGCACACATAATACTAGATATTGTAATAATTATTATTAATAAACTTGATTTTATAAATGCCGCTCTATTTCCTTCTAACGGATTTAATCTAAGCACTCTAGTTTTTGGTTTATTCTTTTGTTTTCTTCTTTCTAGTTCTTCCTCTATAATTCTTCTTTGTTCATATGACAAATCAGTTCTCGCCTGATATTTCATCAATTCTTCATCAGATAGTTCAGGAATATCACTAACTTCATTTACCGAATAACCACTGTTATTCTCAAAAGTCTCACTTTTATAAACAGCTTCTCCACCTTTATATATTTCATATTTTAAAGTTTGAGGATTACGTCTTACTTCAAAAAGTTCATCAGTTACTGTATTAAAGAAAAATCCATTATTAATATCTACTTTGTAATCAAAAATATTAATATTTTGATTTCCTATAAAAAATCTTATCTTATCTAACATTTCTCTATTTATAATATTCACATTTAAATTAGATAAAGGCATTAATGATGAAGATTCTTTTTTATATTCTTCCATATGATCAAATACCATATCAGCATTAACTTTACCATCTTTATTATTAGCCACTATTTCATTTTGAATAGATTTAAACTCTTTTGATAAATCTCCATGATTACCATCTGTTTTTAATACCTTATCTTCATCAGAAGAAACAATATAATTACTACCATCTAATTTAACATCTGTATAACCCTCCATATTAAGTGATAAATCAGTTGTATTTAATTTATCATATAAATCTAATAATTGCTTTACTTTTTTATTAAAAATGTTAACATCAATTTGTGGATTTTTTCTTAATAATTCAATATATTTAATTAATTCATTTTTACTCTTAAAATAATTGTTATTAATTTTTCTTTCTAAATCAAATAAAATCATTTCCGTCATTCTAACACCTACCATAATAATAGTAACATATTTATATAATATTTTCAATGAAAAAAAGATACTATGTACCTTTTATTTTTCTAATTATATTGGATGCAGCATTAGTAGCTTCCCCTATAGCAGTAGCTATTTGATATGTATTTTTTTTAATAGCATCACCACAAGCATATATATTACTTATAGATGTTTCATAATTATCATCTACTAATATATATCCATTTTCTTTTTTTACATCTATTAAATTATTGATAGGCACATACCCTATTGCAATGAATACTCCATCTACATCAATTGTATTTCCATTATCTAAAGTAACAGATTCTATTTTATTATCATCACCATTATATTTTAAAACATTGGTTTTATATAAAATTTCTATATTATCATATTTATTAATTCCTTCTATTAAAGCTTCTTCTGCAGTTAATTTATCTCTTCTATGGACAATAATAACTTTTTTACATATATTTGCTAAATATAAAGCCTCTTCTACTGCAGAATTTCCTCCTCCTATCACGATAACATTCTTGTCTTTATAAAAATTACCATCACATAAAGCACAAAAGCTTATTCCTTTACCAATATATTTTTTTTCATTTTCTAAATTTAACATTCTAGAAGTTCTCCCAGTAGATAAAATCACATAATCACATTCTATTTCTTCTTTAGCAGTTTTTACAATTCTTTTATCATTACTATTTTTTATTTCAACTACTTTATCAAACAAATAATCTACATTTAAATCATTTACTTGTTCATATATATTCATAGCAAGAGTGGGACCATCAATAAACTTAAATCCTGGATAATTTTCAATTGATGAAGACTTGTTTAATTGTCCTCCAGGAGCATCACATTCTATTACTAACACATCTATTCCTGCTCTTTTTAAATATATAGATGCAGTCATACCAGCAACTCCTGATCCTATTACAACAACTTCTCTTTTTTGCATTTTTTATCATCTCCTTTGTTATAATACTCATAATTCCTATTTAAGAATAATAAAACTAACCCAATTAAAATAATTATAAAAGATACTATCACACTTATTTTAAATTCACCAATAAACAAACTATCACTTCGTAACGTTTCTACAAAAAATCTTTCTATACCATACCAAATAAAGTAAACAGAAGTAAGTGTTCCAATTTTTATATTTTTAAAATTATATCTAACAATAATTAATATAATAAAACCTAATAAACACCATACAGACTCATATAAAAAAGTTGGTTCATAGTATGTTCCATTAATATACATTCCATCAATAATAAATTGGGGAATATGCATATTCTGTAAAAATTCTAAAGTTACTTCTCTTCCAAAAGCTTCCTGATTAATAAAATTTCCCCATCTTCCTATTGCTTGACCTAAAATTAAACTAGGAGCAAATATATCCAAAGTTTTTAATATAGATTTATCTTTTCTTTTGCAATAAATAGCAGTAAATATAATGCCTGCTATTACACCACCATATATAGCTAAACCGCCTTCCCATACTTTAAAAATTGATAAAATATCATTTTTAAAAATAGAGAAATTAAAAATCACATAATAAAGTCTTGCCCCTATTAGTGATACTGGAATTACATAAAAAGCTAAATCATTTATAAAATTTGTATCATATGATATTCTTTTTGCTTCTTTACAAGCCAAAAAAATTCCTATTAATATTCCTATTAATATTAATACAGCGTACCAATATATATTAATTCCAAAAACAGATATAAAAATTCTATTCATTATTTTTAGTGCTCCTCATAATTGGTTTAATAATAATCCCATCCATTATTATATTCAAAAATGATATTAATATTGCTATAAAAAATGGAATAATAATACCTGTAACTTGAAACTTATCTCCTAAAATAAAACTAGTTATATACAATATTAAAACATTAATTAATGGATAAAATAATCCCATTGTTACCGCAGTTATTGGAAGAGTAACATAAAATAATACTGGTTTTATTGTCTGATTTAAAATATAAATAATAATAGATGCTAATATAGCATACATACCATAAAATTCTTTACTTACATATAATGATTTGAATAAAAAAGATATAATTATTAATACTAAAGAATAACATAAAATATATAATATCCATTCAAAAAATTTATTTTTTATAAGTTTACTTCTCTTACTTGGTTCTTTTACAATTATCATTTTCTCATGTTTTCCTTTCTTACATCTACTATTATATATAATATCACAATATTAAAATAAAATAAATACGTATTAAAAAAGAACTAAGATTTATCTTAGTTCAAAGAATTCAATAATATCTTTTTATATAAAGCTACTTCTTCTTGTGAAAATATCGATAATAATCTATCATCTAATAAGTCATTTAAAGTAATCTTAGGTTTAAAGCCATTTAAGATTATAACTTGTTTCAAAATTGAATTAAATGTCTTATATTCTTCCAAAGAATAATTATTAGGTTGCTCTTGTTCTTGTACTTGTTTAGGCAACTCTATAGATTGTACTGGAACACTCGTATAATCAACAGAGTTTACTAATGGTGATTCAACAATGTTATTGTTAAAATCATTAGTTACCAAATTTTCTACTTCATTTATAGTAACAACTTCTTCTTTAGATTCTTTTTTATTTAATATATAAGAATAAATTGAAGAACTTATTGCATTTATTGAAGTCACAATAATCCATAAAACAAATACCAAAGTACTTAGTTCTAATAATGTTAACGCTTCTTTATTAGTATAAATACTACTTGCTACAAATATATTTAAATTATTTGTAGTAACGACATAAATCAAAGACAAGAATAAATATATTATAATAAAGAATGAAACTATATTTGTTAATTTATAAGATTTTTTCATTTTAAAATTAAAGATAGAACAAAGTAATACAATAGTCATAAATACTAATATAAACATATATATTTCTACAGATGGAAAATACATATTCATAAATATCTTATCAACTATATTACTATAAATACTTAATATCTCTTTATAATTAGTAAATAACATTATTAAGAAAGATCCTAAATTAATCAATAATACAATTTTAAATAATTTTTTAGTATCTATTTGTTTGTTTAAAAACAAAACTAACGCTATAGATATAAAAATTGTAGTTACCATTAATACTTGTGAATTAGTAATTAATTTCATAAGTATCTCTAATTTTTCTAATAAATTAATATAACTCATTCTTATCCCCCCTTTTATATTCGTTCTAATATATATATTGTCTGCGTTGTTTCATCATCTTTAGTACAAGTTATCAATGTCAAAGTGCTTTTATTACGATTACGCCTAATAGCAACAGCACCATCTTTAGGTTCTGTATATATATTAACAATCTTATATATGTATGTACTATTATTGTAATAAATATAAGCTTCATCACCAATTTCTAATTGCCATAGATTTGCAAAATAACTATTATAATAATTACCTGAATGGCCAGCTAATATAACATTACCATTTTCTTCATCAGGATAACTAGATTCATTTAACATCTTAATATTAATACTTAATCTATTTAAAGATGAAGATTTATCATAAAATCCCCTTGAGAAATTAATTTTAGGTATTTCTAAAATAGCTAAATAATATTCATACACTTGATCTTCTTCTTTAATCTCTTCTTTTTGTTCTTCTTCTATTACTTCATTATTACTAGTATCAATATTTATATTATCTTTTTCCCTTTTTTCTTCTAATAAAGATAAATTTACTGTACTAAAAGTCTCATCTCTTTTTGTATTTATATAGTTTATACTAAATAAGCATATACCTATAAACACAATAACAACACTCATAGTAATATTAAATTTTAAATTATCTTTCATCTTGCTTAATATTCTTGAATATAAATACTGATCCTAAAGCTATAACCAATATTCCTACAAAACTTAAAGCCATTGGAGCAAAAGATGAAGTTGGTTCAACAGGAACTTCTTCTATTGGCTCTACATCATTATACATAACAACTGTTTTTTCAATACCATTTTCTGTAACTTCAAAAGTTATAGTTTCTGTACTTAAAACATATCCTTCTGGAGCTTTTTCTTCTGTTAAAGTATATGTTCCAACTGGAAGTCCATATATAATATGTGGTTTATCTGTAGATACCCAAGTTTCTACTACTTCTCCATCTAAATTTTTAACAACTAATGTTGCACCTGGCAATTCTTTTTTAGTTGTAATATCTTGTTTTGAAATAGTAATAGTTGTTGGACCTACATGATACTTAGCTGTAGCACTATCTTCTACATTAATTGTGGCTTTATAAGGTACAGCAACCGGTTGATATCTATTATCACTTGGATTATAAACATACGTTTCATATACAGTCTTACTACCAGATACTTTTATTTTAAAATTAGCATTAACACCATTTACATTATCAACTGGAATACTAAGAGTTATTTTATTACCATTATTAGTATATTCTAATCCTTTAGGTGCATTTTCAAAACTAAGTTCATATTTATCTAAATTTGTATCAACATTAATTGTATTAGATACATAATATTTACCATCAGAACTTAAAGTAAATGTAATATTCTTATTTGAAATTTTAATGTAAGGATCTCCACTAGCTTTAGCTTTTTTTGCATTAGAAACTAAATCTCTAATTTTAGTAGCTACTGAATTATTATTGTTACTACTGCTATAAACAGCATCTCTAAGTTTTTTCATAGCCCCACTATTATCAACTGTCATACCATTAGTATCTTCTAAATATAACCATACTGCAGATTGAGTTATAAAATAATCTGTTTCATTACTATTATTTATTCCTTGGTTTACTATATAAGATAACCCATTGTCTTTAGATAAGTTTCCTTTTGTATATGATAATCCTTGTGGTCTAAGTTTAACATAGTCAATGCAATATACGTATTTACCATCAGATGTTTTCATAATTGTAAATCCATCATTAATATTTAAAGGATTATCACCTACTGATTTACGATAACTATTTATTGTTAAATTTTTTGGTGCATTAATTAATGCATTGGCAACACTTGCTCCTCCTAAAAATACTACCAATGTAATAAGTAATGCAAAAATAATGTTTTTTCTTTTCATTTTCATAAATATCATTCCCCCCTTGAAAAGTAACTATATAATAACACATTTTTATAAAAAAGTCAAATTTTCACAAACATTCGTACTAAAACATCTTAATCCTCATTATATCGTCTTTATAAACTTTACTATCTAATTTAAATTTTATAGTTTGTTCAGGATGATTAGCAACTTCTAATAAATTACCTTCTTCATCATAAATATCAGGTATTTCAAAAGAAAACGTTTTAATATTTGGGCCAAACATTTCTACTTTAATTCCCTTTTTGAAGTAATTTTTTTGTGTCACTGTTACAGTATGTGTCTCATCATCATAATCAGTAACAATTCCTAGAAAATCTTGATTAGATACTTCTTGTCTACCTAAATAATATTGTCCATCAACTTCCGGAAACTTATTAAAGAATTGTGCTATACTTTCTCTATTAGCTACTCTATTTAAAATGTTACTATAATATTCTATTTTATCTTCTGTTAAATTATTATTATAATAAGCATCGATTGCTTCTCTATAAGTACTAATAACTGTTGCAATATAATAGTTAGAACGCATTCTTCCTTCTACTTTTAAACTAGTTATACCAATATCTATCATATCTTTTATATATTTGATTAAAGATAAATCCTTTGTAGACATTGTAAAATCAGTATCAGATTCTATTTTATTTTTATCTTTATCATATAATGGGAAAGTCCATCTACATATTTGAGCACATCCTCCTCGATTAGCATCTCTTCCTGTGAAGTAGTTTGATAAAACACATCTTCCTGAATAAGAAGAACACATTGCTCCATGAACAAAACATTCTATTTCTATTCCAGTCTTATCAATTATTTCTTTTATCTCTTCTTTAGAAGTTTCTCTACCTAACACTACTCTTTCACATCCCATATTCTTCCAAAATAACACATCTTCATAATTTAATGATGATATTTGAGTAGATATATGTAAAGGTATATTTATATTATTATTTTTAACTACATCTATTACAAGTGGATCAGATACAATTATTGCATCTACCTTGCATTCTTCTAACTTTATTAAATACTCTTTTAAATTATTTACGTCTTCATTATGAAAGACAATATTAACTGTTACATATACTTTTTTACCTAAATTATGAGCATAAGTACAAGCTTCTTTTATTTCTTCAATACTAAAATTTTTAGCATTTGCTCTTAAAGAAAAATCTCTTCCTCCAATATAACAAGCATCTGCTCCATATAAAAATGCTATTTTTAATTTTTCTAAATTGCCCGCAGGGCTTAATAATTCAATTCTCTTACTCATTATTCTTCACCTTATATATTGTTTTAGTATTAAAAAATCCTATATACTCATCATTATTAGTTTTTGTTTTATTAATAAAGTTATCAAGTACACTCATAAATTTACTATTATCTATATTAAAACTATCCATAACTATATAATCAATACTATTTATTTCATCTAAGTTATTTATTAAATTTACAGGTTTACTTGTATAGATAATACTTCCATTACTACTCTCTAAAACTGGATAATTTTCATCATTATGTCTCATATAATATAAATTATCTTCCCTATGTTTATTAATATAATTAAAATAATTAGTATTTAAATATCTTCTTGAATAAAAAATCGGTAAATATCCATAACCCATAAACATTATTTCCATGTTAGTATTATTTTTTATTTCTAGTAATTCTTCTTTAGTAATATCAGAAGAGATAAAAGCTCCTTTTACTCCATTATTATAATAAAAATTATTACTATAAATACTACTATTTAAATGTTCTTGCATAATAACTAAATCCTTTGTTATTCCAAGTCTTTTAGCTATATTAATTACTCCTACATTATAAAATAAAATCTTACTAATATTTAGTTTATTAAGTTCTATTAAAACTTCTTCTAAATACGGAATATCCTCATTATGAATCATTTTATTGACTGATACTATTATTTCTTTGGAAGTAGATTTAATTATCTCTTTTAACTTATTTATATCTACTTGTAAACTAGGAAATACAGATAAATCTTTTATCCCTACGATTATTCCATCTATATTAGTTTCCAATATTTCTTCTAAATTATCTTTAGTTGGACATACTACTAACTTACTTTCTCTTCTTTTAGATATAGAAATAGTATCTCCTAGAGGTATATATGTAGTTGTAAATTCTTTATTATTATTTAAAAAGTCAATATACTCTTTTATATGTCTAACTATTCCCCTTTGATTTTTCGTTTTTACTAAAGTTTCATCTTCAACAAGTCCATGGAAAGATAAATTATCTGTAATAATTACTCCATTATTATCTAAATTATCTTTAAATTTATTAAAGAACTTAATATTTCCACCCTTAGAAGCATCTATAAATATTAAATCAAACTTACTTTCAATAGATACATCTATTGCATCTTTATTTATAATTGTTATTCTACTATCTAAATTAAACTTTTTAATATTAGATACTGCTATATTATATCTATCTATATCCCTTTCTATAGTAGTTATTTTTATATCGTCACTTACTTTAGCCATTCTAATTGCGGAATACCCAATAGCACTACCTATTTCTAATATATTTTTAATATTATGTTCTTTTATATAATTGCATAAATATTCTATACCATCAGGTAACATTATTGGTATATTATTTTCTTTTGCATATCTCTCTATTTCTTCTATCATATTATCCCTTCTTCTTCAAATATTATAGCATATTCTTTATATTTTTTTAAACACAATCATCTAAGTAAAAATTTAAAAAGTTCTCTTTTTATTATATAGAGAACTTTTATACAAATTAAATATAAATACTATATAGTATATTAACTATTTTTTTACTCCTTTTGAATGTTGGTTTAATAGCTCATCAAATTGTTTCCTTAAATAAGGAACGCTGTGGCGATAAAAAGGAGTATCACAACTATAAACAACTGCTCCAAGCGCTTCAATATCTGCTCCTTCTACATTAAACGCAAAGTGAGCACAAATATTTGGATTTTCTGATGCTAATACTATTTTTTCATGAGCTTTTATGTATTTTATATCTAAACCTTTTACATCTTTTGCAAATGAGTAATTATATAAAGGATCTTTGGACTCTATCACTATCTCTTCATGAGCTTTTATATCATTCATATCTAACCCTTTTACATCTTTTGCAAATAAGTAATTATATAAAGGATCTTTGGATGATAACACTATCTCTTCATGCGCCTTTATATTTGCTCCTTTTATATTAGCTGCAAAATTGTAACAAAACTCGGGATTCCTTGATTCCAATACTACATCTTCATGAGCTTTTATATCTTTTATATCTAATCCTTTTACATTTTTGGCAAATAAACAATTATATAAAGGATCTTTGGATAATAATATTACTTCTTCGTGAGCTTTTATATTTGCTCCAGATACACCTAGTACAAATTCATAACAAAATTGAGGATTTCCTGATTCTAAGACTACTTTTTCATAAGCTTTTTTATTTGCTCCTTTTACAAAAGATGCAAACTTACAACAATATTTAGGATCCTTTGACTTTAATACTACCTCTCCAAGAGCTTCAATATCTGCGCCTTCTACACCAATCGCAAATTCATAACAAAATCGAGGATTTTTTGATGCTAATACTTTTGATTCTAACCTTTTTTTATCTGCACAATATACATGTTTTGCAAATTTACAACAATACTCGGGATCTCCTGAATTTAATACTACTTCCTCTAATGCTTTTCTATCTATATACTCACCTTTTACTTTAATTGCAAATTCATAACAATAACGAGGATTTCCTGACTTTAATACTACCAATTCCAAAGCTTTGGTATCCGAACCATATATACAAGCAAATTCACAACAATATTTTGGATTCCCTGACTTTAATACTACTTCTTCTAATGCACCAGGATAAACGCATGAGTTTTTGAAACTTATGTGTTTTTTTGTTGTATAATAAAGAAAAGGATAAAGGGATATGAG
>CALVSD010000027.1 GCA_944358805.1 uncultured Bacilli bacterium
AATACACCTCCTTTCGAAGGTGTATTCTATCATAAATTAGACCTTTTTTGTATGTCTACCCTAAGGGGGGCATTTCATATAGTGGTCGACCAACATATTGGATAGGAAAAATAGGATTAATGTATCCATCTGACTATGGATATGCAACAAGTGGGGGAACTACCACTAATAGAAATTCATGTTTAGCAAAAGAAATGTATAATTGGGATAGTTCAAGTTATAGTGATTGTAAAAATAATGATTATTTATATAATTCTAGTGAATATCAGTGGACACTTACTCCGCCTTCCAGTCGCTCCAATAGTGTCATTCGCGTGTACAATTCTGGCCATGTCAACAGCAACAACGTCACGGGTTCTTGCACCTCCCGTCCAGTCCTATTTCTAACGTCAACAGTACAAATTACAGGAGGAGAAGGAACACAAAGTAGTCCATACACACTCGGATGAGTATCAACCTAAACAAAAGAGAAATCTAGAAGGCGTAAGTCTTCTATTTCTCGTCCTAGGGAAGTATAAAATACTTCTCTAGGAAACCCTTGTGGAAAACTTAATATATATTAAAATTAACTTACTTTAGAATTAAATAGCTAAGTTTTAATGTATAATTAAGAAAACGAAATTTTAATTAACTCTAATCTAATTTGTAAATTTATTTAAAATCTTTAAATTATCTCTTGATATATTTTCTAAATATGATAGAATATTATTTCGAGAAAGGAAGTGATGTATCTACTGAAATTTAGTTATGTAGATATATCACTTTTATTATGGAAAAATATGGCAGGTGACTATTATGATTGAAACAAATTTACCTATTATGTTTTTAAGAGATTTAGTAATATTACCATATAATGAATTTAGATTAGAAATAACAAGTGAGTATGATAAAACTGTTTTTAATATAAGTGATAGTACTAAAGATGGTTATATTTTACTTGTTAACTTAATAGATATATTAGAAGAAAAACCGGAAATAAGGACTTTACCTAAAGTAGCAATTCTTGCTAAAATAAAGTCTAAACTAGTTCTTCCTAATGGAAGTATTAGAGCGGTAGTTATGGGAATAGATAGGGTAGATGTATTAAATTATATAGATAATGATGATTATATTGAAGCTTTTGTTAAACAAACAAAAGAATATGATTATGATGAGAAAGAAGCAGAAGCTTTAAAAAGAATGGTTATTAGGGAACTTAAAAGATATATAGATATCTCACCTTATATGACTAATAATGTTATGGGTAGAATTAGTAATATTAATAGTATAAGTAGATTATCTGATATAGTAGTATCTGAACTTACTATTGACTATAAAGAAAAACTTAAGTATATTGAAGCAAATAATGCGATGAATAGAATGCGTTTAATTATTAAAGATTTAGAACGTGAAATAGAAACAATTAAGTTAGAACAAGATATAGAAGATGATTTGAGTTATAAACTTGATCTTAGTCAAAAAGAATATATACTAAGAGAAAAAATAAAATTAATAAAAGAAAAATTAGGGGATGTTGATTTAAAAGAAAAAGATATTGATGAATTAAGAGAAAAATTAGAAAATGGAAATTACCCTGATAGAGTTAAAATAAGATTGGAAGAAGAAATAAATAGATATGAGCTTACTTCTAGTGCTTCACCTGAAGTTGGTACTATTAGAAATTATATTGATTATTTAATTGAACTTCCATGGAATGTAAAGACTGTTGATAATGAAGATATTGATAGTATTGCTAAATCTTTAGATAATAGTCATTATGGTCTTTCTAAAATAAAAACTAGAATAATAGAATATATTGCAGTTAAGAAAAATACTAACAATATAAATGTTCCTATTATTTGTTTAGTAGGACCTCCTGGTGTAGGTAAGACTACTTTGGCTAAAGAAGTAGCTAAGGCACTTAATAAAAAATTTGTTAAAATCAGTGTTGGTGGGATTAATGATGAAGCAGAAATTATGGGACATAGAAGAACTTATGTTGGAGCTTCAGCAGGAAAAATAATTAAAGGTCTAAAAAAGGCGGGAAGTAATAATCCAGTATTCTTAATAGATGAAATAGATAAATTAACTAAAGATTATAAGGGAGACCCTGCCGCAGCTCTTCTTGATATTCTTGATAAAGAACAAAATAGTATGTTTTGTGATAATTATATAGAAGAAGAATTTGATTTATCTGATGTTATGTTTATATTAACTGCTAATGACATAAATTTAATTCCTTCTGCATTAAGAGATAGACTTGAGATTATAGAATTATCTAGTTATACTTTGTATGAAAAAAAAGAAATTTGTCAAAATTATTTAATTCCTAAATTATTAAAAGAACATAATATTAATAATGGTAATGTTATGATTACTGATGATGCTATTTCCAGAATAATAACTTCATATACTAAGGAAGCAGGAGTAAGAGAACTGGAAAGACAAATAGCTAAAATTTGTAGAAGTATTGTTATAGATATTACTACTCATAAACAAATAAAAAATTATATGATTGGAACAGATAATCTTGAAGATTATTTAGGACTCCCTAAATATAATGCAATTGAAAATGGAAAAGAAAATAAAAGTGGTGTTGTTAATGGGCTTGCTTATACCCCATATGGAGGATGTATTCTTAAAGTATCATCTACTTATTATAAAGGCGAAGGTAAAATAATTCTTACTGGTTCTTTAGGAGATGTTATGAAAGAAAGTGCCTATATTGCTCTTAGTTATATAAAAAGTAATGCTAGTGATATTGGAATAGATGATAAAATATTTAAAAATATTGATATTCATATTCATTTTGAAGAAGGAGCAATCCCTAAAGATGGACCTTCAGCAGGCGTTACTTTGGTTACTGCTTTAATTAGTATGTTTAAAAATGAAGTAGTAGATAATAAAATAAGTATGACTGGTGAAATTACTTTAAGAGGTAAAGTTTTACCAATAGGAGGACTTAAAGAGAAAATAATAGCAGCTTCTATTAATAATATTAATAAAATATATATACCTAAAAGTAATATTAATGATTTAGAAGAAGTTCCAAGTCAAATTAAAGATAAACTAAAAATAATATATGTAGAAGACTATATGGATATATTTAAAGATATATTTAAATAGTCTTTTTCTTGTAATTATTATATATTTGATGTATAATTTTTTTATGGGGGAGTAAGTTATGGTAAACAAACTAGTTAAATATATTCCTAATATAATTACCTTTAGCAGAATTATAACATCAGTACTAGCGTCATTAGTATTTGTATTTGGAGATTTTGCTACTTCAATATGTTTATATGGATATTCTGCAATAAGTGATTTTTTTGATGGATATGCTGCAAGAAAACTTAATGCTTTTTCAGAATTTGGAAGAAAATTGGATGCAGTATCAGATAAAATATTTATATTATCTTTATTAGCTCCAACTGTTATTTTGGGAAATGTACTTATGATGGTACCATTTATTTTTGAAACATTAATAGCAGTTAATAATCTAAAAAGAACTAATAATGATATTAGAATAGTAACTGAGAGAGTTGGAAAGTTTAAAACAGCTATGTTATTTCCTACAATGATATTAGGACTTCTTGCTAGTAAATTTCCAATGTTTAATTTTTTGTTAATTCCTAGTGTTTGTGTTACTACAGAACTTCAATATAAGACATATAAGTCTTATAACAAACAAGAAGAAGAAAGATTAAATGAAACTTATAAAGAATTAGATAATACCAAAATTATATCTAAGGAACTTTCTATAAAAGATAATTTAATTAATTTAAGAAATGAGTTAATGTCATATGTATATTATGATGATAACATAGAATATAAATATAGAAGAAAGGAAAGAAGAAAATGATAGATATTAATTTAATAAGAACTAACAAAGAACTTGTAAAAGAAAACATTAAGAAGAAATTTCAAGATGAAAAAATTAAGTTAGTAGATGAAGTATACGATCTTGATAAAAAAGTTAGAGAGTATAAAATCGAGGGAGATAATCTACGTAAAAAAAGAAATGATATAAGTAGTGAAATAGGTTCTTTAATGAGAGAAAAAAGAGTAGAGGAAGCCAATAATAAGAAACAAGAAGTAGTAGAAATAAATAAAAAGTTAGAGGGAATTGAATCAGAAGAAGAAAAATTATCTACCTTAATTAAAGAAAAAATGATGATTATACCAAATATTATAGATGATTCTGTTCCTATTGGAAAAGATGATAATGAAAATGTAGAAATAGAAAAATATGGTGAACCTTTTGTCCCTAATTATGAAATACCATATCATGCAGATATTTTAGAATCTTTTAATGGACTTGATAAAGAAAGCTCTGGAAGAACTTCTGGTAATGGTTTTTATTATTTAATTGGAGATGCTGCTAGACTATCTTCTGCAATGCTTAGTTATGCAAGAGATTTTATGATAGATAAAGGATTTACTTATTGTATTCCACCATTCATGATAAGAAGTGATGTTGTTAATGGTGTTATGTCATTTAGCGAAATGGATGCAATGATGTATAAAATAGAAGGAGAAGACTTATATTTAATTGGTACTTCAGAACATTCTATGATTGGTAAATTTAAAGATCAACTAATTAAAGAAGATTTACTTCCTATTACTATGACATCATATTCTCCTTGTTTTAGAAAAGAAGTAGGAGCTCATGGAATAGAAGAAAGAGGAATATATAGAGTTCACCAATTCGAAAAACAAGAAATGATTGTAATATGTAAAAAAGAAGAAGAAATGGATTGGTATAACAAAATGTGGTCTTATACTGTAGAACTTTTTAGAAGTTTAGATATTCCAGTTAGGACACTAGAATGTTGTTCAGGTGATTTAGCGGATTTAAAAGTAAAATCATGTGATGTAGAAGCATGGAGTCCTAGACAAAAGAAATATTTTGAAGTTGGTAGTTGTTCTACTTTGGGTGATGCTCAAGCAAGAAGACTTGGAATTAGAGCAAAAGGTGAAAATGGTAATTATTATGTTACAACATTAAATAATACCGTTTTAGCGAGTACTAGAGCGTTAATAGCACTTCTTGAAAATAATTATCAAGAAGATGGTAGTGTTAAAATTCCTGAAGCTTTAAGACCATATATGGGTGGTAAAGAAGTTATATATCCTAATAAATAGTTATAATTAAAATCAAAGAAATTTCATCATAGTAATATAAAATTGATGGGATTTTTTTGATTTTATATTACATATATGATATAATAACTAGTCGAATTTATTTAAACCGGTGTAGCAAATTTAAATTTAATAAAATTAGGGGGTAATTATATGTTAGAAAATCAAGAAAAATATATATTTGAAAAATGCATAAAAAAATTAATATATGAAGAAAATGGTGAGAAAAAAATATCTAGAGAAAAACTAGATAAATTAAATTTAACAGAAGAAGAAAGGAAACTTATTATGTATGTAATAAATCAACAACAAATTAAAGTGGTTGATGAAATGATTACAAGAAAAGATAGAAGCTCTTATATTGGTGACAATAATTATGGTTATATAGAAGCAAATAATCTACAAGAAGTTGATCAGCAAGTTAAATCTAAGATAGAATATTCTAGCTCAGGTGAAAGAATATTTGAAGATTATAAAGAATTGGATAAATATTTAGAAAAGACTTTTATACCTAGTCATGTTATAAGAAAACAAAGAAAAAATAAAGATGGGGAAAAAGAAAATTATCTATCTGTTAAATTAAGTATGATATTAAAATTAAAACTAAGTGAAGCAGAGTTTGAACATGTAATGAATTACTTAAAAGAAAGGAATATCCAAGTAAGTGGTAAAGATGCTATGTTGTCTGGTGAGTTTGATAACTATGATTGTGTAAATTTGCCAAAACCGGATAAATTACCATTAAGTGCGCCTTCAAATATTATATTACAAAAAATTAAAAAATATAAGCAAACAGGTAATCAAAAGCTAAGAGAAGAAATTATTGAAGAAAATATGAGATTAGTTCGCTTTGTTTTATATAAATATCCTATTTCTACAAAAATTAATCGGGAAGAATTAGAGGGCTACGGTTATGAAGGATTAATATTAGCTTTAGAAAATTATGATATTAATTATGGATACGCATTTTCAACGTATGCTATATCATATATTAGAGGCTATGTAGCAAGTGGTATTAATGAAGTTTTGTTAGGTAAGAAAGACCATTTTTATATTGATATTCTTGAGGCGAAAAATACTGTAGAAAAAAAAGCAGGTTTAACAATCTTAGATAATCCTAACTTAATTAATGATATAATTGATTTGCTTGTAATTTCTGGTAAAGTTACTGATAACAAACTATCAAAGGCTGCAGCTAAAAGAAAAGCTATATCTTTATTTTTAGGTAATATAAGTTTAGATGAAGAAGAAAAAATGGATCAACTAACTAGCCAAGGTTATTTAGTAGACAGCCATGATTATGCTGAAGAAGTAATGAATTCGATGTTTAAAGAACAGTTGTTAAAAATGTTAGATGTTTTATCGGAACGAGAAAGGGAAATTATAAAATTATGGAGTGGTTTTTATGTTGAACCTAAAAGTTTAATACAAATAGCTAAAATGTATGGCTTATCAGTAACTAGAATTAAGCAAATAAGAAAACAAGCATTAAAAAAATTAAGAAATTCATCTGAATTACAATATTTGACATCTTATTCTTTAGATTTTAACGAAGAGAAGTATGTAAGGTAATTATTTTTTACAAAACTGAAAACAGGAGGAAGTTATAATGGAAAGTGAAAAAAAGTGCAAATATGCAGAAGATAACGAATTTGATAATATAGAAAAATTAAATGAACAATCTGATACTAAAGGAAATTATACGTTTGTGATGAATTTGCATCATAATTCATTACAAAAAATGGCTATATATAAGCAGACTAATGATCAAAAATTAAGAGATGAAATTATATTGGAAAATATGAATTTGGTTGATTATGTCATACATAAATTTTTTAGTTTTCTAGATATTGATGAGCAGGAGTTAAAAAGCTATGGTTATGAGGGATTAATAGTAGCATTAGAAAGTTATAACTTTAATTATAATCTTGCTTTTTCTACATATGCTATATCACGTATTAAAATTTATATTGCAAGAGGTGTTAGCGAAATTTTGTTAGGGAAAAAAAGCAGTTTTTATATCGATGCTCTTACTGCAAAAAATACTGTAGAAAAAAAAGCAGGGGTAACGATCTTAGATAATCCTAACTTAATTAAAGATATAATTGAACTGCTTGTATTTTCTGATAAACTGGGTGATAATATATTTTCAATAAAAGCAGCAAGAAGAAAAATTATATCACTGTTTATAGGGAATGTAAGTTTAAACGATGAAAATTTAATAAATTCAGATTGTTTAAAGTATGATGATGAATTTACCGATGATATACTTAATTCAATGATTAAAGATAAAGCACTAAAATTGTTAGATGTATTATCTGATAGAGAAAAAAATATTTTAAAATTATGGTTTGGTCTATATAACGAAGAATCCAAAACATTAGCGGAAATTGCTAGTATATATAATATATCAGAAGCAAGAGTTGGCCAAATAAAAGAAGTAGCAATAAAAAGATTAAGAAAATGCCTTAATTCTCGATTCTTTAATTCTAATATATCTTCTTTTAAGTAAGTAAAATATGTAAAAAAATAATGTTTTAAGAAATTAATTATTTTATAGTTTTAAATTTCTTTTGTAAAGTGAATATAAAATTTAAAAAAATTATAATTTTTGTGTTATCATTATAGTAGAGTGTGATAATATGAGGAAAATATTGCAAAGAATGGATAAACCAATATTATTGATTTCTATTATTATGTTTGCTTTTGGACTTATAATGGTTCTCAGTGCTTCATCCATGGAATCATATATGAGATATGGCTTTAGTCCATATCACTATTTTATTAGACAAGCCATATTTTTAGGAGTAGGTATTATACCTTTTATATTTATAATAGTATTTCCTACCAATAAATATAGACACTTAATAAATATTGCTATGTTTGGTATAATAGGAGTTTTATTTGGATTAACTGTATGGGGAACTGTTGCAAAAAATGCTCAAAGTTGGTTTAGTATAGGACCATTTAATATTCAACCAAGTGAACTTGCTAAAATAATAATTATAATGTTTTTAGCGATTTATTATGATAAACATAAAGATGAATTAGACAATCAGTGGATTTTGATTAAGCCTCTAATTCTATGCATAATTATATTTCTTCTTGTTGCTATTCAGCCTGATTTAGGAACTGCAGGAATAATTGCACTACTCACAATAATTATGTTCTATGGAGTTCCTATGACTAAGAAAACAAGAAATATATATAATAAGATTTTCTTAGGAGGTATATTAGTAATATTATCTATATTATTAGTAACAGGAGGATCTTTTTTAAGAGGGTATCAAGCAGAAAGATTAAATTTTAAAGATCCATGTGAAAGATATCAAGAAGATTCTGGTTATCAATTATGTAATAGTTTTATTGCTTTTAAAAATGGTGGATTAACTGGACAAGGAATAGGGGAAAGTACTCAAAAATATTTATATTTGCCAGAGAGTTATACGGATTTTATTTTTCCAATCATAGTAGAAGAATGTGGTTTAATCGTAGGAATAATAATTCTTATTATGTACATGATTTTATTATATAGAATAATAAGAATAGCAAAAAGGGCTACTAATATTCATAATAGTTTAATATCATATGGTATATTTGCATATATATTCCTTCATATTTTAGTTAATTTAGGAGGAGTAATGGGACTTATACCATTAACGGGAGTTCCTCTTCCATACCTTTCTTATGGAGGATCTTATACAATATGTCTTATGGTTGCTATTGCGTTAGTAGAAAGAGTAGCAATAGAGACTAATATAAAGAAAGAGAAAAGTGCTAAAAAATAATGTTTAGTGCTTTTTATTTGATTATTTTAAACATGTATGATAAAGTAAATGTTATCAGGAAAAGAGGAACGTTATGAACTTGATTATTTTAATGTATATGGGAACCGTTCTTTCTAGTTTTTGTATCCATGTTAACAGTAGATTTAAAATTTTTAAATACATATTAGATTTGGAATATAAAGTTAATGATAAAAAGATAGACCAATTTAAAAAAATAGTAAATAAATATATTACTGATATAGATTATTTCACTATGATAATACCCATATACAATATTATTAAATTTGTTAAAAAAAGAAGAAAATATATTAATGAAATTTCAATGTTATTAAATAAAATGATAATACTTAATATAGTAGAAAAAATGAATGAATTCGAAGTAGAAGAATATTTCCAAAAGTCAATATGGTTAAGAGCTATGTTGATGGTTAGAAAAGTTTTATCTAATTCAAAAGAACTTGATTTAGTTAAAATAGATATTGATTATACTAATAGATATAAAAACATACATTATGATTTTAGTAATTATAATATTAAATTTGAAAAGATAGATAAAATGCCTTGTGAAAAGACAGAACAAACAGATCAAATAATGGAATCACTAAATGTCAGTAACAAAAGACAAGAACTTGAAGATTTGAAACAGAAATTATTAGCAGAAAGCCAAATTTCATACAAACCAGGATTAACAAGAAGCAAGAAAAAATAATTACAAAAGAATAACAAAAAGTTATTCTTTTTAGTTTGTTGACAAAGCAAATAGTTAATGGTTTGAGAAAAAATATTTTTAAATGTTACTTATTGATTTGTAAAGCTATATTATACTACTATTTTATATATATAATATATAACAATTGTGGCAAAAACAATATAATAAATTTGGTTGACTTTACAATATTTATATGTTACATTATACGATATATAAGGGAAGGGTTTGAATATGAAATTAATTGAACAAAAATTAGCAAAAATAAAAGATAAAATTGATGCCTTTATAAATTATGGAATTGATTTAAGAGAAATTTGTGAAAGATATGAAAAAATAAGTAATGATTTAACAATAGATAATAATCAAGAAGTTAATAATTATGTTAAAAAATTAGATGAAATCGAAATGGAATTATCAAAATATAATCGATTATTAAATTTATTGATAAACTTTAATGAAATATATAACCAAACTTTATTTTATAAAATTGAAGGAGAAACTATAAAGAATATAGTAAAACAAGTAATTGATAGTTCTGGTAATGTTATCTGCTTAAATAATAATCAAGATGATGTAGAAAACCAATTATTAAATAAAATTTATAAGATGATTTATGATATTATGAAGTTAGAGATTGTGTCTGTAAACGAAACGAATTTGTTTAATTATTTTGCTGATAAAGATTTAAGTAAACAATTCTTAAATGAATTTATTAAAAAAGATTTGATAAGGATAAAAAATAAGTTTAGTATATTAGAAGAATATGAATATGATAGTGGATATAGTTTGAAACTGTTATCAATAAACGCAGATAATTTAGATGAATGTTATAGTTTAGAAACCTTGAAATTAATTTTAAGATATGATACAAGTAATCGACTATATAAAATCGATATTGATAATAAATTTAAAAATTTATTATCAAGACATAAAAATATTAATAATAGAGTTGGAATTAGTGAAGATAATATAAAATATAATGAAATAATTTTAGAAATTTTAAAGACAGAATTAAATAAAAATAAAAAAAATATTCATATTAGAGTAGGCCAATTATTTTGTCATTAGGTATAATGAGTGGAGCTTTTGTTTTAAATAGTGGAAATTTAAAAAAGGTTTGTACTTATAAAGTATATAAAGGAACAGAAACATCATATTCTATTGATTATGGTATGAATGAGACCCCAATAGAATTAGAGGTATCTAGTAACCCTATAGATAGTGTAAAGATAAATGTATATAGTAAAGTATTTGATAATCAAAGAACAATATCTACTTATGATGTTAGTGATATAACTTTAAGTGATATTAAAGATTATTTAGATATAAATTTAGATGATTTATATTATGACATTAGTTTAACTCCTTATGAAGATGATACTCCTGATTTTGAATATAGTGAAGTAGTAATTACTGATATAAATGATAATGAAATTTATGAAACCTTTTATTCGAGTGATTACTATTTATTATCTACTTTGGTAATATCACTAACATGGTTATTATGTGAACTTACTTCGGTTGTTTGTTGTTATATTTCTAAAAAGGAATGGTGTCTTGGACTTGGATTAACATATAATTTGTATATATTGTTTGGAAAAACTAAGTTTAATCCATCTTTATATAGTCAATATGAAAGTAATATGAATGAAATAAAAAAGGCAATAAATAACATTGAAATATTAAAACAAGAAATTGATAAATTAAAGATTCATGATAAAGAAGTAAAAGAAGAATTTGATAGGTTATACCAAAAATATAGTTATTTGTTAATGGAAGCGAATTTATTTTTAAATCGCTTTAAAATTATTGATGAGCAAAAAGATAGTAAAAAACTTGCAAGAAGAAAGGATAATTAATATTTATAATAAAGATTAATATAAATCTTGACATTGTTGTATGTATAAATTAATATATATAATATAGTTTTTCGGAGGGTATTATGGATAAAAGAGAATTAATTAAAAATACAGCGCATGAACTGAAAGATCTAATTTATTCATTATCAGAGTGGATAAATATAGAAAAATATTTTAAAGAACTTGAAGAAATAGTATATTGTCCAGTTGAAGATATACTAGAAGAACAACTTAGTGAAGTGCTTGTTAAGTTAGATAAATTAAAGATGGAATTACTAGGATATAATAAATTTGTATTAGCGGACGATTCTCTTGATACAAATTTATGGCGTATTGATAAAGAAGATATTGATAAGGAAATGGTAATGATATGTGTTAAACAAATGTTACAAATAATAAAAAAAATTGACGAAGATAATATTGGGTTAGATAAAGCCGAAGAATTAATAAAACATTTTTATTTTATTGCTTATAATCTTATGCAAAAAGAATTGTTATTTTCTAATAAAAGTTTAATTTATGATTATGCTATTAAAAATAAAAATATTAAACAAAAATTTATAGAATATATTAAAGAAGATTATGAATTTATAACTCAATTACTTTCAGAGAAAAAAAATGAAAATGTGAATTGTCAACTACTAATTAATTATATGTACAATATAGAATTTAATGGCAATGAAATTTTTGATAAAAAAGTTATCAGAATGCTTGCGAAAATAAATTCGTCTAATAAAGAATTTGTCGATAAAATAAACGACCAGTTTAGTACTATTTATAAAAACTTAAATAAAATTATTAATGATATAACAATCGTTGAAACACAAAAAAGAAATAATTTTGATTCTATTTTTCGTTTAAATGATTCTATAAAAGAAAGAAAAGAAGAGCTTAAAAAAAGAGGACTTTCTATAATGTTAAGTTTATCTATTTTAGGATGTTCATATTTGGGAGTTTCAAAGGTTTCTAAATTCATAAGTACAGATAAATGTTATAGTGGTACAGTTACTACATATTCTTCTGTCGATAATGAACCTAATAAAGAAGATATGCTTTTTGATATTAGTGATGATATTGACTCTAACATTAAACTAAATGTTTATAGTAAAGTTTACAATAATGTTTTATTCAATATGAATCCGGTTAGAACTATGGAAACTTATGATGTAAGTGATTATACTTTTGAAAGTTTGGATGGTTACTTTGATATTGATTTAACTAAATTAAGTTATGATATAAAAGAAACCGTATATAAAGAAGGAACATCTACTGAAAAATATTATGAAGTATCTAAGACGGAAGTGGATAAAAGTCAAGTTATTAGTAATTTAAATGTGGCTGAATACTGGTTTTATGTGTTTGTAATATTAGCTGTTATAGATTTGTTATTAAGTGCCATTCCTTTTTATCTGAACGATAGTGAATATAAATTTAAAAAAATATATATAGGAATATTTTTTAATGTTTATGAAATGTTATTAGCTTTAGTGGATACTCCTATTAAATCAGTAAAGCTTGATCTTGATAAAAACTTGGATAAAATACCTGAATACGATAAATCAATTCAATTATCAATTTCTGAATATGAAAAAATAAAAACAGAATTTTCTAAAATGTATTATAAATATAAATATATTTTAGATGATGGATATAATCAATTTATAAATATTAATAAATTAGAAGAAGATACAGTTAGACATCTTATTAGGAGGAAGAAGAAGTAATTTCATTTTTAATTACAATACTAAAAAACTTATAAGAAGAAAGAATAATTAATTGTTCTTTTTTCTTTTTTCTGATATAATTCATTAGTAAGGGATGAGGTAAAATGAAGTTAAATGAAGTAGATAGAAGTAAGTTAGCTCCAATGATGAAGCATTATGTAGAACTTAAAGATAAATATCAAGATGTAATATTGTTTTATCGTTTGGGGGATTTTTATGAAATGTTTTTTGATGATGCAATAACTGTATCACATGAATTAGAACTTACTTTAACAGGAAGACAAGCAGGATTAGAAGAAAAAGTTCCTATGTGCGGTGTTCCTCATAAAGCAGTAGATATATATGTAGATAAATTAATTAAAAAAGGGTATAAAGTAGCTATATGTGAGCAGATGGAAGATCCAAAAGAAGCAAAAGGAATAGTAGAAAGAAGTGTTACAGAAGTAATATCTTCAGGTACTATTATAAGTGATACATTAAACGAAAAAGAAAATAATTATATAGGTAGTATTTATAATTTTGAATACTGTTATGTACTAAGTTATTCAGATATTACTACGGGGGAAATTTATTCAAAAATACTTGATAATGATAGTAATAAATTAATTAGTGAAGTAGTATCTTTAGGTATTAAAGAATTAATTATAAATAGTAAAATAGATAATGCAATTATTAGTATTTTTAAAACTCAATATAAGATACCTATTACTATTACTGATAACATATATGAGGAAAAAGATTATGAATATGTAGTAGAAAATATAAAAGATGAAAGATATAAAATATCAGTAAATCATCTGCTTTATTATTTAATTATTAATCAAAAAAGAAATATGACTCATTTACAAAAATTAAAAGTAATTAAGAATGATGATTATTTAAAGATGGATATTCATACTAAAAGAAATTTGGAATTAACAGAAAGTTTAAGACTAAAAGAGCGAACTTATTCTTTATTATGGCTTCTTGATAATACTAAGACTGCAATGGGATCTAGAAAGTTAAAGACTTGGATTGAAAATCCATTAGTGGATAAAACTATTATAAATAATAGATATGATATAGTAAGTAAATTACTTGAAGAATTTTTACTATGTGAAGACTTGAGGAAAGCTTTATATGAAGTATATGATTTAGAAAGATTATCAGGTAGAGTTGCTTTAGGAAATGCTAATGCAAGAGATTTATTACAATTAAAAAATTCTTTAAAACATTTACCAGAAATAAAATATATATTAAATAGTATTAACTTTTATTATGATATAGAAGTATTAGAAGACCTATATAATTTATTAGAAAATTCTATTTATGAAAATCCTCCAGTTGGTCTTAAAGAAGGATATTTAATAAAAGAAGGATATTCTAGTGAATTAGATGAATTAAAGGAACTTAGAAGTGGTGGTAAAAACTTTATATCTAATTTTGAAATAGAAGAAAGAGAAAGAACAGGTATTAAGAATTTAAAAGTAGGATTTAATAAAGTATTTGGGTATTATATCGAAGTATCTAAGGGTAGTATTAATCAAATAACAGAAGATATGGGATATATTAGAAAACAAACTTTAGCTAATTGTGAAAGATATATTAATCCTTTATTAAAAGAAAAAGAAGATTTAATATTGACTAGTGAAGAGAAAATAATTAATTTAGAATATTCTTTATTTATAAGTATTAGAGATAAAGTAAAAGAGTATATTCCTAAGTTACAAGAAATATCTAAAGTAATTAGTGAGATAGATGTCTTACAGTCTTTTGCATTAGTTGCAGAAAAATATAATTATGTAAGACCTAATATTAATGATAATAATGAAATAAGATTAATTGATTCAAGGCATCCAGTCGTAGAAAAAGTAATTAAAGATGAGTATGTGTCTAACGATATAATAATGGATAAAAATACTAGTATATTATTAATTACAGGACCTAATATGGCTGGTAAGTCTACTTATATGAGACAACTTGGAATAACTGTTATAATGGCTCAAATAGGGTGTTTTATACCGGCGAAAGAGGGAAGTTTACCTGTATTTGATAAGATATTTACAAGAATTGGGGCAAGTGATGACTTGGTAAGTGGAGAATCTACATTTATGGTAGAGATGAAAGAAGCATCTAATGCTATAGCTAATGCCTCTAAAAATAGTTTAATCTTATTTGATGAATTAGGAAGAGGTACTGCTACATTTGATGGTATGAGTCTAGCAGAAGCAATACTAGAATATATTCATAATAAAATTGGATGTAAAACTTTATTTTCTACCCATTATCATGAATTAACTGACTTGGACAGAACATTAAAACATTTAAAAAATAAACATGTAGCAGCTAGTGAAGAAGATGGAAAAATTACTTTCTTACATAAAGTAAAAGATGGTAGTGTTGATAAAAGTTATGGTATTAATGTAGCAACATTAGCAGGACTTCCTAAAGAAGTAATTGATAGAGCAGAAGATATACTTAAAGTATATGAAAATAAAGAGAAGAAAAGAGATGTAACAGTTCAGACAACACTTCCTTTAGATTTTGAACCAAAAGAAAGCGAAGTAGAAAAAGAACTTAAAAATATTAATGTTTTAGAATTAACCCCAATGGATGCGATTAATATATTATATAAATT